>DAOUDD010000219.1:0-27802 GCA_034431765.1 Ktedonobacteraceae bacterium | reverse complement strand
GTATCGTCACCATATTGCTGTAATTTTGCAGCGTCAGGGTTATTGAGCAGAGAGGTTTCAGGCAACTTCCAGAGCGATTGTACGGCAGGAGTTGGAGCTTGAGCAACCTTGCCAGCGCGATTCTTCACTGGAGTTGCTCTAGCAGAAGGCATATCTGCTCCTCCATTCGCACCATTCCCCCTGTTTGCCACGGCAGACTGAGTAGCGAGACGTGGATTCGGTGGTAGCGGCTCCATATCTAATGGAGGTCTAACAATAAGCCGCGATGGTTGGCCCGCTAGAGTCTGGTCTCCCTGCTCAAACGAGAGCGGTTGCTGCTGTGCCCCTTGAGTTGCACGCTTATGCTCATCTAAATCAAGCGCGCGAGGTATAGCTCTCACATGTGGAGCCAGGCCAACCTCTGCTTGATGAATAGCAATATCATTGAGCGGATCATCCTCGTCGCCATCAGCAAAATCAGCTTCAAAGGAGATATCGCCCATATCATCATCGTCAAGCAGTGTATCCGCAACAGGTCTACGTGATCCAGCGGGCGCAGGCATGCGGTTTAACTGACGTGCTGGAGCAACTGCTACTGCGCTATTCTCGCCATTGCCAATCTCGCCACCACTACTAGTGCCAACATAGCGGCTAAAGCGTGGTCTCTGCCCAAGATAGGGTGAGCGCGCAGGTGTCTTCGCTCTGCTCTCCCGCACCACTTCAGCAGGATCTGTAAAGACTTTCTGCAGAAAATGCGCGGCCAGCAAGATATGACCGAACGTGATGTGAAATGTGAACACGGTAACGATCAGCAAAAGACCGATGACCAGCACATGGCCTACGCCTGCCGGAAAACCTAGAAATGGCAGTGCAAACAGCTCAGCCAGCGCACCTACATGCGGACCAACCATCAAGCGGCTCTCAACGAGTAAAAGCAGCCAGATCAGTAGTAGTCCGCCCACAAAGGACCAGCGAAAGTAGCGGCGTTGATGCATTCCTTCAAGGAGATGTGTCAAGGCAAAAGCAACCAGCCCTAACGCCAGTAAATACGCAGACCAACCAAAACAGACCAGGAAAAACGTGCTGATCCCACCCAGCACCGGTGTTGTACGGAAGATAGTTAACGAGCTAAATAATAGCAGCGAGAGTATAAGCAGGCAGGTGCTAAAGAATTGTTGCTGATGATGCGGCTCTAATCCACCCCATTTATCGCGTGCCCAATCTATAAATTGTGTATCACGTGAACTTCCTGGAGAGAACCTGGACCCGGCAGGAGAGGGACGGTTTGTGCGCGAAGTTCGACTCTTCCGCGTCGTGCTTGAGGCAGAGCGGCCTCGTGTTCCTGCCCGGCTTGCAGCGGATGAACGTGTACCCTGGCGAGGAGCAGACGCGTTGGAGCGCTGTTCCACGCGTTTGCCCTGCATGCGTATCAGGCCCTGCTCACCTGTTGCCTGAGTTGCCTGGCTTACACGTGATGAACTACGTGGAAGACTTGGAAGAGTGGACACAAGCCGGTCTCCAGGGTCCCTGGCTTCTTTCTTCTGCTTGCTGCCTGCCATCGCCGGTTACCCCCTTTTATCAAAGAGTTCAACATTGTCATCATAGCGCATTTGTTCCAGAGAAGCAATAGTAAAGCCTGTACAGAACACAATCTGGCATATTTTGCTTCAACTTTCATCCCATTGTATACAAAAGTACCCTCCCGCAAATTCTGTAAAAGAGTGGCGTGTTTATCGTTAGAAGTTGTAAAGAAGTTACTGAAACACAGGGCGACATCATTGGCACAGTTGAGAAGGGACTGTGAGGCTTCAACTATGATGGTCACCTTTTACATAGATTCCGTCAGAACAGATATAATCGATTTTCAGTTACAAGATACTACTGGGAGGATTTGAAGACATGAAGGCATTTCGACATTCAGGCCTGTTGGCAGTTATTCTGCTGCTGACCGTGTTACTGGCAGCTTGTGGTGGCACAACTATGACTCCTACCACAACGACTACAACCCAGGGCACAAATAATGGTAACACCATGAATAACAATAATGCTGGCACAATGACCGGCACACCTATGGCCAACGCAAACAACACGAACGCTGGTGATATGAACAACGGTGGCAACGCTGGAGACATGAACAACCAGAACATGAATGGCAACATGGATGCGCCTAATATGAACAATGCTGGTGCTATGAATAACGGTGGCAACAATGCTGGCAACATGAACAATGGTGGGAACTACGGCAACAACGGTGGCAACATGAACACCCCTACCGCTACTGCCACAGCCACTAACAACGGTGGCAACATGAATAATAACGGGAACATGGCTGCTAACATGGTCATCAACGTCACACCTTCCATGAACGGCAACATGAATGCTTTTGTTCATACCGGTAAGGCCAAGATTAATGGCAACTGGGTCAACGTCCTAATCACAAATAAAGGGTTTGTACTGTACTACTATATGGCCGATAAGCCATTTGTATCCAACTGTACAGCGGTTGACAATTGTAACAAAGATTGGCCTCCATTGCTGGCCCCTCAGGGAATGATGAACGTCTCGGCTTCAATGCATTTGCCAAAATATCTGACTGTGCATAAGACAGCTAATGGCGCTCAGGTCTGCTACGACGGTCATCCTCTGTACACATACGCTGAGGATCAAGAGCCTCTTAAAGGAACCGGGCGCGGCCAGGATAACTTGTGGTACCTGGTTGGTTTCCTGCTCTAGTTGCAACGATACGCACGCAAAAAAGCTGTCAGTCCTCATTTTTAAGGACTGACAGCTTTTTTACTTCTTGTTAAACTTCCATTACGACGGGTAAGATCATTGGACGGCGGCGAGTTTTTTCGTAGAGGAACTCACTGAGCGTATATTTGATCTTATCTTTCACAAAGCCAGTATCAGAACCACCATGCCCGTCTAATCCGTTGAGAGATTCGGTGACGCGTTCACGCGCTTCCGCAAGCAGCTCTTCGGCATCACGCATATAGACGAAACCACGTGTGACAATATCTGGTCCAGCCAGTGGATGACCTGTTTCCTTGTCCACTGTAAGCACAGCCATCAGAATACCATCTTGCGAAAGGACCTTGCGGTCACGCAGTACAATATGTCCGATGCCACCAACACTCAAACCATCGACGAAGACATTGCCTGAAGAGATATGATCTACCGTCTTGATGCCCTCAGCCCCGATCTCGATGACATCGCCATCCTCGGCAACCACAATGTTCTCTTCAGGCACACCTAGCGAGTAGGCAAGCTTTGCATGTAGCACTAACTGACGATACTCACCGTGCACCGGTACAAAGTACTTTGGCCGCAGCAGACTCAACATCAGCTTGAGTTCCTCCTGCGCTCCATGGCCGGAAACATGGACATTTGAGATGCCCTGGTAGAAGACCTCGGCTCCCTGGCGAAACAGGCGATTGATAGTGCGATGCACCATCTTCTCGTTGCCAGGCACAGGTGTTGCTGACAGTATCACAGTATCACCTGCTTGAATGCTGATCAGGCGATGATCCTGGTTCGCGATACGCGTCAATGCTGATGTTGGTTCGCCCTGGCTACCAGTACAGATGATCACCACCTGATTTGGCTCGAACTTGTTAATGTCCTCGGGACGGATAAAAATGCCCTTGGGCACTTCCAGGTAGCCAAGATCAACCGCCATCTGAACATTATTTTGCATGCTGCGCCCAACCAGAGCAACGTAGCGCTCGTAACGGGCTGCCGTATCCACTACCTGCTGCACTCGTGAAATCAACGAGGCAAAGGTTGCTAACAGGACGCGACCTGGCGCATTGGCGAAAATTTTGTCCAGCGAATCATTGATGACACGCTCAGAGGGGGTGTAACCCGGTACTTCAACACGTGTGCTATCGCCCATCATTACCAGCACACCCTGGTTGCCGATCTGCCCCAGCATGCCCAGATCAGCAGGCTTGCCATCCACTGGTGTATAGTCGAACTTGTAGTCTCCTGTGTGTACAACGGTACCAACAGGTGTGCGCAGCATTATCCCCACAGCGTCAGGAATACTGTGGTTGACACGGAAGAAACCAGCGCTGCATTGTCCAAGCTGTACTGTATCACCTGGAGCGATCTGTTGAACATCGACTTTGTCAAGCTGACGATGCTCTTTCAACTTGACCTGAATCAAACCCCTGGTCAAACGGGTTGCATAGATCGGGGGGAAGTCAAGCATCGGTAAAATGTAGGGGAGGCCACCAACATGGTCTTCGTGACCATGAGTAATCAGAATACCGCGTATACGATGCTTCTTATCTGCAAGATAGCCCGTATCAGGAATGACCAGATCAACGCCGTACATCTCTTCATCGGGAAACATGACGCCAACATCAATGATAACAATGTCCTCGCCATACTCGACGACCATCATATTCTTGCCAACTTCTCCCAGGCCTCCCAGCGGGATCAGTCGAACTTTTTCTGCTGTCAAGGTATAAAAAACCTCCTAACCACACCAAACGTGTAGCCCAGAACTAGAGGGACATATACATTTTTATTTATCTCCACTCCTGCCTCTACTACAGGAGTAAAAAGCAAAATAGATTCCAAATAACGGCTATGTCTCGTTAACAGATGCGCTTACTTACTCTATCTGACTCTTCGTAATGACGTTTGCTTTGCGAAATTCTTAAATCTTATGCGGAAGCAACCGTCACTCTGACAGTTAGCATTATACGCTCAGGTTTCTGAAGAAGCAGATACATATACTTTTTGATAATACCATTCAATAGTCCATCTCTGAGTGTATCATACCTTTAGTCAAAAGCACAAGCGGACCCGTACTCGTGTCAGGGTATGCTCATTCTTACTTGTATATGTACCCCTAGCCAGTAAACAGGCCATCTTCTTTTGAGTTATGAAATGTCTTGCACAGGTCCCGCACACAAAACATCTCATAACAAAACGTTGTAAACACCATAGGCGCGAGCATGCCATCAAAAATGCGACTTCCAGGTACCACTGATCTACCTCAAAAGCAAGGTTCTAGCAATGTCTGCAGTAGTATCTATAGTAAATAACAAGAGAGTGGTAGAATTTTATGCCATATCACCTGGGCAACAATAAGACTTTCTTCTTGTCTCTCCTGGGTACACATATCTACATATCCATACTTTCGCTATTCTTTTTATTGGAACAAAATTGGGAAACTTCTTCTCTGCAGAAGAGACCTTTTCCGCTCTTTCCCCCACTATCTCTACGTAAACAGTGCGAAGAGAGGACTATACACAGTTTATGGAAGAACATACCCATTTCTCACGTGAGACTTCCTTAATACACGAACCTACAGATGCCGAGCTAGCACAGCAGGCACGAGCTGATAATAAAGATGCGTTTAACCAGCTCATGGAACGCTATCGGACGATGGCGTTCTACCTGGCGCTGCGTCTGCTTCCACAGGAAGAGATTGCGCGTGAGATGGTACAGGAAGCAATGCTTCAGGCATTCCTTTCACTTCATCATTTACGTGATGAAGCGCGTTTTAAAAGTTGGTTCTATGGTATTGTGCTCAATGTCTGCCGCAACTGGCGGCGCGAACAGAAACCACTAATGTTTTCCCTGGATACAGAAGACAGCATGTCAGACATTCGACGGCAAATAGGTGCGTCTGCTCTACTGATCGATCCACAAGAGGTGGTAGAACGCCAGGAACTCTATTCTCTTCTCCGTGACGCTCTCAACATTCTCTCGGAAAATAACCGTGCTGTTGCACTTCTTTTTTATTACGAAGACTTGAGTATGCAGGAAATCGCTAGCAAGTTGCATATCACACTCCCGGCAGTGAAAAATCGCTTGTTTAAGAGTCGCGAACAATTGCGGATGCATCTGCAAACCCATCATCCCGAATTAAGTATCAAGACTACAAGAAAACGAAGAGGAGGAACTATGATACCCGTCACAATAAAACGTATTGTTCCATATGCTACAAAGAAGCTTGTGTTACTATTAGATGAGCCTGGACAGAGAGTACTGCCAGTATGGATAGATAATTGGGAGATACAAGAACAATACCGATTTCAAATGCATCCATCACATGTCCAAAGCAGCAAACTCAGCGAGCCGTTAACCATTGATTTCATCGCAAATTTGCTGCAAGTGCTTTCTGGCACCCTTCAAAGCGTCGAGCTAGATGAACTACAAGAAGATATTCTCTACACAAAACTTTCCATCCGTGCTGCTAATGAAGAGACAGTCCACAACATCAATGCGCGTCTTAATGACGGCTTCCCACTGGGACTTCGCGTCAACAGTGCTTTCTCCGTTGCAGATACGTTGCTCGAACGTAAAGGTATTCGCCTCACAGACGTAACTGCCAGTTCTCTGGAAGCGCAAATTGACCAGCTTATCAGTAACTTTGATAAAAGTACTTACCTTTCGACAACTCACATTCCATCAATTGCAAGGTTACCACAAAAGCTGAATTTCGTAGACGATTTATCAAGTTGGTCATTTGCTGGTGTTCCCAGGAAGCCTGACTATCATAGCTACAGGATTGACCCTTCCACAACACATAACGGGAAAGCAAGCCTCGCAATTACTGCTAAAGAGGCTGAGCCTGTGGGTATAGTAAATCTGGTCCATCAGGGCTTTTTAGCAGATGGATACAAAGGGAAACGGCTGCGCATGACAGTGTACGTCAAGTCGGAGGATGTTAAGCGTGCCAACTGGACCCTGCAAGTACTTGGACAGCGCGAGATGAATGGTCGGAAAGTTCCCTATCCTATAGCTGCAACTGCGACACCGCAACTTATAGGTACACATGATTGGACAAAACAGGAGCTTGTTCTTGATGTTGCGCCAGATAGCTGCTCGATTCGTTGCAACTTTATGCTCTTGGGACCCGGCAAGGCCTGGCTCAGCGAGATTCAGTTTGCGGAGGTCGATACAGATGTGGCACTCACAGAAGCTGCCCAGCAGGGTCCACTACCTGATGAGCTACAAAATGGACATTTTCAGCATGATCTTGCCTCCTGGGAACTATGGGGTAGCTTCCCTCAAGATTATGAACGCGGTACTGGCACTCTTGGCTCACTCAATGGGAGCACATATGGCTATATCCAAGCAAGCGTGCCGCAACCACGAGGAAATGGAAATTTGCGTCAGACGATTCGTGCGAGAAATTATGTCGGCAAGCAAGTGCGCCTCTCGGCTAGCATTAAAACTGAAGGTGTCGAGACGCAGGCATTACTCTACCTCTCAAGCGAGGGTGTAGAGATACACCGAGTCCAGGAGAAAACGGTACAAAGTCCAGAGGCCTGGACGCCCTATGAGGTCACGCTCGATGTACCGAATGCCAGCATCATGCTCCGTTTCGGGGTTATGCTTTACGGCAAAGGTCGTGTCTACATGAGCGATGTGAAGCTGGATGTTGTGCCAGATCGAAAGTAACAATGATGTAAAGCACTTAAGAAAACTCTTTGACTCACTGCTTAACGTTGTGGATATAAGGGAAGCTAAGCAGGTACTTACTCGCCACGAGTAATACCACCGATTGTAGCTTCCCTTGCATAACCCTCTTTATCAGTTCGTTTTTCGAGTGAGTGTAACTATAAATGTGCAGGAAGCAGAACAGACTCTTACTATTCCAATCACAAAAGCAGTAGTATCCTTCTTTAATTAGCTCGACCGTGAGAGGGAGGATAAACCAATGGGCCTGGAATTTGGCTGTCATAAGCTAAGCCAGGCCCATCTCTCAGAAAAAATAGTATGAGGAAGCTGTACAATCGCGCTCTGCAATTAGTGCAGTACTCCAGTAGTGCGTAAGATTACGAAAATGAGAATGAGGGCGACGATGGCGATGGCTATGCCTGCGACCAGGTAGTAGACGCGACGGGTGTCTGTATTGATTTTTCCACCTGGAAGGTTCTTGCGTGTTGTCTCGACAGTGGCCCGCCGGCGCTCTTTGATACGCTCAACGCGCTCCTTGCGACGATCCTGGATCGTTTTCACCGGCTTTTGTTCATTGACGTATGCCCCCGTACCCATCTGTTGCATACGTCGGCGCATGGTGCGATTGTAGCTCTCCATCTCCTGCTGTTGGGGATTATTCGTTGTTGGTGTCTGCTTCGGCAGTGTCGATTTTGCGCCGGGTACAGCGGTACCACCTATCTGAGAGCGATTTCCTTTCGCCCCTGTACGATTTTTTGATGTTGATGTTTCCGATGGTGTTGGAACAGTTGAAATTTTTTGTATATCTACTGTATCTTTACTGCTATCGGTCTTCTTTGCACCGCCCGTCTCTTGCTGGCGTGCTGATGCTTTCTCTTTTGGCATCGTAAAAACCCCTTTTTTAGAGATGCGTTCCGTCACGCATGCTCCCCCTTCTCCTGGTAGAAACTTACTTGACCTTTTCAGAGTACTCGATACACTCGCTCTGCTGGAGAGGCTGGTCAGCGGATGGCTCTAAACGGTGTATCATTCGATCCAATCTCAGGATACCGCGACGATCTAAGGATACTGCAACGTGCCATTCAGCAGCGCACCGGCAATTTTTGCTGCCTCTTCCTTGTCATCGGGTGCAAGTACACCATCGATGACCAGTCCTAACAGGTGCTCTTTGACTGGACGTAGCCATGGGCCGGGACCGCGGCCAAACAGCTCCATCAGTTCCTTGCCATCCAACGGACTCTTTAACGGGACACGTCGTGCCTCTTCTTCCAGATGCCGACAACGTTCAGCCAGTTCGGAGACACGCGCGACCGCACGACTCACCTTATCAACACGATAGCTTGTGATATCTGCCTGAGAAAGATCCAGCAGATCAGGTAGACCCTCACCTACATCGAGCATCAGGCGACGCACAGCTCCATCCGTCCAATCAGAGGCATAGGCGTTGACTCGCATGTGCAACTTCACGAGAAGCGAAACGGAATCAATAAAGCTGCGATCAAAGTGTAAGCGCTTGAGAATTTCGCGGGCCATATGCGCGCCAACATCTTCATGCCCGATAAAGTGAACCTTGTTATCCTCGATAGTCTTTGTACGCGGCTTGGCAATATCGTGCAGGAGAGCGGCCCAACGAGTTGTTAGTCTGGGAGCCGAGCGCTCGACTACGCGCAGCACATGTGCGTACACATCTTTTATATGCACGACTGCACGTCCTCTCTGACTGACGCCGCGCAGTTCGAGCACTTCGGGAACAATCCATTCCATCAAGCCCAGTTCCACCAACAGATCCAGACCTGCGGCTGGATAGGGCGAGAGTAAGAGCTTGTTCATCTCATCGCGGATGCGTTCACGACTGATCTTCTGTAATTTTGCGGCTTGCCGTACAATGGCCTGACGCGTGGTCTGCTCAATACTAAAATCGAGTTGGGCCGCGAAACGTACGGCGCGCAACAAACGAAGCGGATCTTCATCGAAACGTTTGTCTGGCTCGTTGCCTACCGCACGTAAAATATGCCTCTCCAGATCCTCGCGCCCACCAAAGAGGTCGATGATCTCTCCAGTGAGAGGATTGCGAGCGAGGGCATTAATCGTAAAATCGCGTCGGCTCAGATCCTCTGTCAGACTATCGCCAAAGCAGACCTCTGGCTTACGTGACTCGGGATTGTAACGTTCACTACGAAACGTGGTAATTTCAACAATACTACTCTCATAATGCAAGCGTACCGTGCCGAAACGTTCACCAACCAGTACAACGGCACTTGGTGAGGTGGGTGCCACGATCCGCTTTATTTCATCTGGACGCGCATCAGTTGCCATATCAGCGTCAGCCGACTCGCCACGATGAAGTAGCACATCACGTACAGTTCCACCTACCAGATATAATTGTTTTTGCTGAGCTGAAAAAGCCTTTGCCAGCATTTGAATCGTCTCAAACATGGTACTATCTATAGCAAATCTCTCGATGTTCTCTGGTCTCTCTACACAACGTATGTGGATAACTCACCTCGCACTGGAGCTAGTAAATGGAATGGAGCGAGACCGCACGCTCCCTAAGCGCCCTTCGTTTGTACGAATAGACCTCGGAAAAGCGCAGTGATTTCAACTGTATAATGGCACTATTGTATCATGTTCGGCACAGTTCTTTGAAGAGGTCCTAATCTAGCTCTAAACCCAGAGGTTTTGCATGCCGCCCCTTATGCGCCCGAAGGAATAACACCCATTGTTGGGTCAACAGTATTGTCCTCTATATCTATGTCGAAAAGCGGATGTGATATAAACCAGTTCTGACTATCAAAAGGCTCGTCACCTTCGGCTGGCCGAACACGCATGTAGCTTCCATCTGCCTGCAACTGGTGAGCATTCGCAGTATCGCGCAACAGAGGCTTCAGCATATTCTCAAGAATGCTAGCGCGAATCTTGCGTGACTCGATAGGGAAGAGCACCTCAACGCGTGTATTCAAGTTGCGCTGCATCATATCCGCACTTCCAAGGTACATCTCCTCTTCCCCATCGTTGCCAAAGTAGTAGACGCGACTATGCTCCAGAAAACGCCCGACGATACTGCGTACACGAATGGTTTCGCTAAGTCCTGGAACACCAGGCCGCAAAACGCATACCCCACGCACCAAAAGATCAATCTGTACCTCCGCCTGCGAAGCTCGGTAGAGATACCGCACAACATCGGGATCTGCAAGTGCATTCATTTTGAAGATGAGACGCCCATTCCCGTGCTTCTCTTGCACACGTATCTCGCGCTCAATCCGCTCGCATACACTATCGCGTAGAGCTTGCGGAGCAACGAGCAACTTGCGGTAGTTGTTTATTTTAGCATAGCCGGTCAACGAATTGAAAAGTGCCGTCGAGTCTGTCGCCAGATTGTGTTCGTGAGTAAGCAGACAAAGATCCTCATAGATGCGAGCAGTCGTCGCGTTATAGTTGCCAGTGCCGAGATGCAAGTAGCGATGCAAGCCGTTCTCTTCCTTGCGAATCACCATCGCCACCTTGGCATGTGTTTTTAAGCCAACCAGTCCATAGGCTACATGCACGCCTGCCTGCTCCAGTTCACGCGCCCACACGATATTATTCTCTTCGTCAAAGCGCGCCTTTAGCTCCACCAGCACAGCGACCTCCTTGCCATTTTCATAGGCTTGCAAGAGGGCTTTCACAATCGGCGCATTTTGCCCCACACGGTAGAGTGTCTGCTTAATAGCAAGGACCTGCGGATCGTCCGCGGCGGCGCGAATGAAATCGATGACGCTCGAAAAGCTATCGTAGGGGTGATGCAGCAGAATATCATGCCTCTGAATAGCGCTGAAGACATTCTCGCTCTTGCTTAAAATGGCGGGGATGCGCGGAGTAAAAGGCTTGTCAAGCAGGTCTAGACGCTTTAGCTTTGTTAGCTCCATTACGTCACCCATCCCAAGCGGACCATCAATAACGGTGATATCGGCTGATGTAATCTCCAGGTTATCTATAAGGAGGCTACGAATACGTGGAGGCATCGAGGGATAGATGGCAAGGTTAACAACAGCGCCAAAGCGTCTCTCACGGACCTCTTGCTCGATATACTTCAACAGATCATCGGCTTCATCTTCTTGCAGTTCGATATCCGCGTCGCGCAGTACACGGAAGGGATAGGCCTCCCAGATCTCAAAGCCGGGAAAGAGCAGGTGCAAGTTGGCCGCAATCACCTGCTCAATCCACACAAATACAGCAGGCTGAGGCTCTGTTTCATCGACATCTTCAGTTAAAGGTACGGGAACAAGTCTGGGCAGAGCCGGCGGCACTTTTAAGCGAGCAAACAACTCGTTGTGGGAGATATCGGTGACAACGACGGCAAGGTTGAGGCTGCGATTCGATATATGAGGAAATGGATGAGCAGTATCTACCGCGAGAGGAGTCAGAACTGGAAAGATTTCACGCTCAAAATACCCTCGTATAGCTTCACGCTGTTGCTCATCTAACTCTTCATAATCTCGAATGTAAATACGCGCATCTTGTAGCAATGGACATAATGTATCGCGCCAGTAGTCGCGTACTTCTTGTAGTAAAGGTGAAAGCGCCTTACGCACCGCTCTTAATTGCTCTCGCGCATTGAGACCATCCGGGCTGATGAGGGCATTGCGGGAGTCAAGCTGGTCTTTTAGTCCCGCCAAGCGAATCATCATGAATTCATCGGTGTTTGTCTCAAAAATGGAGAGAAATTTTACACGTTCGAGAAGTGGGTGACGACTATCTTTCGACTCTTCAAAGACACGACGGTTAAATTCTATCAGACTGAGTTCCCGGTTCAAGTATAGATCCGGTTGCTCCAGGTCAATTATTTTTGATACTGCGATTTTCTGGTCCATATATCTTGATCCCCACTAAAAAAAGCGCCTACTCTTTTCATTCTATCATGAGAAACTAGAGGCTCACAAACCCGTCAGGGACGTACAAGCGTTCCATTCTGGTTAATATGAACACGGATAAAGTCGCTCAGGCGTTGCGTTATCAGCGACATCGATTCATGGGAATTGTTAAACAGCTCGCCCAGCGCAACAGGATGATTGATGCCAGGTTTCCCTCCTATGGCTATAGATCATTCCTATTCCCTACTTACAAAATTTTGCGTCCTACATTTTTACGGTTCTTAATGAGAGACGGTAGAGTACCTCACCAGCATCTGGCACAAACAGAAGGCCCTCATCCTCGCGCCCCTGCCAATCCGTTAAATCGAGCGTACGATAATTGCGGTAGCCGAGATTGATACGCTGACAGCGCTCTTCAGAAATACTCGTTGCCAGAGTGACCCTGATACGTGGCTGCTCAATACCTGTTGCACTATCGTACGTCCCCGTCCCCTTTACATGTGTACTGTGTGCAAGAATACTCCCAGGGACATGCTCAAAACGCTGCCACTGCTTGAGGAAATAGTCGCGCACATGGTAGCCAACGGAATCAATTAGCTCTCCATGTGTATAGGAGACTTCGCTGATGTGGGGAGCATAAATAATCACTTCACCGCCATCCGCGACAACCGCTTCCGTCTTGTACATGGCCTTGGCCGCTGTCCACAGATCATCGTAGTGCAAAGCCGGCTGCGAAAGCACGCTCCTGAAGGGATGCGGCTTGTACACAATATTGAGTTGGGCAGATAGCTCTGCAGCACGTCTAAACGCCTCTCTATACGTGCCAGCGTAGATACCATGTAAGTCATGTCCCTTCATCACCAGGGCAAGACAGAGCAAGGGGCAGGACACGAATTCTGCCGCGCGATGAATAATCCTGCGTACCAGTGTGTCCTGCACGCCAATGGTTGCCATGCTCGTGACACGCGCACCTAGCCAGTGCGAGAAGTTGATAATGTCCGACCCCGCAATGCCAGGGAAAAGATACTTCGCTCCGCCAGAAAAGCCTGCTACCTCGTGAGGAAAAACAGGTCCACAGATGACTATCTGGTCATACTCCAAAATCTTGCGATTGAGCGTCACTGGCACATCCTCGGCCAGTATCCCTTCGGTAATTCTGCTCGCCTCTTGAGCTGAAATTATCCCTGCCCTATAGAGGTGAGCAGGATTAGACCACTCGTGATTGAAAATGTCTACATTGGGATAGCGCTTGCGGCGCTCCTCTAACTCGACACCAACCAGAGACGCGACAGCCTCTTCAGACATAGGTGGATGGGTGCCCAGGGCAATCAAGTAGTCCAGGCGCGCAACATCCCGTCCTAGCTGATCATAGAAAAGGCGAAAGAGCAGCGATATTGGCGCAGTTCGTGTCCCATCAGGAATAATTATAAGCACACGTTTGTCTGACAGCGAAAGCGCAGTAAAAGCCTGTGACAATACTCGCTGTATATTGTCAATCGTGACTGTCTGGTTGGTAGAGCCTGTCCCGTAGAGCATAAGTATAGCCTCTATACGCTGAAAGATTTCTCTTTTACCCTGTTTATTGTATCATGTGTCTATCATAAGCAAGAAGCTATCCGGGTACAATTGCAGGCTTCTTCATAGGTAGTAGAAGGATTACACAAGCTGTCTTATCTTTCTATGGTATATTCATCTATATTTCAAAAGATGTCAGAGCATCAGGAGAACCGGAAAATGGTACAGCAAACAATAGTGATTAAGAAAGCAGACTATGGACTCGATGCCCCAAAACTCGTACGCAACTTTCTTATCTTCGGTGGGACGGTAGTATTGTCGGGCTGGTTTCTTATCTTTTATGGCGGAACACAAAGCAGCTCTTTTAACATGAGTTTAAGAAGTTCTGAACTAACTCGACAGGAGTGCACATCATTCGTATATCTTTCCGTTTCTTTACACTGCTACAATTGGGCTTTTCGACGCCGCCACTCGCTTGCCAGTAACGAGTAACCAGCCATATCGACCAGCCTCTCGTCATGTATCCAGGTTTGCCGACGAACGCCCTCAAAGGTAAATCCTAACCGTTCAGCAAGGGCTCTGGAACGGGTATTGTCAACTTCTGCCTGCAAACCCACTCGATTCAGTTGCAAATCCTCGAAGACAAATTGGAGCACGCGTAGTAGCGTTCGTGTCATGACGCCGCGCCCTTCTACCTCCTGACCCAGCCAGTAGCCAATTTCAGTTGCTCGAACTTCCGGCTCAATGGGAAAGAAGAGCACGCCTCCAACCATCTGACCATGAAGCCAGATACCTATGCGGGGCAGACCATCCTCAGCAAAACGTGTAATGCCGCGTCTGATAAAATGCTGAGCATCTTCTACTGTTATCATAGTATGGCCCCAATCTAACCATGAGCCGAGATAGGAGCGATTCTTACTCACAAATTCCAGTAATTCAGGAGCATGACGCATTTCAAGCATACGCAGTTCGAGGCCATCTCCCAAGTTACAGGTAAACATAGTATTTGTCCTTCAAAAAGTACAAGACCCATTAGAGCTGAACACTTTCTTGCTGTATCAGCTCCTCAAAGAGTGCAATGTCCTGGCGTACAATATCCAGGCTAGCAGTCCAGAAGGCTTCTGAGCGCAAGTCGATATTGAAGCGCGCAGCGAGTGTTGCAGCATCCGCAAGGCCCGTTGAGGAGAGGAGATCGTCATAGCCCTGTTTGAATGTCTCCTGATCTTGCTGGTAGCGTGCATAGAGTCCCAACCCGAAGAGTAAGCCAAACATGTAAGGATAATTATAGAATGAACGTCCCGTGCTATAGTAATGAGGCTTGACTGCCCACATGTAGGGATGGAGCACCTGCTCATTCAGGCCATCTCCGTACGTTTCGCGCTGTGCTTCAAGCATAAGCATGTTGAGTTCTTGCACCGAAAGTTCACGCTCTTTGCGCCTCTGGAAGAGACGTTCTTCAAAGAGGAAGCGGCTCAGAATATCGACGACAACCTGTGATGAACCTTGCAGCGAGGCCTCCAGAATCGCAATCTGCTCCGCACGATTGGCTTTGCGTAGCGCTGCCTGGCGAATAATAGTCTCACAGAAGATACTGGCTGTCTCTGCCAATGTCATAGGAAGAGTGCGCTGCAACGGCGTGCGCGAGGCCAGGTTCAGATTGTGATAGGCATGACCCAGCTCATGTGCAAGCGTGCTGAGACCACCAAAGGCAGGCTTATAGTTGGCAAAGACACGAGACTCATCTTTGCGCAGACCTGTACAATATGCCCCATCACGCTTGCCTGCACGTGGTTCCGCATCGATCCACTGTTCGCGAAAGGCACGCGCAGCAAAGTCTGCGAGCCGCGATGAATACGTTCCAAATTGCTCTATAATAAAGGCCGATGCATCAGCAAATTGCCACGTCTGCTGCTGCCCTCCTAGTGGTGCGAAAAGATCATACCATGCCAGGCGTGGGAGAGAGAGTGCGCGTGCCTTTGCAGCAAAATAACGGCGGAAGTCGGGAAATGCAGCTCGTGCGGCGCTAAACATGCTGTCCAATGTCTCTTGATCAATGCTGTTTCCGAATAGAGAGGCCGCAAGTGGTGACTCCCAATGGCGGTGAGCTGTTATTATGTTCACTTCGCCCTTGATACTATTAAGCGCTGCTGCCAGTGGTACAGCGACACGTTGCCAACCGGCTAGCTCAGCGTCATAAGCACGACGGCGTAGATCACGATCCCCTTCGTACGCCAGATTGCGCACAGCGCTCATTGGCAAGCTCTGCACCTGCCCTTGCACCTCAAGCTCCACCGTAAGTTGTGAGGTCATATTGTTGTGGAGTTTTGTCCATGCAGAGCCTGCAACGACATTCAGTTCAGCCGCCAGCGCCTCTTCCTGGGGAGACATCAGGTGTTGTGCTTGCTCTTTCGCTACGTGCAGGATATGACTATGAGCGCGCGCAACTTCTGAACGAGAGATTAACCTCTCCACATCTAGCGAACCAATCCACGCGGTAAAACGAGTACTCAGTTGATAGAGTAGAACTTGATGCTTCTGTATCTCGCTTAAACGTGCCTGCGCAATATCATCACGCGAATTTGTGGCGACGAAACAGTTGATATATACAACTAACGTTCTCACACGCTCTAATACAGCGTTGTAACGCTCTATGACCGTTTCAAACACTTGTACAAGGCTCTCGTCAACCGTAAGCTGTGTCTGCTGCCCAATTTGATACTTCTGGAAAACTTGCTCAAGATTCTCTATCTCCTGTACGACGCTGGCAAAATCCTGGCTAAATTCGGGCGATTGCAGACCGGGATAAACGTCACTCATATCCCAGTGCGGAAGTGAACGTGTTGTAGTCAAAGTAGATTCTCCTCTTCTTCAGATATTGCTGTAGCATGTATTATAGCACAGTTAAGGTGTTTCTAGAATCATAGGTCGCTTCATTCTCGGCTTCCCAATCTCCTACCCCCTTAAGCGAAGGGAGCGGAAAAGAGCGCCGTATCATGCAAGTAAGTGCTTCTCGACAATGATACAGATAATCTTCTGGGCATGCTCGTCTGCTATAACCCCAAATATACAACAGAAGAGAAAAGTGAATTTCTTGATCTACTCACACTTTTTAGTAAACAAAAGAACTGGTGAAGGAATTTCACGTCGAAGGAAATAGCAATCAGTCACCTCCTCCTAATAAGTCTACTCTCCCCCTTATCAAGACATTTCGCTCTTACAAGCAAGAGAGCACTATCTTTTCGAGTAAGGAGGAATTAGAGAAATTTCTTCGAGAAGAACGGGAAAATTTGTTAGAGGGGGATGAGTACTATCATTTCCACTTAAAGGGAATAGAGACACTTGCAACAACGCACATCGCTTACCAGTTCTCAACGCAGTACAGGATTAGGTCTCTACCTCTGTCATCAGCTCACTGAAGCCATGCACGGGATTATCTGGATTGAAAGTAGCGGCATACCTGGTGAAGGAAGTACATTCTATATTGCACTTCCTCTCGCACCATGAAGCCCTCTTCAGGCAGGCGTCTAAACAAAAAGGGATTGGCTGCCATTCTCTGGTAGAGCTGTAACAAATAGGGCATAAGGCCCTTTAAGCTTACTGTTTGTCGTGTTGCTGGTTCACCTTATCTGGAGCACGCGAGGTCATTGGATCGACACCAACGCCAAAATCACGTGTGGCTTCTTTTCGTCCTGCAACGGCATCCTGATCACCCATAGCAGTTTGCGGCTGTCCAGGACTACGCCCACCAATACTGCTCTGTGCAGTGCGATCAATCACACTGCGAGCACCACCTCCACCCTGACGCTGTGTCTCTGGCACCTGCTCCTGCATATCTGTGCTCGTCTCACTTCCCCGATCCCGTGTCGCACCCTGCCCAGGCACCGCTCCTGAAGATGAAGTGCCATTCACCGAACTATCGCTGGTGATAATTCCTCCTGGCGAGTTTCCTACACCACCAGCCGGAATCGAACCACCGCCCGCCGTTCCCAGATCTCTACTACTACTCATAGCGTTATCAACGGGTGAAGAACTATGTTCAGCGTGTAACTGAGAGGGTGTATCTGCTTTATTCTCTGTGTTGTCCATACTCTATCTCATCCTTCCTGATAGTATCTCTAACACTCTATAACATCTATCTACTACCTATACGTTGGACTCCGCTCTCCCATATACTCATCTTTCAACGAAAGCGCGCACAATAGGAAAGGTTAGTAGTATTTTTCGTTTTTTACAAATGCTGAACGTAGATATTGTACACGAGAGTGTTATAATAGCTATGTACTTGTGCAGGGTGACCCCCTCCTATTCCTTGTATTGAAGCGGGGCTACCCATATTTGAGATGAGGGGATGGTGCTTCTATGGCAAAAAAAATATTGATAATGGACGATGATCCCACGATTGCCGATCTACTAACCGAGGCGCTAGCCGACGAAGGATATGAAACCTTTATGACGACGCAAAGCCTGCGCTTCTACGATGCGGTTCGTGAGCACCAGCCGGACCTCGTCTTGCTGGACCTGATGATGCCCTACCTGGATGGCCGTGACGAACTCAGACTGATGTCGATGGGCGTTGATCACCAGATTCCGGTCATCGTTGTCACAGCATTTCTTGGCGCAGCAAATGAAGAGAAAGAGTTCCGTGAAGCTGGCGTCGTCCATATCGTCTACAAACCCTTCGATCTGGATAAGCTGGTCGAACTGGTGAAAGAAACTATCGGAGAACCTGAGGGGAGAAAAGTATGAGCGCTTCCGAGCAGGCTCTCACACATACAGTTCGCGTCGCGCTGGATGCAATGGGGGGTGATCACGCCCCCGCTGAAATCGTATCTGGCGCGGTGCAAGCGGCACGCGAATACAGCATTGGGATCTACCTGGTTGGTCGCGAAGAGGCGATTCAGGCCGAACTCGCTAAACATGATACTACCGGTCTTGATCTTCCTATCATCCACACTGATGAGGCCATCGAAATGGATGAGCATCCCGCGATGGCTGTCCGTACAAAAAAGAACTCATCCATCACACTTGCGCTACAACTTGTGCGTGATGGTAAAGCACTAGGAGCCGTCTCAGCCGGAAACAGTGGTGCAATGATGGCAGCTTCGCTCCTCACACTCAAACGCCTGCCAGGAGTTGAACGTGCCGCGCTTGGTGGCATTATTCCTACGGCAAAAGGCCCCTGTCTGGTTATCGACCTGGGAGCCAATACCGACTGTAAACCTGAGTACCTGCAACAGTTCGCGCTCATGGGCTCTATTTATATGGAACGCATCATGAATACGCCTTCACCACGTGTTGGCCTCCTGGCAAACGGCGAAGAGGAGAGCAAGGGGAATCAGCTCGTGGTGGAGACGCATAAGCTGCTCAAGGCTAACTCGCAAACAATGGGTATTCATTTCGCAGGCAATGTGGAAGGACGTGACATCTTCGCCGGTGAGACAGACGTTGTTGTCTGTGATGGCTTCGTGGGGAATGTCGTGCTCAAACTGAGCGAAGGCCTGGCCGAGGCGATGCTAGGTATGATTCGTGAGCAGATGACAAGCTCGCTTCCCAACAAGCTGGCTGCCGCAGTCCTCAAACCAGGCTTACGCAAGGTGTTCAAGCGCATCGACTATGCAGAATATGGCGGCATTCCTCTACTAGGTGTCAACGGCTCGGCAATTATTGCGCATGGACGCTCAAATGCCAAAGCGATCAAAAATGCTCTACGCGTGGCACGTCAGACAGCCGCGAGCGGTGTTGCAAGCGCTATCGCTGAAGATCTGAAGAAATTGCAACAGGTTGAGAAGCAAGCTGGCGTGTAAGTGTAGATGTAGCCTTCTTTCGGCAGTTTTGTGGGAAAGTGACTCTTAGAGCCGCATTCCCACAAAACTGCCTTTCCCTTTTGCGAAGCGCTACAGCCACTGAGGGATATAGCAATGCTACCAATATGAAAAAGCTTACAATCGTCGAAGCTTGCCCATATTTAGATAAGGCAATACACGATCAGGATGTTTGCCTTTTTCGCTTCTGCTTCTTTGCAATTCCTCCCAACTTACCAATACGACTATAGAAGTCGGGGTCCTGACGCGCTTTAGTAGCGTTCCCACCTTTCTTCCCCATGTCAGAAAAATGGTCAGGACCATATTTACTGACATTTGCACGCCCCCCTTTTTGAGCAATGGTGCGGTAGTACTCACTGCCGCGTTGCTCCTTCAACAATGTTCCCCCCTTCTTTCCAATGCGTCGGTAGTAATCCTCACCATATTTGTCGCGCACTTTACTGCCGCCCTTACGCCCCGCCTCTGATGTGGACATAGGCACGGGTCTCACTTCTTCTTCAGACAACATAACGTACCCCCTGTTCCCGGTCTACAATTTCTATCCGCATTTTTGCATTCGCCCAAGTTCCCATTTGTACGCACTCCTTATCGTAAGGAGAAAGCGCCGTACCTATCACAAGCCCTCGTGGACAATCCATTTCACTCTGGCTGAACAAAACGCACTTGCTTCACTTCTATTTGCAGTTCTGACGCTTTGCACCACCATTATGAACAGTCCTCAGATGATCTGGCTTACCTCCTGCAGGGAAGCTGCGCTCATTAAACATGTTGTTACTCAAGATCTATTTATGTATAACCATTCATCCATAGCAGTTACTATAGAATATGGCTAGAAATTTCACTTGTGGAACAACCATGTTTATACTTACATTATAATAAATAAATTCGTCTTTTGTCAATGAATCAGACAATCGCATTCTTTGTTGTATCTCTATATCTGCTACAAACCGATAAATAGGAGGAGAGACATCCATACTTAAAAATAAGTATATATAGGAATAATTGTGTAATTCTTGTGTATATGTTTATCTTGAAAAAAGGAGAATATCCGCGTCCGAGTAGTGTAAAAGTGAGGGTATAGGCTCGTAATTATACTAAGCCGTGTTCAGCAACGGCGTACTCGTTGACTTCTCTACTACCTGCAACGGTACTGTGTGTCTGGTTTCGCTCATCGAGTCGGAGGGTAGTAATAAGAGAGGAGATATGATGTGGTTGAACATGATTTTATTGCTAAAGCAGATGTAACTAACAAGACACGCAAAAATTTATAGTCTATTCTTAAGTTAGAGCTTTTCAGATTTATCTATGTGCAAATCTCCCGTTTTGCGGATACGTGGAAACTGCTCGACAATGTTTGTACGAGGATGATATTCTGGGAAGAGTCGGGCTTTGCGTAACTGCTGTCTGCGCAATTTCTGATCACGAAATTCGCTCGCGAGACGCTGATATAGTCCTTCCCATTCCTCCAGAACTTTGATGCGGTCATGTTTAGCAATGATCTTCAAACTCTCTTTTCCCATTTGGCTACGCATCTCTTCGTTTGTGACGAGCTGATCAATTGCATGAGCCAGCTCGCTGCTTTTTCCGGGAGAAAAGAGAAAGCCGTTGTGCTGATGATGAACCAACTCTGGAAGGGCATAGGAATCGGCCGCGATAACGGGTAGTCCACATGCCATTGCCTCCATTGTTGCCAGGCTTTGCAGATCTGCTTGTGAAGGAATTACGAATAGATCAGCAGAGCGACGGAGTGCGAGAAGATCCTCGCTGCTCAAAAAGCCAAGAAAGCTGACGTAACTACCTATCTGCAAGCGTTCGACCTGTGCACGCAGCTCCGCTTCTGCCGGGCCGGTCCCAACAAGTGCAACGTGAATAGGCGTTTGCACCTGAGGGACAGCATCGAGCAAGACATTGACACGCTTCTCTTCACTGAGTCGATTGACGTGCAGCAGCAATGGACGATCTGTGGGCAGGCCAAAGCGTTGCAGTACAGTCACATCACGAGAGCCAGGAGAGAATTTTTGTAGATCAATACCGTTTGATATCGCGCGTGCAGGAGTACGTAGACCATGCTCATAGAGCAGATTGAGCGCCGTTTGAGTTGGCGCAGTAACATATTCACAATGATTACAGAAGTTCACTAAGTATGAATAGGTAACATTGCTGACCTGCTTCCCTAAAAAAGCCTCTGTTGTCAGTGAACGCGCCATATTAATAGGAAGGTAATGATTTGTAGCAATAAGCGGTTTGCGCAGACCACCAGCAAGTATCTGAGCAATATTACCCAGCACAATAGGCGAGTGAATATGAATAACATCGGGATCTGCTCGCTTAATCACGTTGCGAAACGGAAGAAACGGGAGGAAGGGGATGCGTAAATCTCTATAGGTAGGCCATTCAAACGAGGAGAAGCGGTAGACATGAACGTTCTGTTCTATTCGCCGTACATCGCGTGAGCCATAACTTGGTGCTACAACGCTCACAGAATGACCTCGTTGAGCTAAATCAGTGGCTAATCCGTATGTGACGTTCGGTACTCCTCCCACCATTGGAGGATACTGATCAGTGACAATCATGATGCGCATAGGTACTACTCAATCCTCGTTTTAGAGTGCATACGAGCGGCGAGCGTTCGATTTGCTCAAGCTATAAGTAATAACGTATCAATGGGAGCTAAATCACAACCGGGTAGAGAAAGAAGTTGACAACTTTCTCTACCCGGAATGGTGATTCTGTATTTTTATAGTGCAGTTACACGGCTCTTGCCTATTCTGCGTTGTTATTTGGAGTTGCAGCTTCTTCAGGGGTGGCCTCAGCAGTGGTTGTCTGTGGCTCCTCAGTTCTTGGAGCAATGACTTTGACAACCGGCTCCTCTGGATCTGTGGTCAGTTCGTAACCATCAGGCAACTTGATATCACGTGCATACAGCGTTGAGTCAATATCGGTTAATGATGAGACATCAACCTCAATACTCTCCACGATAGCATCGACGCGGCAACTTACAGCTAACGCATCAGTGAGATGTAACAGTACCCCTCCCTGAATGCTTACTCCAGGAGCTGTTCCAACGAATTGCAGTGGAGCTTTCGACTCGATCTTCTCATTCAGGCTAACGCGTGAAAAGTCCACGTGCAGGACTTTTCCAGTTACTGGATCATGCTCCACATGGCGCACCAGCACTGAAACAGGTGCAGCATCGGCCATGCGCAACGAAAGGACGTGACGCAGGCGGTGTGTACGTCGCAAAACCTCGAACTCGTGTGCATCGAACTGAACAGGTATTGGTGTCTCCTTATGTCCTGAAATGTTAGCTGGAATAATACCTGCCCGGCGTAACTGCTTTGTGGCCTTTCCCATTACTGTGCGGGAAGAAATGGCAAGCTCTGTCTGTTGTGCCATACTACATTATCCTCTCTTTTCTAGAGCTGAAGAGGTCGCTTTACACCTCTGTATACAATGCGTAGGAAGCGGGCTTGCGTCGCTCAAGAACGTGAGCGAGGCAAGCCCGCTCCTTACGTGACCAGCATGTTATAGTTTAACTGCTCAAAATGTAGCTCTGCTATCTTTTCTTTATTACGGAAAAGTAGTCCAATAGCGCTTCACATTCCAGCGTATTGAGTACATCTGTTGCACGCAGCCAGCCTTTGCGGGCAATATTGATACCATAGCGCATATCATCTATTCCCGCAAGTACATGTGCATCCGGGTCAACCGGAATCTTGATACCTGCATTGCGCGCTTTGTGTACCCATCGCCAATCGAGATCGAGACGCGAGGGGTGCGCGTTGATCTCAATACACACCTTGCGCCGTGCCGCCTCCTCAATCACGGCCTCAAGGTCCAGCTCATACCCAGCACGCCCCAGCAAGATACGTCCTGTAGGATGACCGAGAATAGTGATATACGGGTTAGCAAGCGCACGCAATACGCGCTGCGTCTGCTCCTCTCTCGATAGCTCAAAATGGCTATGAATAGAGGCAACGACGAAATCCAGTCGCGAGAGAGCCTCGTCGGAGAAATCGAGCGAGCCGTCGCGTAGAATATCACACTCGGTTCCCTTGAGAATGCGGAAATGACCAGCAAATTCTGCGTTTAGCGCGTCAATCTCCTCTGCCTGTTGCAGCAAGCGTTCCTCGTTTAAGCCGCCAGCATATGCCGCCGCCTTACTATGATCGGTGATGCCCAGGTAGGAGTAGCCACGCGCGATACAAGCCTCTGCCATTTCACGTATCGTGTTCTGCCCATCGCTCCATGTCGAATGCGCATGCAGAACACCACGTAGATGGCGCTCCTGAACCAGCGTAGGAAGTGTGTGATTGATGGCAGCCTCAATCTCGCCCATATCTTCACGCAGCTCTGGCTCGACGTAATCCATCCCAAGAGCTGCATAGATATCGCTCTCCGCCAAACAGGGAATCAGCGTCTCCTTATCGTTCTCGACCTTAAAGACGCCATAATCGTTGATCGTGATGTTCATGCTTAATGCGCGCCGCCGCAACGCGATATGATGCTCACGCGAACCGGTGAAGTGATGCAGCGTGTAGGGAAACTGACTGTCTCCAACCAGGCGCAGATCCATCGCGATCCCACTGCCCAGGACGACACTCGACTTGGTCGTGCCCTTACCTATAATGGCCTGAACGGATGGCTGGCTGGTGAAAACATTCATCAGTGTTGAGCGTACAGCATCGCCCGCGTCATCGGCGATGCTGGCGACCATGTCGATATCCTTTACCGTCTCACGCTTGCGGCGCAGACTTCCTGCTATCTGCAAGCGCACGATCTCTGGCCGCTCGGCCAGGACAGCACGAATGCGCTCCGCTTCCTCTTCAGCTACCGGATACAGATAGCGACCCGCGTGCTGCGCGAGGAAGCTGATCCCTTGCAGAATCTTCTCTTGCGTCTTCTTGCCAAAGCCTGGCAGGTGTGCCACCTTGTCATCCTTGCACGCTTGCTCCAGGTCGGTAATGCTTGTGACGTGCAACTGCTCATAGAGCGTGTTGATGCGTTTGGGGCCTAGCCCGGCGATACGTAGCATCTCTAGCTTCACGGCGGGGGTATTCGCGACAAGTTCGTCGTAGTAGGCGATATGACCGGTCTCGATAGCCTCTTCGACTCGTTTAATCGTTCCTGGTCCCAGGCCCGGAGTCCCCTTCAGCTTCCCTTCTTGCACGAGCTGAGAAATATCCCCTGTCAGGCCATTCAGCGCTCGTGCCGCATTCTCATAGGCACGCACTTCAAAAGTATTGCTCTTCTCCTGCAAAGCCAGCAGAGTGGCAATGCTCTCCAAAAGGTTCGCAATCTGATTCTTATCCAGCTTACTCATTCCTACCAGCCTCTATCCTCAAACCTTTTACATAAGGCGCATATCAAAAAATTCGGGTGGGCGTGCCTGCACTTCAAAGGGGTTGCGCCCCTTTAAATCACGATTGAGGTAACGTTTACAATCGAAGTGTACTAGCAGCCAGCAATAGATTTCAGTGGTGACAAAGACAGCATCCCAGGGCTTCTCTTCATCGGTAGTGAGCACCTGATTGCAGACAAAACAACGCCCCATTCCGACCTCAACCGCCTTCTCAAACCAGCTATAAACGAACTGATGCATATCCTCCAGCAGCATCATCTCCAGCGCATCCTCAGGATAGCCAAAGAGGACGGGATCAGGACACTCTCGAAAATCATCGCTGGCCCGGCTGAGAGCTATCACAGGAGCCTTGACCGTCACCTTTATCTCATCATGCTCTGGCTGCTCCGCCACCATCGTTGCATACGTCAGCAGCAGCCCCTCATGCGCAAACCAGGCAAGAAGTTCTTTTCGCATCCCTTATTCTATAACATCATGTCTAATCCTTGCCTGGAACCGATGATGTGTGTAGAGCGGCTCCAGGACAAACAGAAGTGAACAGCCTGTGCTCATCTTCACCCATCGAGGTTCAGATGACTTTCCAAAGAGGGAGCAAGCTTGCCTCCAATACAATTTCACGTAGGCACCTCTACGACCATCCCAAGAGGGCTGGCACGAACGGTGCGTGGAGAGCGAGCTTGCCTCGCTCCTGCTCACTGTACGAGCGAGGCAAGCCCGCTCCCTACGCGCTCACAATTGTTATGGTACAGTACCAGTAAATTGAGCATGCCTATTCAGCAAGGACATCACAAAACATGTTGACAACAGAGCGATTTAGCAAGCCGAGTGCACTGTCACTCTTTCTCATCTGGACAGGTATCGGGCTGCAATCCTTTGGAGGAGGAGCCTCTACCACATTGTTAATCCAGCGTGCATTCATTGATAAGCGTGGATGGATGACGATGGAGGAGTTCATTCATTATTGGAATCTGTGTGTCTTCGCGCCAGGAATTAACCTTGTCGCGCTCACCATCCTGATCGGGCGCAAGCTTAGTGGCGCATGGGGTATTGTTCTCTCGCTACTCGGGATGCTGCTGCCAAGCGCAACAATCACCTGTCTGATTGCAGCAATCTTCAAAGGGATCGAGCATATCCACGCGGTCCAGGCGATTGTGCAAGGCGTCGTTCCGGCCACAGCAGGGATTATGCTGCTGATTGGCCTGCGCTTCGGGCTTCCTCAGGTCAAGAGCGCACGAAAAGAGAGCCGCTTGAGCCTGTTCGTGACCCTCCTTTTTATCCTCACTTGCATAATTGTTCTTACAATCTTCAACGTCTCAGCCGTCCTCATTCTCCCGTGTGCCGGTCTGCTTGGCATCCTGCTCTTCTCGCGTAGGACTGCTCGTAAGGAAGAAGGGAGCAAAGGGAAATGATCGAGCCATTTCTCTATTTTCTGCTCTTTCTCAAGGCCTCGCTCTTCTCATCTGGCGGCCTGAGCAATCTACCCAGCCTGCGGCAAGACCTGCTTCCCGTACACTGGGCACAAGAAGCTGACTTTGGCCGCTCAATAGCCATCGGCCAGTTGAGTCCCGGCCCAAATGGACTGTGGGTGATCAGCCTCGGCTATCTCACCTACGGATATCTTGGCGCGCTACTCGCCCTGATCGCGCTCACACTTCCGCCATTGCTTGTCCTGCTCGTAGCCCGTGGGTATCGGCAGATTGAGGACCAGCGCTGGGTCCCTGGCCTCATGCGTGGCGTCTCGCTCTCCGTCGTCGCCATCCAGCTCACCGTCGGCTGGACCGTCATCAGCCAGGACAGAGGCGACTGGCGCACATGGTTGATAGTCGCCAGCTCATTCAGTCTGACCCTCTCGAAACGCATCAACGTCCCACTGATACTCGTATTAGCAGGTTTGACTGGATACGTGATGTATCGGTGAGAAAAAGAGAAGTGTACACATTTAAAAGGAATACCTTTGGAAGAGGTTACATATTGTCTCACTTTTACTCTGCCTAGCGTATAAGAGCTATGGCAATATAGCGGGGATAATTGGACTATTTAGCTCGCTGATACCGTTGTTCCACGTGTCATTGTTAAGCTCTTATGTTATTGCGTTGAGGAGGTGGAAATGAAAGAACGTGTGTCAACGTCGCCACACTCACATGTGTACATGCCTGCTATACCCATCACACGTGCTACGATGAAACACTCCTGGAGCAAACTGCCCGTAACGATAAAGAGTGCACCCGAAACAGTCTGCGGAGAAGCACGGCGCGTCGGCTATACCGGCACCCAGCCCCATGACCTCGCGCTCTATCGCCTCAAAATCAAAATGGGCAACGGCATCCCCACCATCACCCTCCCCAGCTTCTACATCCTCGACGACGGCGTCTTCCAGGACTACGAGCACTGGCAACGGGAGGAAGAAGATGATTCCCAGATCAACACATGAAGCTTCAACCTCTTTCACCATATAACCCCCGTAAAGATAATATGAAACCAACGAGTAGGTACTACACTCCGTTGTCGTGATCATCCAAGGTAAACCCCTCTGAACAAACAAGCTTTGTGGACTTAAAATGATAGAAAGCATTCCATGCTCTTCCAACCTTTTTCAAGTATGCTCTTATTCTATGCCACTACATTTCATTCATCCCTTTATTAACCCCCAGTTAATATACTTCACCTATCCCCAGGGAAAGTTTAACCGTGGTTTAACATATCCATAAAGCATAGTTAATTCGAGAATGCTACCTTAAAGATGCGAAGTTTAAATAAAACAATTCTCTATTGATAGGCTTATTAGAAAAACTGGATTGAAGAGAGTGTATTTTACCAACTTCGCGTGGAATTTGTCCAAATACTTCAAA
>DAOUDD010000218.1:0-20422 GCA_034431765.1 Ktedonobacteraceae bacterium | reverse complement strand
CAGCTTCCTTGGAAAACGCATGTCTACAGATGAAGATATCGTCGTGCGCCTGATAGACTTCCAGCAAGCGCTCCTGGAGAGCAGCTTCCCTTGCGCACTGCCAGATCTCCTGCACGCCCTCTTTCCCCAGCGTCCGCAACGCACGTCTCCCCAGCAACGGGAACAGCGCGTCCGCCAACAGGAGACCTTTCGGGCTGCCCTGGAAGCCCTCGAACAGACGTTTCCCGACCAATCAAACGCACACCACTGGCTGCAAACCGGAACCTATGGAAAAGATGCGCTGTTCTCGCGCTACAAAAACGAGAGCGAGGAGACCCAACAGCAGCAGCTCAAAAGTATCTCGACAGTTGCACTTGCCCTCAACTCGTTGCCCACGCTACCACACTTCGAGCGGCTTGCCCGTTTCTCCGAGCGCATCAGCGGCGATCCGCACTACTTCGACTTCAACACTGCCTCAGGGCGTCTCTTTTTCTCTGCTCTGAGCGACCTGGCCCAATCCAAACGCGGTGACGATTCTGGGCAACAAGCGTCTCTAGCATTCTCCCCGGAGCACATTTCCGCAGCCGAAAGAGCAGAAGCAGATACTCCTGCAAGTGCTTCCATGATTGCAGCCGACCGTGTTCTGCTGTATTACGATATGGGCCTCCTCCTCGACACTCTCTCATCAACGGTAGCAATATACAATCTCGCGCATGCAAAAGACCTGCGCGGCGAACTCGATCCACTTATCGAGCTGGCAGGGAACCGTATTCTTGTCCTGCCCCTTCGTCAGCTCTTAAACTGGCGCGAACTCGTCCCCACGCCAGATCGTGTCTACATCGTGGAAAATCCACAGGTCTTTGAGTCAATTGTTGACGCACTTGAGCAAGAGGATGGTCGGCCACATCCAACCTTGATCTGCACTTCAGGCTGGCCGAGCGCAGCCGCAATTCGCTCTCTCGACCTCCTGTTTGCATCCTCCCCTACAACCTCCCTGCACTACAGCGGCGACTTTGATCTAGCAGGGCTACGTATCGCCGCCCGCCTGCTAGAGCGCTACCCCTCGCGTTGCCACCTCTGGCGCTTCGACCCTGCCACCTATCTCGCCGCCCTGCACACACGTAGCATCCCATTAAACGCACCTGACCTGTCCGACCTCCAGTTCCTCCCATCAGCCTTCGCTCCACTGGTAGCAGTCATGCGAGAGCACGGCAAGAAAGCCTACCAGGAAGGGATTGTGCAGCAGTTGCTGGATGATATGCGAAACGCGTAACATTATTTCACCATGCCCATTCTTCCTCCCCTATGTGACTCTTTTGCATTCTTGCCGTCCAACTTCTAGCAAGAATATTTCCTGCTGTTCCATCTTTGCATCTCCGAGCATATATATATGAGGGGCAATGCTTCATACAGTAGGGGACCAGCTATTCCTTTGTGCATGGAGGAAATTTTGTTTTATCACAGCAAGAATATCTCAGGAAAGGGATTCCCACATAAACTTATTATGGTGGTTGAAGATGATACAGCTACCAGCGATTTTCTTACCGAGGTACTTACAGAAGAGTTACATTACTATGTTTTGCACGTCTCTCAAGGGGAAGATGCAGTTGAAATCACATATTTGATCAAGCCGGATCTATTTATCTTCGATTATCGTCTTCCTGGCATAAGTGGTATTGATCTCTATGATTCTATTTATGGACAAGAAGTCTTTAAAGATGTCCCATGTATTCTTATGAGTGCAGGGCAGATCATGGAAGATCTTGGGGATCGTAAAGTACATGTGATGACCAAACCGTTCGATCTCGACGAATTACTGGAGAGCATCAGAAAGTTACTTGAGCTAGACAATACAGAGCAAGCTAGATATACTAGCTGAAGCAAGTATCCTGCCGAAGCAATGCTTGTTACTCTAAAAGAAAGTACGCTCAAGTATGATGAATCTTTCTGACGAAGAACTGGTGAGCCGCTGTAAGGTTGAGCTGCCTCAAACGACTCGTAGTTATGAATTACTCGTGCAACGTTATATGAACCGCGTTTATGCTCATGCTTATACGGTTGTGGGACATAAGGAAGAAGCCGAAGATATCGCGCAAGAGGTCTTTGTGAAAGTGTATCATGGCTTGAAAAACTTCCAACAGCGCTCCTCCTTCTCAAGCTGGCTCCATCGCATTACCATTAATAGCTCTCTCGACGCATTAGAGAAGATGAAACGCTCTCCAGGACAGACCTCTCCTGCTAAACAAGCGGGTTTACGCGAGGAAGAGCACGAACGAGCAGAATGGCAACCAGTCCCGATACAGACGACGAATCCTGAGGAGCATGCAATCCAGAAAGAACTGCGCGAGTGTATCAACCTGGTGTTCAGAACGCTTGATGGCGAGCAGACAAAGCTGATCGTGATGCGTGACTTTCATGACTTGAGCTACGACGAGATCGCACAGACGCTTGGAGCCGGCTTGAGTGCAATCAAGATGCGTATTCATCGCGCACGGCTAGCTTTCCAGAACATTTTCAATCAATTCTGCGGCAGCATCTATATGCCGCTCTCAAAGGCTGTAAACTATAGTGTCAGGGCAGGTGCAAAGAAAGAGGGAAATTGATGACGCGTGACGAGTTGCTACAACTTCTGCCTGACCTGGTAGATGGCGTAGAGCTAGCACCACCACTACTGGCGGAGGTAGAGGCTGCGCTTATCCAATATCCAGACTGCCAGCAGGAGCTAGAGATTGCCAGGCAAGTACGTGCCTTCCTGGTACAACTTCAAGCTGAAAACGCCCAACTGCGGCTGCCCGCAAATTTTGAGGCCCGTCTACTCGCTCGCGTACGTAGGCAGGAGGGCTACCTGGAATTATTTGATCTTTCATCAAAAGCATTTGTCCAATGGTTACTTGAGCTTATTAGCCTACTTGGAGGTCTGCTACCACAGGCTCCAACCACACCGAGAAGTTCGTTACGTGTAGAGTAGAAAGAGAAATGCTATGACGTTGCAGCCTGTCATCGATTCACTATACAAAATCTTCACGGATATTCTGGGATTTATCCCGCGCTTCGCCAATGGTCTCATTATTCTTATTATCGGCTATCTTATCAGCGTTATTGTACGCTGGTTTACTCGCCTGATCTTCAAGTATCTTCATGTTGACGAGGTAGCTGAGCGTACTGGCATTAATAACGCAATGAGGAGCTTGAGCGTGAGAATGCCTGTCCATGTCATTCTGCCGCACATTATTTTCTTCTTTTTGCTCTTGAGCTTTGCAACATCGGCGATGCGACTGATGGGATTATTCGCGATCGCCGATCTGCTTGACACAATTCTGCGCTTTATTCCTAAAGCAATCAGTGGTGCGCTGATCGTTATCTTTGGCTCAATGCTGGCACATTTTCTAGGAGGTCTTGTACGCTCGGTCGCAGAGAATGTTAACATCACCTATAGCAATGCTCTTGGTAGAATCATTGAGTACACAATTGTTGCATTCGTCATCGTTCTCGCTATATCAACTATCGGTGTTGATACAACTATTCTCACAACCAGCCTGACCATTATCATTGCCTCGGCTGGTCTAGCCATTGCACTGACCTTTGCTCTGGGTTCTCGTGAGTCGGTTCGTCATGTGATCGCGGGCTTCTACATCCGGCAAAACTTTCCTCCCGGTCAACAGATCATTACGGAAAATTATAGAGGAGTTGTTCGTTCAACAGCAGGGGCATTTACAGTTCTTGATGTGACGAGCACAACAGGAGAGAGGAGCATTGTCTCACTACCCAATGGCCTGCTCTTACAAAGCCCCGTTTTTGGTCAGAATGGCACTACAGGAAATGAAACAAATCCACCGGTAGGAGAAACACCGCAACCTCCTCAGCCACCGCAAACACCACGGCCTCCTGAAGAAGGGCAATCATTATAAATAGAGAAAGCTCCTGCTAGAAGGAGGAGCTTTCTACCCGTACTCTAACACTCGGAGAACTATTCTGTCACTGCACTTGGAGAGCGCTTTGCCGCTTGCTCATCGCTAGCACTGGCTGAGTGATCGGTCAGAGCGTCTTCAGCTTTGTCTGAAACCTGCTGCTTCACCTGCTCAAACTGATCAGGATATGTTTCACGCCAGTTGGTCCAGATGGCGACGATAAGCGCTTGTAATACGCCTGCGATAGGTGAGGCAAAGAGCGCACCCCAGATGCCGAAGAGTTCAGAGCCTGCAATCAGGGCAGCCAGTGAGATGACAGGATGGAGTCCAACTGCTTTGCCGACGATACGCGGCCCAACCACGTCCCCTTCAACCACATGCACACCGACGAAGTACACCAGTACACCCACTGCTAACAACCAGCCACCCTGAGCAAACGCGAGAAGGACACAGATACCACCCGATATAAATGTTCCTATCACTGGAATAAATGCAAACACAAATGCCAGCACGCCCAGCAAAACGGCGTAGGGAACACGGAATACAAACATTCCCCCACCAACCAGCACACCAATCAGAACCGCCAGAGTAAACTGTCCACGGATATAGCCTCCTACAACCCGTTGTAGGATGTCGAGAAGAAAACTGGCCTGAACAGGTCTCGGCGCGTTGTTCCGTATCCAGTTTGCCACGCGTGAGCCATCTATGAGCAGGTAGATGCTGAGCACGGCAACTAGAATGACATCTAGAACAGTATCAAAGAGGCGGGTGACAACAGGTACTGCATCTGTCGCAACTCCTTCAAGACGACTCGTCAGTTGGCTACGCAGTGAAGTAATCTGCTCCGCTGAGATCCCAATGGAACGCAACGTCTGTTCAAATGGCGAGAGCTGTCCTGTCCTGGCAGGCGTCAAGGCCTTCTGTATAGTGCCAGCTAGCGCCGCGACCTGTTCTATTGCAGTACTAATAATCAGGTAGAGCAGAAAACTGACAACAGTTAGAACGAGCAGATACATGATAACTATCGCCAGGAAGCGCGGCATAAAGCGTGTCAGGACCTTGACTCCGGGTGCAAGCGCATATGCCAGCAAACCAGCAACAGTCAAGATCAGGATGGAGCGAATAATGTGCCCCGCCCCCCACAGGATGACGAATACAAGTGCAGTCCACGCGAGAATCGCTATCGGAATATCGCGCCGACGTGCCCATTTTGAACTCGTCGGTTCGTTGCGCGGGGCAGGCACCGAAGGGAGAGATGAAGACATCTAGATAAGTCCTTTCAATGACCCTATCATACATAGTACTCATTCAGAAACGAGGGTTTCGTTCCTGAATGCAAGAGAGTACCAATCTCATTGTTTCTCTTGTTTGTACGATTCAGTGACGTGAGTCGCGTCAGCCTTATCGGTAGGTTTCGTATCTACATGGGCTGGCTCTGCCTCCGGTAGATCTTTGTTCAGACGCCCGGCCATCGTGCTGAGAAAAGTGACCAGGTCATTGGGAATGGGGCGCACACCTTCAAAGAAAAAGGCATTGACCTCAGCCCCTAACAACAGAATGATGGAAAAGATGTAGAAAAAGAGCAGGAGAATGACAGCGAAACCAACAGGGCCAGCATACGAATTGAAAAAGATCCGAACGATAAATGGGAAGACAGAAAGGACCACAACTGTTGCAATTGCAGCAATTGCTGCTCCGCGCCAGCTATTGCGCCAACTAATCTTCTGGTTTGGCACGACCAGGTAGATAATCTCGAATAAGAGGAACGAGGCTAAAAAGGCTCCGAGAATACCACCCAGGCTGATAAAGATAAAGCTGCCACCAGGAATGTTCTTCAAAAAGGGCAAATTTGTCAGACTGGAAAACAAAATGCTTGGCGCAGACGACGCGAAAACCATTACTGGAATGAAGATGATAAAAATGATGAAAATTCCGATTGCAACGAGAAATTGCCGAACGAGTGGACGTGGACGCACACGATAAATGATATCCAGGCATGCCTCTATGACAACAAAGAGCAAGGAACCAAAGATAATTGCGGAAAGGATTGCGAGCACACCTAAAAGACCTGAAGACTGCCCCAACTGCTGCGAGGCAAGATCTATTGCGTTCTGCTGACCTGCCAGTCCTGGAAACACTGCTGTGATCTGCTTGAGAACGTTTGTTCGTGTATTTGAGTCTCGTAGAACGAGGCCTAAAACGGCAAGAAGGGTTAGTGCAATAGGAACCATTAACATAACCAGGTTATACGCTAGCAAACCTGCGAGATTAGGCACCCAGTCATTTATAACCTTATTGACAAATGTTACCGGCTTCTTTTCCTGCTTCTCAGGCTGCCGATTAGCAGAAGAGGATGCATTTCTTCTATTATATGCTTCAGACGCCATCGTTATTCCTTTCCTTATACTAAAAATACATCTTTACGAAAGAAAGAGTACTTCCAGGACGACTGACAAGGACATTTCGGACCCTGGAGTACTCTTTCTTTTTGCTTTCGTTTGTACCAAATTTATGCTAGAACAGTTCTGTAGAAAGCGTCTGAAAAGCTTTAATAGAACTATCTGTTCTTCTCATCGCGTGTATTGCGATGGAAACGGTCACTTTCGGTGTTGTGGATAGGTGCATTACCCTCTTGCTCAACACGTACCTCTTCGCGACGCACAGTGTCTGTAACGCGCCGTGTCTCCTGGACCTCGCGCTTACCGATCTCAACCTCGCCGGTCACGACCGTTTGCTTTGTGACGTTCACCCTCTCATCGGTGACGGGAACGCGAATAGTCTCGTCTGTACCGATGGGCGTGTTATCTTGCATAGCTGCGCCGGTAACAGGATGCACCTCAACCACGACTTCTTCATGTGTGACAGGGACAGCGATATCTTTCTGCTCTGCCACTACTTCTTTGTGCAGCCTCACTTCACCGGCCTGAACGCGCTCTTTGTTCACATTGAGTCGCTCCTCCCGCAGACGTAATGTACGGGGTTGATAGAACTCGTCCTGGAAAATGTTTGCGGTCTGTGCTGCCGCTGTGTTTACTCCCTGAGAGACTGTTCCACGTGTTGTGGTAGTCGCTTGAGTAGAAGTAGCTGTCGCGCTCGTTGCTGCAGTACGGCGATCAAAATCATAGCCACCGTTGCCGTACAGAATATCACGCGCCTCCTGATCACGACCATCTGGTCGCACCGAGACCACGATCCGGCCCTCACGGAACTCCTGGTCGTAATATGTAGCTCGCTCGCGTGAAACACCCAGATTCACCAGATCGTTCAGCAGGTTGGAGCTGCTCTTGCCCGGCATCGCGAGGCCAATCTGATCATAGTCAAAGCCAGCCTGTTTCAAAGCATTCAGTGCTTGCATGGCCTGCGCTTCATGAGTAAAAACACCTGCTACAATAGTCGTTTGTGCTGCCAACGTACATTCTCCTCTTTTTTACTTACTGCCTACCACCTATTCGAAAACCATTGCTCTTCTTAGAGCTAGCTTCGCTCAGGTTTTTAGCATGGGGATTTCGGTAAAAGGAGATTACACATGCGATCTCCTCTTTACATTTTATCGACGCAAAGAAATGTTTAACGATCAGTTAGAGGTCGATTGCTTGACTGCTGCCGAAACTGCACTGAGCCTGGCACAGATTGTGACGGTGGCAATGTTCTTGCTTGATCGACACTTTGCTGCATCTGCACTTGAGCCGTAGCACTACTTGCCGAACTTTCCGCTCGATTGAGATACTTGCGTGCTGTCTCCTGACCTCCCAGACCAAAGGCAAGTCCCGCCGCAAGTGCAACTGAGCCAACGATTGCAGTAAAGAGCGTCGTGATTAAGGCTGGCGCAATCTGCAACTGTTCCAATGCGATCAAAGCGACAAAGCCAATAATGGCATAGCGGGCGATGCTGGCAAAGATGTTGGGATTCCCGATTCGTGAGCTAGCTGTTGCTCCTCGCACAATATCGGCTACAACAGTGGCAGCGAGTGTGCCCAGGAAGAGCACCAGAATAGCAACGAATACATTGGGAAGGTACCCGACAACGCGTCCAAGCAGATCGCTTACTGTCGTTAAACCAAGTGTGTCTGCTGCAGGGACAAGAAAGATGAGAAAGACAAACCAGAAGGCGATACGTCCCAAAATTCCCGCCGCATCCATCTGCACCCCTGCTTGCTCGCCCAGCCGCGATAAGCCGATGCGATCCGCAATGCGGTCAAAACCAACTTTGCGCAGCAAAAAGGTTACAGCCTTTGCAACTCCTTTGGCAATCAGCCAACCAATGAACAGGATGACTAGGAAACCAAGCAGGCGAGGAATAAAGGAAAGCAAAAGGTTCAACCCAGTTGCTAAAGAGGTGAAGATCGCATCACCCCAACTTGTAATCACTCCCATCAACGTCTCCTTTCGAGAACGGGTATTGTGTACTCTTTCAGTAATTTGCCCGTCGCGATCTATACAGATAGTACACGTATAGAATACGCGAGCGGTTTCTTCTAACACCTCAGCAATTGAGAAATCTAATATATTTCTCAGCTTTAGAAAACAAAATGTTTTCTTGTGTTCGCTTGTTCTGCGCAGTCAAGCTATAAGGTTAGACTGAATCATTGCATAAAAGTCACAGGGAAAATACTGAGGGGAGACTGCAACACTGCACCTCTTTCATCTCCTGCACAATCAGGCCTATCTATGGTACACTCTCTACTATAGAGTTAGAGAATAAAGATGTAGTATAGGAAGTGTCGTTGTGTAAAGGAGTTAGCATAAGAATGTCACAGTTACTCCGTATGTTCTTATCATTCGTGTCAAAAGATCGCAAGTTTCGTGACTCCTTCATCATCCACTCGGCAAGTTTGAAACGAGAAAAGCTGATTGACGGGAGTTATGAGGACGAAATTCTACCTGGTAGTCAGTCGCAAGATGTTCTCGAAGAGCAACTGAAACAGGCTGATATCGTGCTTCTCTTCATCTCACCGGATTTTATCGCATCTGATTATCATTACAATATAGAGATGCCTCTGGCTATCACTATGCATCAAGAGGGCAAGGCACGAGTTTTGCCTCTTCACTGTCGCCCGGTAGTGTACGAAGATTCGCCTATCGCCAGACTTCAGGGCCTACCACTCACGGATCGTGCTACTCTCAGACCATTAAGCATATGGCCTGATAGGGATGAAGCCTATTCAAACGTGGTCAAGGCAATCAAACGAGTAATCAAAGAACTTAACAGACAAAAGAGTGCACGTGCAATGACAACTTCCCAGGCCAACGAACCCTCTCGTATCTGGAATGTCCCATACACATATAATCCTCTTTTTACCGGACGAGATGACTTGCTTGAGAATCTTCACGCAACCTTCGCGGCTCATCGTGTGCAACGCAGTGATTTTATCTGCAGACAGGTCCTCAATGGGCTGGGAGGAATGGGTAAAACTCAGATTGCCCTTGAGTATGCCCATCGTTACCAGGAAGAGTATTCAGCAGTACTCTGGGTCAGAGGGGACTCACGCGAGAACTTATACGCTGATTTCATACACCTTGCTCACCCGCTCAATCTTCCAGAAAGGTATGAGCTGGATGACAAAGTCACGTTACCGGCGATTAAGCGGTACTTGCAGCAAAAGCAAGAGAAACGCTGGCTACTTATTTTTGATAACCTGCTCAGCCAGGAACTACTTCAGGACATCTTGCCAGCCATGGGGCAAGGAGACGTCCTGGTAACAACTCAGGAAAGAGCAACCGGCATTTTAGCAACTGCTCATAGAGTTGAAAAGATGACGCCTGATGAAGGTATCCAATTTCTTCTTCGCCGGGCGAAAATTCTTAACGGAAACGAAACGCTGGATACACTTTCACCATCTCAACTGGAACAGGCCCGCGAAATCTATCGGCTTGTAGATGGACTTCCTCTGGCTATTGATCAAGCTGGCGCGTACATAGAAGAAAGTGGGGTCAGTTTATCAAGCTATATTCCTCTCTACAAAAACAATGAAGCCTTTCTTCTCAAACAACGTGGCAAGTTCGCACCTGATTCCTCACTATCTGTCACGACGACATTCACTCTTTACATCGAGAAAGTGAAACAAAGCCAGCCTCACGCCTGGAAGTTGTTGCAACTCTGTGCGTTCTTTCAACCGGATGCAATCCCGCTCGATCTGCTGCTAGCAGGCATTCCCTATCTGCAAATTGACCCTCAGGACAACACTCCTCCTGATCTGCTGCTCAATCAAGCACTTGCAGCATTGCTTGATCTCTCGTTACTGCAACGCAACAACGACACAGATGCCGGTGAAGTGGTGAGCATGCACCGTCTCGTGCAAGTTGTGTTGAAAGAGCAGATGGGAGCTGATACTCAGCGCTTCTGGGCTGAGCAAGCGGTTGAAGCACTTAACGCTGTTTATCCAGAGCCAGATTTTGACTACTGGCTGCAATGTGAAGCGTACCTGCCACACGCCTTGCTCTCCTTCGAGAGTATAAAGCAATGGAATCTCGCTTCTCTTGCAGCAGCACGTCTGCTTAATCGCGCCGGAAGTTACCTCTACCTTCGTGCACGCTATCCCCAAACACGCCTTCTCTGCGAACGAGCGCTGGCGATTGCTGAAGGGCTTGCAGGAGATACACAGTACAACGCTGAAAGCGCTGTTGCGGTTGAAACTGCTAACATATTGTACAGTCTGGGCGAGCTTTATCGAACCCAGAAAGACTATGCACTCGCACAAAACTGCTATGAACGTGCACTCACACTTGGCAAACGTGTATGGAGAGCAGACATGCCTGAAGTAGCGCGTATTCTCAATGGCTTCGGAGAGCTCTTCCAGGCACGCAGCCAATTCCTCGAAGCGGAACAATACTACATGCAGGCATTTAGTATCAGGAAACAGTCTCTGGGACTTGACAATCCTGACACAGCTGCCAGCCTCAATAACATCGCAGGTATCTATGACGAACAGGGCCACTACGAGAAGGCTATACCCTTGTATGAGCAAGCGCTTCAACTGCGCGAACGTCTGCTCACTACTGCACATCCTGCTACCGCCGAGAGTTTGAGTAACGTCGCACGCTTCTATCGTGTGATTGGCAAATACTTCGAGGCTCGGCCACGTTTTGAAAAATCAATTGCTGCCTCCAGGAAGGCATTTGGACCTGAACATCCACGCTACGCGATCAGTCTCAACAATTACGCTGTCCTTTGTAACACACTGGCCGACTATACACGAGCAGAGCAACTGCTTGATGAAGCGCTCCAGATTCGGAAAGCCCTCTTTGGTCCGAAGGATACCAGTACGGCTGGAAGCCTGAATAACCTCGCGAAAACGTACAGTAAACAGGGCCGTTACGAGGAGGCAGAGAGACTTTATAAGCAGGCAGTAGCAGTCTATGAAGACCCCGAAAAAGTGGGGCGCGAGCAGGCGAGTACGGCCCTGTTACTCACGAACCTGGCTGATCTCTACCGAATGCAGGGGCGCTACGCTGAAGCCGAGCCGCTTCTACAAGAGGCCCTTGCTACCTGCACAAAGAGACAGGGGTCTCGACACCCTGATACTGCGCTCGTCCTGCACACATTGGGAAATCTCTATCTCGCACAGGCAAGATACGTTCAGGCCGAGAGCGCACTGACTGAAGCGCTGTCAATTCGTGAAGAGAAGCTGAGCAAGACCCATCCTGAAACAGTGCTCACATTGAAGAGCCTGGCTGATGTGTATGCTGCGGAGAGTCGCAATGAACAAGCCGAACAGTTGTATCAACAGGCATACGGCAGTGCAGTAGACGTACTTGGAGCAGAGCATCCTGATGTGGTGGAGCTTGTTGAGCACTACGCAGCACTTCTGCGAACGATGGGACGTACAGAGCAGGCTCGTGCGCTTATCGAAGGCAGAAGAGGAATGCAGCCCGAAGACTCTATCTGAAAGATGCTACCTTTCCAGATACTCCACCAGCGTATCCAACGTGGCCTGGATTTTCAGCTTACAGCACAGCGTCTCTGTCGCATCAAAGGTGCCGTGCTCGCTCAGTTTATTCACAGGCGAACCGCCACCACAGAAATCAAAATAGGGGCAGCTCTGGCGACAGCGAGCTACCCCCTTTTGCACCTCGGCATTGATTGAAAGGAATTTTGGACGAGCAAATATCTCTTCAAGCCTCTCCCCTAACAGATTCCCAAGCAAGAAATTTCCATGACGGGGATCTGTCATGGTAAGCAGTTCGGAGGCAAAGGTTGAGACATTGCCCATATAGTCAACGCTGAGAATAGAGCCAGGCATGTTCTCTTGTGAGAAGACGGGAGATACAAGAAAATCAATGCGCTTCAGAAACGTATCGATTTCTCGTATGATGGGAGGAGTCTCGACAGCGCTGCGCAGTTCTAGCAAGCGCCATAGAAATCGTTTGTAGCGCTGGACATCCTCCACGCCATTCAGAGAGGAAGAGGTATGCGCTCCATTCACCTCCTCCACGTTGAATGCCACCTTTGTCAGCCGATAGTCGCACAGAAATTGCCACATTTCATCAGGATAATCCAGCGCATCTTTTGTCAGGACGATAAGAATTACAGGTTCGATATCGTTCTCTTGCAAGAGCTGAACACCATGCATCGTCCGCTCGAACGTTCCCTTGCCAGCCCAATCGACGCGGCTACGATCATGGAGATGTTGTGGACCATCCAGGCTTACACCAATAGAGATATTGTACAGCTTGATAAAATCACACCACTGTTGTGTGATGCGTGTTCCGTTTGTCTGAAAGCTTGACGTGACAGTTATCCCACGTGTATTAAAACGTTGCAGTAGGCGAAACGCCTCTCGGTAGAAGTGGAGCGGCACAACCAGAGGTTCACCTGCATGCCAGAGCAACGTCACGTTTTGAGCGAGAAACGACGAAGAGAAGAGGGCCTCTAGCGTACGTTCAAGCACATCCAGGCGCATCATCTGAAAGACGTTGCGACCCGGCAAATAACAGTAGTGACAATTCATGTTGCAAAACGGCGTTGGTTGCAGCACAACGACCTGCGTTTTTGCGCGTTGCCCATCCATAGAACGCATCAAGAGGCTCCATATACGCCTGGAAGTACAGGCTAATCATTCCTTACAATGCTCTCTGCGCTAAAAAACCAGTGTGTTAGCTGCTGCAACGATGTCCTGGATCGAGCTCAGAAGTTGTGGAGAAGTCAGATTTCTGCCACATTTGCACCTCGTAGCCTTGTGCTGATCGAGGAGTAATGGGGGACGATTTCTCACTGGAACTAGCAGGTGTTATAGCGCTGCTTAATGCTCTTTGCTCGCGCAGACGCAGAACTCGCTGTACAATAGGGGAAGAGGTATTCAACTGCGTGTGCATCAACGTGTGCGTGTCCATAGAATCGTACTCCTTTTCGCTTCAAGGCCAGCAACATCGGTTGTAGAGAGGGGAGAATGGAGAGCGACAAGGAGGAAACGAGCGCTCCCTGCTCTCTTCACATCAGGCTTCACATGTACGAAACATGCTTCAGGCACTTCCACCGGCATAATAGAGGTCTTGAACAGAGCGAGGAGGCGTGCGCGTATACTCGATCAGATCAGCCGGCTCGACCTGCAAGGCCCAGGCAAGCTTATCGAGCGTGATCAAGCCGATCTCAGACTCAGGGTCACGAAAAATCCTTCTGACCGTCTTGTAATCCACATCCGCAATCCGTGCCAGACGAGTCATACTGATCTTCTTCTCTTCGGCGATATCTTTTACGCGTAGCCTTATCATACACCTGCCCTGAAAGCCCAGTTACGAGAAGTGTAGCAGGTTTAGGCGCTGAAAAATACTTGGTTTACTACCCTTCCTCTTAAAATATAGTATACTTATAGCTCCCATTTATAGGTACCTTTGTATACCAGTTTCGAGTAGGTTGGCTTGCTTATGGGTGAAGAGAGGATACATTTGAGGGGAAATTTGTAAAGGAAAGAAAAAATACAATGCAAAACAGGATGGGTTGAGCATGGAGCAGTCTACTTTGACACAGCTCATCATAATGTTACAGGAAAGAAGAGAGATTGGCGTCACTATCAAGGACAGTGTGACTACTTTGCCGTAAAATGCGCTGATTTAGATCAGGTTTATCTTATAGCAGTGAACCAGGTGGGAAGAACTCGTGCACATTTGAGGACAGAGCCGACGAAAAACACCCAGAGAAAGAATGTACGATAGGCGAAAGATTACAAATAATAAGATGGGCCCAGCTGGGATCGAACCAGCGACCAATCCGTTATGAGCGGACTGCTCTAACCGCTGAGCTATGGGCCCCTACGCAAAGCATTGTACCATACTATGCGATTCTTGTGAAGAGGTTCTTTCCATCACCCATGAACTACACAGTATCGTCGTCTTGCTCATCTGAGAGAGGATACAGCACTTTCGGAAGCGGGATCTCGGTGTCATCATAGATGGTATCGACAGGAATGGTGATGTTGAGGCTCGTAGTTAGTTTCGCGGAAAGACAGAAGCACGTGTTTATGACCGGTACAAGCATACCATTTTAGGATAGGCTGTCAAGAGAAAAAACTCCATTGCGTATAGTGATTGAATCGGGTATTCTATAATAAGGCTCCCCTGATACATTTGAACGTTGCACTTGTATAGTGATTCCCGGATTTTTGTGTTGAGAGAGGAGCACGTAAGACAGAAGGGAAACGAGCGGAGAGGATTTCTGCGATAGTGCATGTCTCCACAGGTCCAGGGCCGGAACCTGAAGTATTTCCAGCGTCGGGCAAAGATACTTTTCTCTGGCGAACAACGAAGCGCGGCACCTCCTTCATACATCCTGCTCAACGACTGTCCTCTCAGGACACAGACATTTCTTTTATCTTCCGCAAGGAAGCAGTATTTTGCTAGCGCAAAAGAAGGAGACATGCTTGGCTACGCGTTCAGCACAATGGACGATGGGGGTTGAGGAAGAGTACCAGGTGATCGACCCCACCACCCGCGCACTGATTTCTAGCTCCGACTGTATCCTCTCGTACGTTCGGGCCACTTCGAGCGTGGCAATCTCTACCGAGATGCAGCGCTCACAGATAGAGATTGCAACCCCTGTCTGTTCCGATCTGCTTGAGGTACGCAAAGAGCTATATATCGCACGAAAAACACTGATCGATGCCGCCGAAAAGTCCAATTTACAGCTCGCCGCTGCTGGCACACACCCCTTCACACAATGGCAGGAGCTGGAATTTAGTCCACAACCCCGCTATTTTGCATTAGAGGAGACCTATCAGCAGCTCGCTCGTGAGCAGATGATCTTCGGTTGCCATGTGCATATCGGCGGCTACGAGAATCGCGAACAGGCGATCCAGATCCTCAATCGCGCGCGTAACTGGCTTGGTCCGCTGCTGGCGCTAACCGCAAACTCGCCATTCTGGCAGGGAACGCAGACAGGCTATGCGAGCTACCGAACATTAATCTGGGGCCGCTGGCCGATGGCGGGTCCCCCAGGACACTTTTCGTCAATTGCTGAGCATGATAGCGTTGTCGAACAGCTTATCCGTACAGAGAGTATTCCCGACGCGTCGTTTATCTACTGGGATATCCGCCTCTCCGAGCATTACCCCACCATCGAGTTTCGTGTAACCGATGTCTGCCAGACTGTGGACGATGCAGTGATGCTTGCGGGCCTGATTTGCGGACTAGTGCAGAGTTGTGCCGCACAGATTGAGCGAGGGCTGCCTTATCGGATTGCTCCCACTGAGATATTGCGGATGGCGCAGTGGCGCGCCGCGCGTTACGGATTGGAGGCAGATCTGATCGATGTAGATAGCGAGCGCTCTCTGCCAGCAGCGCAAGTGATCGAGAAACTGCTTCTGTTTGTGCGTCCAGCACTGGAAAATAACGGATCATGGGACGAAGTTTCTGCTCTTGTACAGCGCACGCTTGAACGTGGCAACGGAGCAATGCGACAGCGACAGGTCTATGCTGCTCAACAGCAACTCCAGGATGTCGTCGATTTCGTCGTACGTGAGACGAATCCAGAGCATACAACAGTTTTGAGTTGATGAAAGTCGGGGATACACCTTTGACAAAAGCGTCCTGGAGCACTCTCAGCTCCAGGACGAATACCTTTATCCCTATCTGCATCCTTTGACAGAAGTACAATGGAAATCTTATACTACCATTTGTCCACGTTATTTTGTGATGTCGGGATGAAGAATATGTTCAACCTGTACACGCTGGAGAACAGCATCACCAGACACCTCACGACCGCCCAGGTTCCCGGCCTCGCACTCGCGATTGTGCGTGACCAGGAGTTGCTGTACGCACGTGGCTTCGGCACAACGAGCGTAGAAGATGGTGGTATGCCCGTTACGCCTGCAACGCTTTATCGCATCGGTGCAACCACTCAAGCCCTCACCGGCACCGCTATTTTGCGCATGAGCGAACGCGGCCTCCTCGACCTGGATACTCCAATCAAGGCATATGTCAACAGCTTAAGGCTATATGAAGCGCGTGCAATTGAGAGGATTACCCTGCGCATGCTGCTCAGTCATACAGCGGGATTGCCGACGGAGCTGGCTGAGACAAACAGGGAGCGCGTGAGTAGCCTGGCACGGTGTGTATTTGAAGAGTTGCCACGCTATCCCCTGATTGCTGAACCCGGTGCCCTCTTCTCCTATAGCAATCCGGGTATTCTGCTCGCGGGCTATATTGCTGAAGTTGTCTATGGGAAACCGTTCGCTACAGTGATGCGTGAACTGATATTTGAGCCGCTGGAGATGCAACGCACGACCTTCGATCCGCTCGTTGCGCTAACGTATCCTTGTGCTCAGGCGCATATTGTGCGGGAGAATGGGCTTCTTGCTGTCGAACACAGCTTCGCCGATAATCCTGCCGGTTATCCCGCTGGCTACGCACTCTCGACTGCCCTCGACATGAGCAACTTTGCGCTGATGCATCTGAACGGCGGTAGCTTTCGTGGACAATCATTTCTCTCACCTTCCTCTATCAACGCAATGCACTCACCTCACACACAGCTCTTCACGCTCAAAGAACGCGCCTACGGGCTAACGCTCTCGCTTGATAGTTATCAGGGCAGACAAGTTGTAGGCCACGATGGGTCAATCAGTTCATTTGGCTGCCTCTTCGCCCTGCTGCCGCAGGAGCGTATCGGGGTGACACTGCTCTATAATCGACCTGAGCTGGATGGAGCTGGCATTCTCCATGGTGTTTTTGACCGCTTGCTCGAAGGGACAAAGACAGCGCCCAGGCTGTCAGTGAGCACGCGCAACAAAGGAGGCAGCAGGAAAGATCGTCAGCGTTGGCCTCGCTACATCGGCACATATCTCTCTTCTTATATAGGGCTGGTGGAGATAACCATCGTCAAAGGACAACTGCTGCTGTGTTTTAACGATGAGCGTATACAACTCCAGCGCTATCGACAGGATCTCTACATCGGAAGATTTGAGGAGCAAGGAGACGAGACAGGCATCCTGTCCGTTGGCTTTGTGCTCAACGATGAAGGAGACGCGCAATACCTCATCCTCAACCCGTATGGAGATGACTCCGTCTCCCACCTGCTCGAATGCAAGCGTGTCAGACTACCCGATAGCCAGGATAAGGGGCAAGCCTCTGACAGTGATGGAGTGAGCGGAGAGCTATGGCAAGAGTATCTTGGTACATATGAGAATGAAGAGCTGGGAGCGTATACTGTAGCTATCGAGAAGGGCCAGCTCCTTCTCGACGCCCACGACCTGGACGAGCGAGCAGTCTGTACCGTAGTAGGGGCACATCAGTTCGCCTGCAAATGGGGCCTCTTTCAGTTCGAGATTGATGATACTAATAGAGTTTCACGGATGGTGCATCGGGGACATATGGTGACATTGCAACGTGTACAGAGTGAACTAGTTACCGGTTGTCACATGTAAGAAACGCCGGTCGTCCGACTGATAGGTAGCGCATCCTCTCAAAATGAAGCATCTCCCGAAATCCCTGTATCAACTGATAGTTATTTTCGCAGTCCGCTCGCCTGCTCTTCTTCAGCAAGCTGAGCTGGATCACGAAGAATGCATTTGCGTTGAGACTGCTGTGACAGTTATCTCTTCATCGCTCGCCTCGATCTATGTCACTTCCAATCCACCAGGCAGGGCTAGTATTGGCTTCACTTCTCTGTTCTTAACAACATCGCTCTACAAGAATGAAGAAACTCTTGTATAGCGATGGATGCTGGCACGAGTCAGTAACCCTCACCAAAAGCAAGCTAGAACGGTAGTTTCGTGCACTTTTTACATTTGGATCCATTTTGCAGCCCAAAGAGAGATAACGCGTATTGCTACATCCAGTTCTTGACCGACCTCTGTCAATTTATACTCAACACGAACAGGTGAGGAAGATGCAATATGACGGACCACGAGTCCCTCCGCTTCAAGACCACGAAGTCTTTCTGTAAGGAGTCGATCAGAGATGCCTGGAATTGCGAGAAGTATTTCATTATAGTAGTGGGGTCCATGTATGAGTACACGTAAGATAGATCCCGTCCACTTCTTGCCAATAATCTCCATTGCATAATGATACTTCGCACAAAATTCATCAGATTGATGAATTTCTGGCAAGGTTACTGTCGTGTCTTCAGATGCTTGTTGTTGTGACTCTGGACCGATGTGTACTTTCATCTGTTCACAATGCCTCCTCTTATTAAGAAAGTATAGCATATTTAAGCTGTAATTGGTAGCCTGGCTACTTAATGACTTAATGGGGTGCAGTTCTTTTTTTGTATGGTGAGCTTAGTGACGTGCTGACAGAAAAGCTGTTTTCAGCAAGACTGCACAATTTTGAACTGCACTCTACTTGATACGAGAACAGTTGTGAAATATCGTGCCCCTTGACAAACAGCTTTTAAGGCAATAGTATATTGCCAGGCTATTAAAAATAGCCTTCGATCTGTAAAATTCTTGAACCATACACGCCTGTTTCTTGGTAAGCACAGGCCAGTTAGAAAGAATGGAAGTTATGAGCAGTAATGCGGCTGCCAGTGGGCAGTTCACTATTGGCGGAGATCTCACCGTCAATCGCCTAGGTTTTGGAACAATGCGTATCACTGGACCTGGAATCTGGGGCGAACCTGCTGATCGAGAGGAGAGCCTGCGCACCCTGAAACGGCTCCCTGAGCTAGGCATCAACTTTATCGATACAGCAGAAAGCTACGGCCCCGAAGTCAGCGAGAACCTGATTCACGAGGCACTTTCTCCTTATAAAGGTCTCGTGATTGCAACTAAGGGTGGCATCGCCCGCTCTGGTCCAGATATTTGGCTCGCGCTTGGGCGTCCTGAGTACCTGCGTCAAGGTGTGATGATGAGTTTACGTCGCCTGGGGATGGAGCGCATTGATCTCTGGCTGTTGCACCGAATAGATCCCAAAGTACCACGCGATGAGCAGTTCGATGCCATCAAGCAGATGCAGCAAGAGGGCCTAATCCGCCACGTAGGTCTCAGCGAGGTCAATACGGAAGAGATTCAGGCAGCTCAGAAGTTCTTCCAGGTTGCGAGCGTGCAGAATCTGTACAACCTGGTGACCCGTCAAAGCGAAGAGGTTCTCGACTACTGCACACGCAACGATATTGGCTTTATACCCTGGTACCCCCTGGCATCAGGTAGCCTGGCTGTGCCAGGCTCATTGCTCGACGAGATTGCGCATAAGCACAATACCACGCCCAGTGGAATCGCACTCGCCTGGATACTCAAGCGCAGTCCAGTAACGCTACCGATTCCTGGCACCAGCAAGGTCAAGCATCTGCAGGAGAACGTGGTCGCCGCAAGCGTCACCCTCAGCGACGACGAGTTCAAAGCCCTTGACGAGCAAGGCAAGCGTGAATGGCAAAAACAGGCAGGATAGGATAACAACATCGCACATCGAGTTTGACTTTTAAATTTGGGAATAGTTACGCTCACAATTGGCACATTAATTAGGTAAGGCGAGGTTAAGAATAGACGTAAGTCACTATGACAATTCTGAATAATCTAAACAGCGAAAACAAATTGTGAAGCCACTTGTAGAACCTGTTCAGTATGTATTTCGAGGTGATTCGATTGTTCAATCTGTCACATGGATTTGAACCATGCCTAAACTGAATAAGCACGCGCTTACATATTATGTGCCGGGCACGACCCGGCGCATAATATGTAGCCGCTCCTTAAGCACACCGACTCTAATTCTCGGTCGAGCAGCTCGATGCCTGGCATCCCTGGAGTGGGCAGCGCCAAATTCTCTATCAGGCGCTTGCTAACCAATCCGCTCCCAGCGTCACTTTCCAATGGCTGCCTACAACGAGCTTTACAACCCTGGCAAAAATGCGACAGACACCCCATCCTCTATACACCCTTGACAACAGCTCTTCTCCATAGTATGGTTACGATAACCAAACATTTGGTGGATACGAATGAGACATACAGTAGAGACAAGCGAGGCATATGAGCGCGTGCTCAATTCGGCAGAACGCCTATTCGCACAGCGCGGCTACAATTCGGTGACGCTGCGCGATATCGCTGCCGATGTTGGAGTGCATCATACAACGCTCTACCACCATGTACCCGGTGGCAAGGAGCAGCTCTACATTA
>DAOUDD010000217.1:0-8154 GCA_034431765.1 Ktedonobacteraceae bacterium | reverse complement strand
CGGCGCAGTCGCGCTACTGTAACTGGTGAGCTACTCATCGCCTCAAGAATGAGAAACACAGCCACCGTCTCCTGAAAGACGGGAAGGCACTATGAGAAGCGTTTGCAGCCAGAAGCCAGGAGACCTGCCTAGTGATGTTTGCTCACGATCCTTCGCGTCAGAGGAACGGAGTGCCAGGATGTGAAGACTCTTCACCATCTCTTCTTGCACCTGTTCACGCAAAGTGAGAGTGAGCCTTTGACCTCTTTGAAGGATACTCTCATGAGTCTCATGCAGAAGTTCGCTTTACCTCCCGACGAAATTTATCGTCGTAGCTTTGAAGCAATTGATGCGCTTCTTCCCTTAGACACGTGGTCTCCTGAAGAGTATCAGGTAGTCAGACGCATTGTTCATGCAAGTGGCGATCCTCAACTCGCGACACATATCCATTTCAAGCCAAACGCCCTTGAACAAGGGATTGTGGCACTCACTCAACATGCACCTATTTTTACCGACGTAGGCATGGTTGCCGCGGGTATTCGTGCAGAATGGTGTGAGGCACTTGGCTGCTCTGTTCAGTCACTGCTTGCTCGACAGAACAGAGAGACTCACAAACAACCAGCGTTACTAACACGTTCTGCAACTGCTGTCCAACAGGCATTACCGCTTCTGGGACGTAGCATTGTAGTGATTGGAAATGCTCCTACCGCTCTGCTTGCACTCCTGGATGCACTTGATGAAGGACGCTGCGAAGTGCCAGCCTTGATTATCGGTATGCCTGTTGGTTTTATTGCGACGCGTGAGTCTAAGGATGCCTTGTGGGAACGCCCATACGCCTCTATCATTGTGGAAGGCACACGAGGTGGAAGTCCGGTTGCGGCCGCAACAGTGAATGCGCTCCTTGCCCTTGCACTGCAACGGGTACAACAAACTCCTTGACAGGCAGAGCAGGACAGAGAGTAACCAGGTATTGGATGTGTCAAAGGTATGAGTACAGACGAAACACGAACAGGGAACGATACATCTCGTTCTAGTGGAGTAGAACACTTCGCTGGCCGGGGGAAAAAACGCGGCATGCGTACCGGGTATACAACGGGGGCATGTGCAACTGCCGCTACGTGTGCTGCACTGCATGCCCTTCTTGAGCAGCAGGCACCTCCCTCTGTCACTATTCTCTTACCTATTGGCGAATGGGTAACATTCTCGGTGTATCATTGCGAACAGCATGACGATGGAAGTGTTACCGCGAGTGTTATCAAAGATGCTGGCGACGATCCTGATGTGACTCATGGGGCGCAGATATGTGCCACGGTGTTATGGAGCACAACTCCTGGGATTCTGATCGATGGTGGAGTAGGCGTTGGACGCGTCACAAAGCCAGGACTAGGTCTTGATGTTGGTTCTGCCGCGATCAATCCGGTGCCGCGAGCTATGATTGAACACGTCGTGCAAGAACTCCTGACCGAGAAAGATGAGTTGCGAGGGGTTTCAGTTGTCATTTCCGTCCCTGATGGCTTAGAACGATCCTACAAGACATTGAACGCACGACTTGGAGTCATAGGCGGTCTCTCCATTTTAGGGACGACAGGTATTGTTCGTCCTTATTCGACAGCCGCATATAAGGCAAGTATTAGCAAAGCTATTGATGTAGCTCTAGCATGTGGCAACTACGCCCACATTCTCCTCACAACTGGAAGCCGAAGTGAAAAATTTGCACGCCGCCATATTTTCTTGCCTGATGAAGCATATATTCAGATGGGAGAATTTACTGGCTATGCATTGCGTGATTGTGCAGCAAAAGGTGTGCACACTGTTACTCTTGCCGGTATGATCGGGAAGCTTTCAAAAATTGGAGATGGACGTATGCAGACGCATGTTGCAGGAGCAGAGGTGGATGTGCAGGGGTTAGCAGAAGTGGCAAAGAGTGTGGGAGCATCCGATGATGTCATTGAGCAGGTTCGACATGCAAATACGGCGCGCCATTTCCAGGAGCTGATGCTTGCCGAGGGTTTGCATCAGGTATTCGATGTTGTCTGTGAACGCGCTCGTACCGCCTCACAAGCGTATGTGCAGAACAAGCTTATCGTTAATGTACTTATGTTTGACTTCGACGGAAGCATATTGGGATATGCGGGAGTCCATCATGTCTCACAATGAGGAAGAGAATGTCCTTTTGGGGCTTGCGGACGATGTTTTCACGCCTCGTCGCCCTGGGACTTCTACCATGACAAAACGTGAAATACGTGCCATTACGCTTGCGAATCTGGAAATGCATGTAGATACAATTCTCTGGGATATAGGAAGTGGCACTGGCTCAGTGGCGATAGAAGCGGCACGTTTAGCGAAGGCAGGTCGTGTCTACGCTATTGAGCGCGATGCCGACGCATTGTTGGCTCTTGCAACCAACTGTCAGAATCTGCAAGCACTAAACGTGACGATTGTACCGGGACAAGCTCCAGAAGCTTTACTGGAATTGCCTGCTCCAGATGCTGTCTTTGTTGGTGGAAGCGGGGGTGCATTGCTTTCTATTCTTGAGGTTGTGATGATGCGCTTGCGTACTCGCGGGCCTCTCGTTGTAAACCTTGCAAGTTTTGAGCATCTTGCAGAAGCTGCTGCGTTTCTTCGCAAGGCCAACTGGTCACTAGAATGCACAATGGTCAATATTGCGCGAACTCAACGCATATTGGATGTGACTCGTTTTGCCGCCCTCAACCCGGTTTTTGTGCTGACTGCGCACGCGCCGTGCCTATCGGAGGAGCAATGACATCTGATAGAGTGACGCTACATCAAGAAATAGGAACACTGTATGGTGTGGGTGCAGGACCGGGGGCACCGGACCTGCTTACGCTTCGCGCCCAGACTCTCCTCAGTACCTGTCCCGTTATCTGCTTGCCAGTAGGGTCTCGTGGAGAGAGCTATGCTGAGCGGATCGTCGGGCATCTACTAGACTGTTCGCGACAGGAAATACTGATGATGCGCTTCCCCATGCAACGAGAAAGAGAACTTGCACTCCCTGCGCGTGGGCATGCGGCGAACGAGGTGCTTGAGCGACTGCGTGCTGGTCTTGATGTAGCATTTGTAACAGAGGGCGATCCTCTTGTGTATAGCACGTTTGGCTATCTGCTTGAGGCTGTGAGAACATATTCTCCCACCATTTCTGTTCAAGTGATTCCAGGAGTTTCTTCCATTACAGCAGGGGCAGCGGCAGCATGTCTTCCCCTCGCAGCCTGGGACGAGCGGATCGCGATTGTACCGGCTTCGTATGCATTGGAGCAAACGCAACAAGAAGACTTTAGAACGCTGGTACGCTTATTTCATAGTGTCGTACTGCTGAAAGTAAGTCCTGTCTTTGATAGGCTTCTCGATATTCTGGAAGAGCTTGATCTCATACAGCACGCCGTCTTCGTGCGACGGTGCAGCACAGAGCAGGAAGAGGTTGTGTTTGATCTTGCGCGTTTACGTGGGCAGACCGTAGATTATTTTTCACTTGTGATCGTGAGGAAGTCATAATGCCATTGGCAACACATGAGACCGAGGCCAGTGTCGCCTTTATCGGTGCAGGACCCGGTGATCCTGAACTCTTAACGCTTAAGGCACATCGACTTATTGCAGGAGCAGATGTAGTCATCTACGCGGACTCTCTTGTCTCACCAGATATTTGTCGTTACACTAAACCTGAAGCTACCATCTACGGCAGTTCTACTTTAACACTCGAAAAGATTATCGATATTATGCTCGAAGCCGTCACAAAAGGTCAGTTTGTCGCACGTGTGCAAAGCGGAGACCCTGCTATTTACGGTGCGTTGTATGAGCAACAACGCATACTTGACCATCATGGTGTCAACTATATCATTGTCCCTGGTGTTTCATCGGTCTTTGCTGCCGCTGCGGAAATTGGCGTTGAATTGACAGTTCCCGACATTGCGCAATCAGTCATTTTGACACGGTATGCTGGTCGCGTCTCAATGCCTGAAAAAGAGACACTCCGTTCTTTTGCACGCCATGGCACAACGCTCTGTATTTTTCTCAGTATTACACGAATACTACAAATTACCGAGGAACTTCTTGATGGCGGGTATACACCCGAAACGCCCGCCGTTGTGGTCTACCGCGCTACCTGGTCTGATCAGAAAATTATTCGTTCAGTGTTGTCAACACTGGTCAAGGATGTAAAGCAAGCCCGTATTTCGCGGCAGGCACTGATTATGGTTGGTTGGGCATTAGCTTCCACGGCAGATGATGGAAAGGAGATACATCGTTCACATCTGTACTTGCCTGAATATACACACTCATTCCGCAGAGGTACTTCTCTTACTGACTCCACGGACGAAAACCTCTCCACGCTATCAAACACGGAGTCGAGACGTGCAGATGACAGGAGCGGGGAAACGGCTCAACAAGAAGACATGCACTCCCTTCATCACAAGAGCGAAAAGGAGTCACATGCCGACTAACATTGTAGCGCAAAAGCGGATTGCGCTGATTGTGCTGACGAAAAGCGGGTTACAGTCGGCCTTATGGCTGCAAAACGAGTTGATAAGTGATGTTCATATCTACGCAAGTCAGCGAGCATGTATGCTGTATGCCGAGGACAATTGTGTTGTCACACGTTTTCAGAATTTGAAAGAGACACTTGCTGAACTGTGGGGGAGCTATGAGCAACTTATACTCTCCTTCGCATTAGGTGCGGCAGTTCGGCTGATTGCTCCACTTCTACAAGATAAGCGTGTAGACCCTGGGGTGGTCGTTATCGATGACGCAAGACATTTTGCGATCAGCCTGATTTCAGGACACGTAGGAGGCGCGAATGAGCTAGCAATGCGTTGTGCTTCTATTCTTGATGCCGTGCCCGTCGTGACAACAGCATCGGATGTGCAACAGACGCTCTCGATAGACCTGCTGGCACAAGCGAATGGATGGTATATAGAAGAAACATCCGCACTCACATCTGTCACTGCGTGTATTGTGAATGGCGAACGGGTTGCCGTCATCCAGGAGCCGGCAACGAGAGAGTGGGACCTGTATGGGTATGCATGGCCCCAAAATCTCGTCCGCATCATGGATGTGCGAGACGTGACTCCTGCAAGCTTTGCTGCCCTCTTTGTTATTTCTGATTGCCTGCTTGAAGGTCTCCCCCATGCATTGCCGATGGTGATCTGTCGTCCACTAACGCTGGTCCTGGGTGTCGGCTGTCGTCGAGGCGTCTCTTTTGCCGCACTAGATACGTGGATACAAGAAACGCTTGCCAGGCATCGTATTGCCTTTCATAGCGTTACCGTCCTTGCCACTGCTGACATAAAGGCCAATGAGGAAGGGTTACAGCAACTTGCGCTTCACTATAATTGGGCTTTCGAGGTATACTCAGCGACGGATTTGCAGGCAGTGACAACGGTTCCCAGTCCATCGGAGCGAGTGCAACAACTGGTTGGTACACCAAGCGTTTGTGAGGCCGCGGCTCTTCTCTCGTCACAAAACGGTGAACTGCTTGTTCCAAAGCAAAAAGGCGGAAGCATGACATTGGCAGTTGCTCGCAGGTCACAGCCTCAGAGGAATACTACCGTCTTTGTGCCACACAAGCTTACGGAGATGAAGGAATAAAGCAACATGCAGCACTCCTCTCACACAGGGTATTTAACGATTGTTGGGTTGGGGCCGGGAAGCCACGATCTTATAGCACCGCGTGCTTCTCAAGCCATACAAATAAGTGATGTGATCATTGGCTATCGACTCTATCTTGAGCAGATTCGCGACTTACTGGACGGGAAAGAGGTGCATGAGTCTGAACTGACGCACGAGGTTGAGCGAGCAACACTCGCTGTTCGCAGTGCACAGAGTGGACGACGCGTATGCATCGTTTCGAGTGGCGATGCTGGTATCTATGGAATGGCTGGACTCGTGCTAAATATCCTCTCTTGCTCTACCGAGGATGCAGGAAGCGCGACAGCAACAACAGATACCGCTCTGAGAGAGCTGGAAGTTGAAGTTGTTCCCGGTATTTCTGCACTCAATGCGTCAGCCGCTTTACTTGGCGCACCTTTGATGCATGATTTTGCCGTGATCAGTCTGAGCACTCTTCTTACTCCGTGGGAGATTATCGCTCATCGTCTCTCGGCCTCTGCCGCAGCTGATTTTGTGATTGTCCTTTACAATCCTACTAGCAAGAGACGAACGTGGCAACTTGGAGAGGCACAGCGTTTGTTGCTTGCGAGTAAATCTGCGACAACGCCTGTCGGACTCGTGCGTAATGCCTATCGACCTGAACAGAAAGTATGGCTTTCCACATTGGGGCATCTTCATGAAAACGATATCGACATGTTCACGACTCTCGTGATAGGCAATTCTTGTACACAGGTTCAGCGGGGACGTATGATCACGCCACGCGGTTATGAGCAACAACCTTTATATCCGGGGAGACAGAATACATGACACTCCATGCTAGTGAGCAAGCGCAAAAGATCGCGACAGAAGAGGCTGTTATTCTGATGGGCCATGGTTCACGCGATAGTGAGGGTACGGAGGAATTTCTCACCTTTGTTGAGCGCGTTGCCGCCCGCTTGTCCCATCCAGTGTATCCTGGCTTCCTTGAACTTGCAGAGCCGCCTATTGTCGCAACATTGCAGGAGGCCGTGCAGAGCGGAGCCAAAACTATTATAGCAGTCCCCTGGATGCTGCTCGGCGCAGGACATGTCAAAAATGATCTTCCCGCTGCCATTCAAGTTGCGCGTCGTCGCCATCCGCAAGCAACGATACAGTATGGAGCACCAATTACGGTGCAGCCGGAGATTTTGTCTGTTCTAGGAGATCGCCTTGCTGCGCTTGACCCTTCCAATGGTCTTGGCTCACCTGATACAGCAGTACTCCTTGTACAACGGGGAAGTAGTGATCCAGATGCCAATGCCGAGGTGTATCGGGTCGCACGGCTCCTCTGGGAGGGGAGAAATTTTGCGTCAGTTGAGGTCGCGTTTAGTGGCGTCACAAGACCAACTGTACAAGAAGGGTTATTGCGCTGTTTCACCCCTGGTGTGACGCGCATTCTTGTGTTGCCCTACTTTCTCTATACAGGTATCCTCGTCAAACGCATAGCACAGATTGTTGCAGAAACAGCTCTAGCACATCCCGAATACGAATTTCATGTGGGCAGGCACATGGGACAAGATACTCGGCTGGAAGAGCTGGCCGTGCGTCTGATAGAACAGACAAGAAGCGGCAAGGTAAGTATGAGTTGTGATCTGTGCCAATATCGAACTCCTTTGTTTGGACGGGAATCTTTTGTGGGGATGCCACAACACTCTGATCATAATCACGGACTACGCGGCACAACGAAAGATGAGCAGAGGAGCCATAAAAGAAACTCAATACCTCTCACTTCTGCTAAAAGTGATGCACCAATGAGTTCGGCTCCACTGATGTACACAGAGGAAGGCCAGGTTGCATGGGACCAGATGTGGCAGGGCTTCTGCGATCTGGCACTGGAGGGAGGACCTCCTCATCGCGGGACACTCCTGGAGCCTGTATCTTCTGCTGAGGTGGAGAAGAATCGAGATGCGTATGAACGCGTTGTTGCAGAGATTGAGCGTGGGCTACGTCTGGTGACAGGCTTGCCAACAATCCGCTGCACAGCCCCTGGCTGGGTCGGACTCGTCTGTTCTAACAAGGAAATGGCTCTCTGGTTGGTACAGGCGATAAGTGCGGAAAATGTGAGCGTCAGACGTGAAGAAACAGTTCTCTTTGTTCCTGCTGGACCAACATACCATAGAGAAAAAGAGATAAAGAATGTTATTACCGCCGTTGCGAAAACGCACCACTACTGGATGGAACACCGTCTCTTATGATTGATGCTTGAGAAAGAGAAGAGAACATGCAGCGAGAAAATACCAGGCATCTCCATTCTGAGCACTCTTCAGTCACAGATTGGCAAGCACTACAACGATGCATCACCGAGGCGGGAATCATGAATGTACAGGAGTTGGCAGAGGGACTTGCGTGTTGGCAACAGCAGCAGACAATACCGATCTCTACACCGCCGCCGTATATCTTGCTTGCATTACCAGGACACACGCTGACAGCAGCTTTCCGTTGGGAGTGGGAGAGTGCCCATACGGCTCTGTTTACAACGTGGTGTGTTGAGGCTGTACAAGAGCGTTTCGGGGTTCATTGGCAGGTGAAGCCAGAGGA
>DAOUDD010000216.1:0-13130 GCA_034431765.1 Ktedonobacteraceae bacterium | reverse complement strand
GTCTTGCCATGGTCAATGTGTCCAATCGTTCCAATGTTCACATGCGGCTTTGTTCGCTCGAACTTCTTCTTCGCCATGTTACTCGTGGCTCCTTTTGCAATCCTGCTTACGATCAGATTAGCTATAGTACAGACATGCAGCAGCCGTCCCCTGACTATCTGACCGTCAACGTTAAGATAATCCCCTGCTTCTAAGAGGAAATTGGGAAAAGCGACGATCAGTCAGAAGACGGCGGCAAGATCTTTTAATGCATCCGTATCGCGGAATTTGGTGAAGATGGGTAGAGCGCGAGAAGGCATCAGCCCAAGATCAAAATCCACGGGAGCCCGTGGTGGGAATTGAACCCACGACCACAGTCTTACCAAGACTGTGCGCTACCACTGCGCCACACGGGCATCAAAAAGAATGTCGAATTAGGTGGGCAGTGAAGGATTCGAACCTTCGAAGCTCGCGCAACTGATTTACAGTCAGTCCCATTTGACCGCTTTGGTAACTGCCCCAGATCGTTGATTCACACCAGTTCGTTCTGAGTGATCGACGCGCACATTATAGCGGACTCTCCCCGTTGTGTCAAGCACTTTTTGACCTTCCTCTCGATAAAAGAAAAATTTCGCATCTATGAAGAAAGAATCGGAAACTGACCAGCAGGGAACTCTGAGTTTCTTTTTATACTACCTCTTCGAATGCGGATGAGTATTATACGAGCAGTAAAAATGCGTGTGAAAAGCATTGCTTCTTGCATAAATTGCTGGTATAATCTCCAACGTTGAAGAAATTCAGAACTCTCTGCGGTCATTCCGCCTACCCGCTATTGTGTGATTACTTGGAGAAAGATAAAGAAGAGGTAGCTTCTATGGCGACGAATTGTGACTTCGGGCGTTCTTCCTTTCTGAATGAGCAGTATCAGCAAGAGATGGAGCTGATTGCGGCTGCTCTTCAGGAGGAGAGTCAGGACGAACGAGGAGAGCGTCTCAGTCTCGTTGCTCACTCCTGGGCACTGACAACGGCCTGTTTTCATTCACAGCTCGATACGAGTGATGTCCCTTCGCATACTCCCGTCCTCGCGCGTCCGTAGTTCTTTTAGTTAGATATAATTGTGTCGCTATGCCGCACCCACCTGAACTTGCATCGGAAGAGCTCACGTATCAAACACCCGTGCAATTCGGCATGGTGTACTGGGTCAACTTTGGCTATCCCTCACTCCCTGCCGGCATTGAGGAGAAGCGCATACTCGATTGGCACCCCGCTCTCGTTGTCTCTGGCGAACCGTTCTGCCGTCATGCTGGTGCAGTCAATGTAGTTGCACTTACATCATACCGAGGCAAATTGCGCCCATATCATCATCTTTTGCTTAAACGTGATTATCCGCTACTCGATACTGATAGCCTGGTAAAGACAGAGTTGATGTATCCGGTCTTGCGTACATTACTCGCGGATCAGTATGCAATCTGTCGTCTTAACGATGCTGATCTGCGTTCAATCATGGGTAAAGTGGCAAACAGTCTGGCAATTACTCTGTATTATTCTCTGCACTGATGGCATTGACAGGCTCACCATGACAGCTACATCACCGGATACGAACCCATTTCGCTCCTTACCCTCCGTTGACGAACTTCTCCACTCTCCTGCGGCTATACGCTTGCTCGATTCATTTTCCCATCAACAGACGGTACAAGCCTTACGAACAGGCCTTGCCCAGGCGCGTGAGGATATTCGTGCCGGTAAACCCTGTCCTACTGTAGACCAATTGCTCACAACTACTGCTCAGCTTCTCTTCTTACAACAACGCGCTCAGCTCCGACCTGTTATTAACGCAACTGGGGTGATTTTGCACACAAACCTGGGTCGCGCTCCTTTGAGTACGGAGGCATTGCAGGCTGTGCAACGGGTGTCTCTGGGCTACTCCAATCTGGAATACGATCTGGAGGCTGGCGAACGAGGTTCGCGCCATTCTCATGTTACGCAACTTTTACGTGAGGTAACGGGAGCAGAGGCGGCGCTGGTCGTGAATAATAATGCTGCCGCTGTCCTACTGGCGCTCAGTACTCTGGCACAGGGACGTGAGGTAGTAATTTCACGCGGTCAACTGGTAGAGATCGGCGGCGGCTTCCGCGTCCCCGATGTAATGCGGCAGAGTGGCTGCACACTTGTTGAGGTGGGCACGACCAATCGGACCCGTATCGCGGATTACGCGGCAGTGCTGAGCGAACGTACTGGTCTTCTGTTAACAGTCCATCCCAGCAACTTCCGCATCACTGGCTTTACAGAATCAACCTCTGTCCGAGCGCTATCTGAGCTGGCTCATGCGCACAATCTGCTGGTGATGGATGATCTCGGCAGCGGTTGCTTACTCCCCGGCGAACGCTATGGATTGACACATGAGCCAATGCCTCAGGAAAGCCTGGCTGCTGGCGCAGATCTTGTCTGTTTCTCCGGCGACAAGTTGCTCGGTGGTCCGCAGGCAGGCATCCTGCTCGGCAGGCAAGAGGTCATTGCTCGCCTGGCTCGCCACCCTCTTATGCGTGCCCTCCGCGTTGACAAGATGACGCTGGCAGCATTAGAAACGACGCTACGCCACTACCAGCGCGGGGAGGCAGAGACGCACATTCCCATCTGGCGCATGATTACGCTCTCTCAGGAAAAGCTGAGCGCACGCGTCTCTCATTGGGCTTCAATGCTCCGTTCACAGGGTATTGAGGTACAGATACAGCGCGGCGAATCTACTATTGGCGGTGGCTCTCTACCAGGCGAAACACTGCCCACGCTCCTGCTCGCGCTGCACGCCTCGACCCTCTCCGTCCCTCTCGAAGAGCTAACTCACCGTCTACGCAACCATCACACCCCCATTGTGGCACGCATCGCCCACAACGCACTCCTCCTCGACCTGCGCACAGTGCTGGAGGAGCAGGACGAGGATGGGGTGCAAGCACTGATTGATGTTCTCAATACCAATTAACGCCTCGTGCATGTTCTGAGAGATTCGCGTAGGGGCAAACAAGCAGGAACCTGCACATCGCGTTAATCAATGATGATACCTGTAATTGTTGGGGTACTCTTGAGTTGGAGTAGCCTGAACTCCTGGCTCTTGCGGCTCCGGCGTCATACTAGCAGGCAAAGTACCTGGCCCTCCTCCACCATTTTGTGGCCCTTGCACCCCCTGGCCTCCCTGCGTACAATTCCCAACAAAGCAGGGTGCTGGCGCAAGTGGAATTGGCTGCGTTGGAACTATTGGTGCTACCGGCGTCATCGTCACTACCGGCGCTGGTCGAGGAAGCGGCGGAATATAGTATCTCGCGCTTTGCAATGTGGGAACCGTCCCATCTATAAACCAGTCACTCACCGTTGGCTCACCAAAAGCTGGAGCGAGTCCGGTCAGAGCTGAAACCTGAGCCTGGTGCACCCCCGGAGGCGGTACAAAGTCGTCCGGCGGATAGTTATAATACTGCGAAGCATATTCCATCACGTCATGCCAGATCGGACCCGCGCCAGTGATACCTATGACATCGTTCATCTTTGAATTATCACTATTACCTGCCCAGACGCCTACTGCAAGATGTGGAGTATAGCCAAGCGTCCAGTTATCGCGAAAGCTATCCGTCGTCCCCGTTTTTGCCGCCGCCGGGCGACTCAACTCTAAAGGATTCCCCGGCGCAAACTCATGGTAACGCGCGCTTTTGTCAGAGAGCATGCTGCTCATCATAAAAGCAATCTCTGGCCGGAGCACCTGCTCCCCTCGTTGTGCGGCTCTATTCAGCGTGTACAGAGGTTGATTCTGGCTATCCGTAATTTTGAGGATTGAGGTAATTGGCATGCGCACGCCATTGTTGGCAAACGTTGCATAGGCCGCTGTCATATGCAGCGGCGAGACCTCGACCGCGCCGATTGCCATCGAGACACCTACCTGATTGATAGGCTTACTCGCAACTTCGTCCAGACCCAACCGACCAGCCATATTCATAACATTGCGTACGCCCGTATACTCCATTGTAGTAATGGCCGGAATGTTGAACGAGTTCGCCAGCGCAGTGCGAATCGTCATAGGATAGCCCACATGGAAGGTGCCGTCGTAGTTCTGCGGCGTGTACGGCTTACCACTGCCATCAGGATAATAGGTTCTGTGATCCGGTACAATCATCGCTGGATACCAGCCCATCTGAAAAGCCGTCGCGTAGACAAAAGGCTTGAAAGCTGAACCAGGTTGACGCGGCGAGATTGCGGCGTTGTATTCACCCTGCATCTGCGCTGTAGTTAATTGCGGATCTGTACTCGCACTCCCATCCATTGCCAGAATCTCACCGGTATGCGGATTCATGACCACTACGGCTCCATTGTTCACATTATGCACATCATGTAGCGTTCCATATGCATTTGAGTAGGGATCGTACTGCCGCTGGTACAGATTATAATAGACAATCTGCTCTACTTTGCGCTCCAGGTTCAGATCGAGCGAGGTGTAGATATTGTAACCACCGGTACGCAAATTTTCCGCACCAAGCAGAGGAACTAGCACTTCGTCTATGATGTAGTTGACAAAATGTGGGGCCAGCTTGGGATGAGTCGTGCTGTATGGCACAAACTTGAAGTTCTTCATCTCCTTTTGCGCCTCATGTTTCTGCTCCACAGTAATATCTTTCATCTCGACCATCGCCTGCAACACTTGCTGCTGACGTGTCAGTGCGCGCTCTTTATATAAGGTCGGGTTATACGCCGTGGGACTTTGTGGCAGGCCAGCAAGGAGAGATGCCTGGCCCAGGGAAAGCTGGGCTACGGCTGGTTTACAATGTTGCCCATCACATACAGGTTTCAGACCAAAGTAGTCCTGTGCCGCCGCTTCAATACCGTAATCCGTATCACCATAATAGACAGTATTGAGATACATCTCCAGAATTTTCCACTTCGGATACTGCTGTGTCATGCCCGTTGCAAGAACCGCTTCCTCTCCCTTTACCCCAAAGGTACGCGGTTGCCCCTGAAAAAACTGATTCTTAATAAGCTGCTGTGTAATCGTACTTCCACCCTCAACCACACTCTTCTTCTGTAAATCTGAAAGTGCCGCACGTACAATACTAAAATAATCAACACCACTATTGCTCCAGAACGTTCGATCCTCTGCTGCCACAGTAGCCTTGAGAAGGGCAGGCGCGATATCTGTATAATTTACATAGGTACGCCTTCCCCTGTCGAGCTGATGATCATAAAGTTCATAAAGCAGAGTACCATTTCGATCATAAATACGCGTTGTCTGAAACAATGAATGCTGTGTCACACCATTGAGCCGTGCAAGCTGCCCCTGATAGTAAGCCTGAGCACCTTCCACACCTCCAGCTACAATGAACAGGAGCAGTGTAAAAAAGATTGTGACCGGAAAAACGAGGCGCGGTAACACGTCCCGCTTCGCATCTGCCTGAACACGCCAGCGCCTGCGAATAAGCAAATGCTGTATCCGCGCATTCCGTGCATTTCTTTCACGAATAAACACAATATCCTGCACAGAAGACATTCACATCCTCCTTACACAACTCATCATTCTATCGAAAGCCTACCTGCAACTATCAGGCCTGTTTATACGTACATCCTATGACTGCCCAGCATCGTTTCTGCGGCAAGGAGATGCAAGATGAGCCAGCAGCAAGAATTTTTACCTCGGTCACAACAATCAGCATACTCTCAGGAAGCAGAAGGATACGCTATACAACCGCTTCCACGGCAAAAAAAACTCAAGGCGAGCGAGACACCAAAAAGCGAACATCCAGCCGCTTATGAATATGATGGAGGACTTTCTACCTACGAATATCGCACATACCATGGATACGATGGGTACAAAGCGTCCACTACACAGGATCAAACATTAGCCGGTTCGTCCGGGCAACCTGTGCAGACAATGGCCGAGTTACAATCAGCGTACTCATCTCCGTCTCAAGTGGTAGGGACTGTACCAAAAGCTGCACCCACACATGGGCAGGGCACGAGTTCCCGCAAGAATAACTTTGAGCCAGACGGCGATGCCTTTGAAACTCATTATCGTCCCTATAATCACTATACCGGACGCTCACAAGTTCCTCCATGGGCAAAGCCACAACAGAACAATTTTGCATCCCTACGCTTTTTCATCGTATTTCTCCTGCTGGGCTTTGGGCTCCCTGCTCTATTCGCTATTGTGAAAGGTGTCACCGTTATAGGAGCAGCCCTTATTGGTGGTCATCTCCTCACAGGCCTCTTCCATATTCTATTGCTCCTATTCATTTTTTCTATTGTACCTATTGTGTTAATTGCTGTAATCGTTGGTATAATTATCTATCGAGTGAAGCGAAGTATCCAACGCTGGCGACAGCGTGCCCGCAATTGGATACGCAGAGGACCTGGTTGGAGCGAATTTTAGATATTTCTAGTAGAATGAAAGAAGATTTTGTGACAGAGAATATTCAGTCATCAGCTCTTGCTCAAATGCTGGCTGATATAGATTTGACAAATGTGCGTGAGCTACGCAATCTGCTCCTGCACCACAATATGCGTCCAAATAAAGCCTTTGGGCAAAATTTTTTAATCGATCGGGACGTATTACAAAGGATCGTTGCAGCCGCCGAGATCTCCCTTCAGGATGAAGTTCTGGAGGTTGGAGCCGGTACTGGCGTGCTCACTCGCGAGCTGGCGAAGCAGGCCGGGCGTGTCGTCGCAGTTGAGAACGAGCGTGATATGCTGACCCTGCTCGACTACACGACCGGTTCCTACACCAATGTCGAACGGGTCGCGCGCGACCTGCTGCACTTCGACCCGGCTGAGATGTTTGGCGAACGTTCGTACAAGCTCGTCGCCAATCTTCCCTACTACATCACAGCCGCAACTTTTCGTCATTTTCTGGAAAGCACAAACCCTCCACGTCTCATGATTGTGATGGTGCAATGGGAGGTGGCACAACGCATTGTGGCGGAACCAGGCGATCTCAGCCTGCTCGCCAACAGCGTCCAGTTCTATGGCAAGCCGCAGATTGTGACTCGTGTGCCGGCACAGGCATTTTATCCCGCGCCAAAGGTCGATTCAGCCATTCTACGTGTTGATGTCGCCTCAGAAATTCGCCTCCCTCCTTCGGAACGTGATAGCTTCTTCCGCGTTGTGCAGGCGGGCTTCTCCGAACGGCGCAAGCAATTGCACAACTCGCTCACACACGGCCTTCACTACAAAAACGAGCTTGTTCGCTCCTGGTTGAACGAGGCGGATATTGAGAGCAGCCGCCGCGCCGAAACTCTGAACATCGATGAGTGGCTACGGCTGTGGCGCGTTATTGAAAAGGCAAAAAAATGACAATGCCTGATACATATTTGTATACTGCGCGTGCACATGTGTGCTATGATAGAGACGGCAATGGGCCCACGCAACGGCATTGTTCTCCCAAAGAGCTAGGACAAGGCAGGTCAGACAACACCAATGGTAACGCAAGAGTCAGAGCAGTTTTGCGAAAATTGTGGAGCTTCTAATACCCCAACGGCACGCTTCTGTCAATATTGTGCAGTGCCGCTCCAGTCTAAACAAACGACAGGAACACTCGCCGAGAAAACTATTCTAGCCGGTCGCTTCGAGTTGCAAACACGGATCGGGCAGGGCGGCATGGGCGCAGTCTACAAAGCAATTGATACACACCTTAGCAATCGAATAGTTGCGGTCAAAGAGATGAGTGCTCTCGGCCTATCGCAAAATTCTGTGCAGGAGGCCCAGGCGGCATTTGAGCGCGAGGCGCAGATTCTCTCTGCTCTCCACCACCCCAATCTGCCAAGTATCCGCGACCACTTTACAGAGAACGAACGCTCCTACCTGGTGATGGATTTTATCGAGGGGCAGACGCTTGAAGATTATTTAGAGAAGGCTCATGGTAGCCCTCTCCCCCTTGACCAGGTGCTTAAATGGGGTGAGCAGTTGTGTAATGTGCTGAGCTACCTGCACAATCGCCAGCCACCGATTATCTTTCGCGACCTCAAGCCCGCCAATGTGATGATCGACGACAATGGGCATATCTTTTTGATCGATTTCGGTATCGCGCGTATCTTCAAACCGGGCCAGTCACACGATACTGTTGCGCTCGGTTCCCCCGGTTATGCAGCACCAGAGCAATACGGCAAGGCACAGAGCACTCCACGCTCCGATATCTACAGCCTGGGGGCGCTTCTTCATTGTCTCCTGACGGGAGTGGACCCAAGCGAACAGCCGTTTTTCTTCCGTCCCGCCTCACAACTCAATCCGGCTGTTCCCGCTGCCCTTGAAGAGTTGCTACTGCGCATGTTGCAGATGAATGCCGAGCAACGCCCGACAAGCGCTCAAGAGGTGCTTCAAGTACTGCACCAGGTGGAGCAGCAGCGCCTCAATGGTACTGTTACATACGCATCATCCACATCATCCGCTTCAACCCTAACAGGAACGCAACCAACTCCGACGCGCTCTGCTGCCAGGCCGCAGAAGAGTAGCTCTCTTATCAGAGACGCCTACCGCCTCTATACGCAACACCGCTACAGGGATGCGCTCGCTCTCTATGATCGCGCATTGCAGACAAATCGTGACGATCCTGAAATCTGGGAGAGGCGCGGCCTGACTCTGGCTGAGAACGGACAGCATCGCGAGGCGCTGGCTTCTTTCGATGAAGCATTGAAACTGGACCCCAATCGCGTCAGTTTGCTCAATGGCAAAGGGATAGCCCTGAAGATGCTGCAGCGCAATAAAGATGCTCTGGATATGTTTAACCGTGTCATTTCTCTGGAACAGGATAACGTGATCGCCTGGAACGGCAAGGGAGCAGTGCAAAGTTCCCTGGGGCAAACAGAGCAAGCGCTCACCTCCTTCGACGTTGCCCTCCACTATGATCCACGTATGGTCAACGCATGGGCTAACAAGGGCCTGGTACTGCGCCAACTTCGTCGCTATACAGGAGCGCTGCGTGCATTCGACACTGCACTCAGCCTTGATGATCGACCCGCATCATACTGGAGCAACAAGGGACTGGTCCTCAGCGAAATGGGGCGCTTCTCCGACGCAATGGATGCCTACCAGCAGGCACTTCATCGCGATCCCCGCTATGCTCCGGCATATTGTGGTATCGGGGACATCCTTTACGAGCAAAATAAACTAAAGGGTGCGCTCGATCACTACGACCTGGCTCGCACATACGATAAATACTACGCGAAAGCCTGGGAAAAACGTGCCATTGTACTGACAGATATGGGACGCCTATCCGAGGCGCTTTCATCGTACGAGGAGGCGATCCGTCTCGATCCCAACTATGCCCCCGCCTGGAATGGCAAGGCCAGCACGCTCTCGACATTAGAACACTATAATGAAGCGCTTGACGCGTACAACTATGCCTTACGACTTAATCCGAACTCGGCCCAATCCTGGAATGGTAAAGGAAATGCACTCTACCATCTGAATAGCTATTCGGATGCATTAGATGCATATGAACACGCTCTACGTCTCAACCCCCGCATGAACTCAGCAATGCACAATAAATCGTTAGTTCTTAAACAACTGCAACGCTACGATGAGGCGCTGGATGCAGCGGAAGAAGCCATCCGCCTCGCACCCGATGATCCCGATAACTGGCAACGTAAAGCTGATGTTCTCAAAAAGCTGCACCGCCGCCGTGAGGCGCGCAGTGCTGAAGCTCAGGTTGCGCGCCTGTATGGGAAATAGACTGTTATTCATCTATAGTACTTTTGGGGTGTATTCCTGGACATCATATGACTATATTCCAATTTTCCTCTAGATAGTATATACTTGTGCAAGATCTCCGACTAAAAGGGTTACAGATTTGCTATGAAAGGTACTAATCTTCGAGCATTGTAGTCACAGAATGGCACTCTGCATTTGGCAAAAAAGAGAATAATGTAGCTCTGCAGAAAAACCTTGACAATTTCCCCCTTTTTTTGTATCATTGTATTATATTACTGATACAATGATACAAGGAGATGAGAGCGTGCCGATCTGGTTACACGTTGATCCACGCAATGGAGTACCGATATATGTACAATTGGTTGAGCAGGTCAAACACGCTCTGGAGATCGGAAGCCTCCAACCCGGCGATTCACTTCCTACTGTGCGGGAAGTGGCAAGCGAACTGACTATTGCTCCCAATACCATTGTCAAGGCCTATAATGAGCTTCAGCGCCTGGAATTGATTGAGAGTCGCCCCGGCAAGGGCACTATCGTCACGGGCAAAGCAGAAGCGTCACTGCTGCGACAACAGGCCGAGGCGATTACTACTCGCCTGGGTGTGCTGATACGCGATGCCGTGAGTCTGGGCCTCACTGAAGACGAACTGCGTGCCTGCTTTGAAACCGAAATGCATCACCATTTTCATGAACAACGGAGACAAGGAGAAACCGTATGACAGGAAATGCTATACAATCGCAGTCAGAGATGCGCTTCATAGCGGAGGATGGAGCGGCGATTGCAATTGAAAATCTGGTGGTCGGTTATGGCCGCAGGCAAGTTCTCAATGGACTCACTCTGACTGTCCCAACCGGGTCCATTTTTGGTTTTCTGGGTGCCAACGGAGCTGGCAAGACGACGACGATTAAGACGCTGCTCGGCTTTCGCGCGCCCAGTAGCGGTACTACACGTGTGCTGGGATACGATAGCGTCCGCCAGCATCGAGAAATCTGCGAGCGCATTGGCTATGTCAGTGAAGCAAACAGCCTCTACGACGCTATGAGTATTTCACAGATCTGTGCTTTCTGCCGCAAGATGTATCGCTCCTGGAATCAGGAACAGGTCAATCACTACCTCTCCCTTTTCGCTCTCCCACAGAGGGAAAAGGTGGGCCAGCTCTCAAAAGGCATGCAATCACAACTGGCACTCTGTCTCGCACTGGGCAATGATCCCGAACTGCTTATCCTGGACGAGCCAACTTCAGGACTTGATCCCGTTGCCCGCCAGGTGTTTCTAAAAACGCTCGTCAGCGATATCGCGGCAGCAGGAAAAACTATTTTCTTTTCGTCACATATTATCTCTGAGATTGAGATGATTGCTGACCACATCGCGGTGCTACGTCAGGGTAAGATCGTTCTCAATGACGAGCTGGATCATCTGCGCGCATCCCGCAGCATACTGCGTCTCGTCTACGCGCATACCCCTCCTGCTCAGGAGATACAAACGCTTGCCGACCTGCCAGGGGTGACGCGAGTCGAACAGGAGACACATACGATACTCCTGCACATCGATGGTGATCCTCATGTTGTGCAAGCTCGCGTCCGGGAACGTCCGTATGAACTCCGCGCGAGTGAGACACTGCACGAGAAGCTAGAAGATGTCTTGATTGATGGTATTAGGGGTGAGAACAATGTTTATTAAAGAATTGCTGGAAGCGCGCATAAAGTGCGTCATCTTTGCACTTCTCGTTGCCGCAACCACTGTTGGAAATATGCTCATCGCTCTCTCCATGCCGAATGACCATACACCCTTTGAGGTCTACGCCTGGAATAACTGGTTTCATACCAATGCGGCCAGCATCCTGGCGGTATTCGCTGCGGTTCTAGGCACAAATCTGATTTCAGGCGAAGTGAGCAAAGGAAGCATCTTCTTCTTGCTCAGCAAGCCAATCACCAGGGATCGCGTTGTGCTGATGAAGTACATGAGCAGTGCTATGCTGATGCTGCTTTTAGCGCTCCTGGGGAGCTTGCTTATCTTCATTGTAGGAGCCGCTACCGGGCATCCATTAGCTCTTTTGAATATCCTGATGACGACGTTGCTGCTCTGGCTTGGAACGCTTTTCGTGCTTGGCCTGACGCTGATCTTCTCGGTGCTCTTTCGCGATGTGCTGCGACCAGCTATATTCGCTCTGGCGATTACAGCCGTTCTGCTGCTTCCACTGGTGTTACCCTCCTGGCGTAATTGGAGTCTAATCTCTTATTGGCTCAATGCCGATACCTACTTCAATGGCGTCTTTCCTCTCGCTGGCCTGCTCGTCAATCTGCTCGCGGCTGCCGTGACACTCTTCATCGCGCTGCTGCTGTTTCGCAAACAGGCCTATTAGAGAGACATGCGTTTCATCGCTATATTCGTCTATCAACATAAGGGAAAGAGAATTACACGCTACGCACAAACCATTTTAGTATGGATGGGCAGACGTCTTCCCGCCCACCTCACGGACCCGCTCTCCTTCGGTTTTCCTGGTGCTGACGTGATTCAAGGTGGATGACCAGGCTCTTCTCTCAATCTGTATCATCACATTTTATAAGTAAGAAACACAAAAGCTGGTAGCAAGATTCTACGAACTTGCTATCAGCTTTACCATATAACTTCGTCACTGATGATCATGCTCTTCTAAAAATTATGAAGACTCTCTCTGACCATTTATGGTGCAACAAATAGGGGCCAGCCTCGGCGCGCCCGTCGCTTTCCCTGTCCACCTACACTCCCCATCGCCTCCACACGTCCGCACCTTGCGCTGCCCACAATAATTTTTTAAATCCCATTATCACCAGAATAATACATCAGCGCAGGTGCTTCGCCGTCTTATCATCAACAACAACACTGTCGTCGGCATACCGCGCAACGCTATCCGCGCTAAATACATGAGCATGACGGTCATTGGCCGCGTGTACAACCTCAAAGCCTGCAACGCGCATCGCCACTACCGGCTCAACACCGATAATCACATCCTTCACCTGACCCACCACATCGCCATTCTCCCCAACCACTTTATGCTGGAGCAATGCATGACCCTTCATATGATGCGGCTGGGCCTTCATCAACATCTGCTCGTTCGATAGCGTGATGCGCTCCTTCTCAATCGCCTTAATACCGGTGATTGGTAATGAGAGATCACCATATAAGCGCGTGCGTACACTGAGCGCATAAATAGCATTCGAGCCAGCCTTCACATAAAAGTCGCTGACCTGCCCAAGCGTTTTTCCCTCACTCGGCACCACCACATTCAGTTCATATAGCTCCGACCACTTACGCGTGGTACTAGAATTCTCCATACAAAAAAACTCCTACACTGAAAATTTTTCTCGATGATTCCTCGCCTGCAAACTTGGCAGACTGATTACCCTCTCCATCCTCCACCGCATTATACGTATTATACGCTAGTCTGTGAACCTCTTGCTTAACCCCAGAAATGTGTGCATGCCACTCCCTCAGTCCCT
>DAOUDD010000215.1:0-11042 GCA_034431765.1 Ktedonobacteraceae bacterium | reverse complement strand
TTATCATCCTCGTGAACAAGGTAGGCGTAGACGCCTGTCGCCGTTGGAATATGCGCGAGTGCTGCCTCACCTTGTGGCTGCTGACCCGATGAAGTTCGGTCTCCAGTCTGTACACGCTGGGCGAGCCACTCCTGCAGAGACTGTATTTCTTTCGTCAAGTTCGCGCTTGGCTGAATGACTCTATCCTGCTCCTCTACATCAATCGGAGTATTCAGCGTCTGTCGTATGCGTGGTGCAATCTGGACACTTGCGAGCGCATTGAGCAGTGCTGTTGCATTCGCGAAACGTTGCGCTGAATTTTTTGCCAATGCATGTTCGAGCAAGCTTTGCAACTGTGGCGGAGTATCATGCTGATAGCGCGACATAAGAGGGATTGCTGCCGTGCTTTGCAAAATACTTGTCTCGGCGGGCGTCTTCCCTACATAGGGGAGTCGTCCCGTAACAAGCGTGAAGAGCAGCAGGCCCACCTGGTAGATGTCGCTCCATGGACCGATCTGCCCATTATACAGGTATTCAGGAGGCGAGTAGCGCGGATCAAGATAGCCGATATCATCGTTGCGCTGCGAACTGGTGTAGCCCAGCGTCAGTAGCAGTGCACGTAAGCCGACATCGTCGATCTGCACACGATCTGTCACCCCGATTGTATCAACGGTGACTAATTGTGGTCGCAGATCAAGCGCGCTTAAACCGCGCTCGTGCAGATCCCTCAGTCCGAATGCAAGCTGACGAATCAGCTCAATCGCACGCTGCACATCAATATTTTCGTTATCCAGCACATGCTGCAACGTCACCCCACGCGGTGGATCGGTCGCGATATAGATACGATTCTCTTCAAGTCCCCAGTCATGAACGCGTAACACATGCGCCGATTGGAGCGTGCGCCGCCTATCAAGTGTTTGCAGCAGATTGTGGACAGCAGGCGAAATCTGTTGCGCAGAAGTCAGGTTGATCACAGCAAGCCCGACCACATCGTTTGTATTGCGATTATACGCTGTAGACGTTGTGAGCATATTGCCCGTCGTAATAACCTGCCCTGTCCGATAAACTCCTCCAATCAAACGGGCATCGCGTTGTGTCATAGCTGTTCCTCGCATCCTCGAAAATATGCTGCTTTTTTAAACATGCGTCTGTAAATAGAATTGTTAGGTATAGGTAGGAAGAGTGCATTCAATAAGGGAATGTACCCATAGTATATCAGGCAAACGTGTAGATGCAAATGTGCATATGCTCGATAGGGTGGACGTGCTAGTCAAGATTTTGTAGCTACGCTGTGAATGATTTTCTAGCCGGAGATTGTTCTCTCCTACAGAAGATATCACACAGAAAAAGACGAAGTTCCATGCTAAGCGCTACGAACTACAATTGAGAAGAGAGAGCATGCTATGAAAGTTGAAATATGGTCTGATGTGGCCTGTCCCTGGTGCTATATTGGCAAACGTCACTTTGAGTCTGCGCTGGCTCAATTCCCGCAACAGGATAACGTTGAGGTAACATGGAGAAGCTATCAGCTTGATCCAGATGCGCCAGCCGAGTCGGATGCGATGATGGATGAGGTGCTGGCAAAGAAGTATGGCGGTAGCCCCACGCAGCTTCAGGGGATGCAGGATCGCGTCACCTCAATCGCGGCACAGGCAGGCTTAGAGTACCACCTTGACAGAACAAAGCACAACAACACGTTTGACGCTCATCGCCTGATCCATTTTGCCGCTACGAAAAACTTGCAGGACGAGGCAAAAGAGCGACTGCTCAAAGCATACTTCACCGAGGGCGTTGCCATCGGCAATCGCACTGAGCTGGTCCGTCTTGCTGGCGAGATTGGTCTTGACACCAATGAGACTCGCCAGAAGCTCGAAAGTGACGCCTACAGCGACGAGGTGCAGGCTGACATCCGCCGTGCTCGTATGCTTGGTGTGCAGGGTGTCCCATTCTTTGTAATCGACGAAAAGTACGGCGTCTCCGGTGCCCAGCCTACAGAAGTCTTTACCGAGGTGCTGCAAACCGCATGGTCCGACGCTCACCCCCTGATACACATTACCGGAAATGGGCAGGATGCAGGTGTCTGTGAAGGCGATAGCTGTGCCGTCCCAAAGAGCAGCTAACCGCGTGAATGCGGAAATGATAAAGGGCAGTGTCGATCCATTTCGACACTGCCCTCTATCATTTCGCTAACTCCTAGTTGTACAAATTCTGCTTGATATATTCGGGGATCGCGCCCCAATTTCCGCCCTGAGGTTGGAGAATGTATTGTCCACCCACATAACCGTCAGCGAGTACGTTCTGATTGCTCAGTCCGATACGTGCCGCTTTCGGATCATTGAGATCCATCTTCAGCGCGAACTGCCCCAGGTCCGCCAGTGACATATTGGTTTTGATGGTATCCTTTAACGCGTCCATCGCGCCGTAGAGACGCGGCCATGTGCTGGCCTGTTTCACCTGGGAGATCACGGCCTTGATAATGATCTGCTGGCGTGCAGAACGTCCAAAGTCAGTGAGTTCCGCGAGATTCTCAGATGTACCCATGCCACAGACTTCCAATGGCTCACGTGCGCGCGCGTACTGAATAGCCGTTGCACCATCCATATGCTGGACCCCCTTATCGAATTGCACCTTGATCCAGCTTGGGTCCTGCGCAGCATCATCGTTTTTGGGATAACAGGCGTTAAAGGAATTGGGCACACTCACATCAACACCCCCCATAGAGTCAATAACCTTTTTGAAGCCATCGAAGTTGATGGTCAGCCAGTATTTGACATCCATACCCGTGACGAGCGAAATCTTCTGCGTCATCGCTGTTCCACCAGCTTCAACATCTTTGTTATTGTCCGATGCAAACTCGTAGACTGAGTTGATCTTGGTATATTGCCCCGAATCAGGTGGATACTGTACCCAGAGGTCGCGTGGCACCGAGACGAGCGAGGTGTGATGGCTCTGTGGGAGCAAACTCACTACGAGCAGTGAATCGGTCAGATACGCTCCATCATGAGCACCTCCCCCGTAGCCCATGATTAACAGATTGGTACGATCTGCTGTGCTCATGTACCCTGTTTCGGTACTGGTGGGAGCCTTTTTTGAGATGGCAGAGCCGAAGGCAAGGACGTGCTGGATGGTGGTGAAGGCGAAGATGCCGAGCACGAGCAGGATTGCCAGGGTTGCAAGACAACCAATTTGGCGGCCACGACCTCTCCGGCGTCGGCGCATTTTTTGCCCTCCCGGACCAGGCATATTTGGGCCACCCACCTGCCCTGGTTGTAATGGATAGCGATCGACGTTCGGTGGAACAGGTTGTGCTACCTGTCCATACGCATTTGCCGGTCCATGCGGCTGTTGTGGCCCTCTGTATGGACCTTGTGGTCCCTGAGGTGCGTGCGGGGCACGAGGTGGTTGCCCCTGTGGGTAGTTGGGCACTGGTTGTGGCGGCTGTTGCTGTGGTTGCTGTGGTGGATAGTGATAGGGGCGGCGTCCTTGCTGAGGCGGTGGATTATTATTGCCACCCAGCACAAGCGGCCCCTGTGGCCCTTGCTGTCCAGCGTTTCGCTGAGGATTATAGCTCTGTGCCGGTTGCGTTCTATCGTCATACATAGAATTATTTGACATCATGCATCCTTTTCTTCTCGCGATGATTCCTATGCTGGATTAAACAAGAATATTGCTGTAATTTAATATTATTTCTCTCATCTTACAATACACTAGCATGTTTGTGCTATGAATTGGTTCACAATTTCGAGGATTGCAGGAAAGGACAACTGCGCAAAGGCATATTATGAGAGACGAAGCAGCACGAGGAAAGTATCATCTTTGTTCACATTAGGCCAGCCTGACGCTCTTTCCGTGTCGTGTTGCAACAATCTCTGCTATAATCGCCAGCGCGATTTCTTCGGGGGAGCTTGCTCCAAGTGGAAGACCAATAGGTGCATGAATTCGTGCTACCTGTTCCTCTGTAAGCCCAAGGTGCAGAAGACGCTGTGCTCGTTCGGCACTCGTCTTCCTGCTTCCAATTGCACCGATGTAACCAGTATGTCGTGATAAAACGATCTGCAGCGTCGGCTCATCAAACTTGGGATCATGCGTCAGCACAGCCACCGAGGTGGATGGATAGAGAGGCCGGGTCGCTAAAATCTCATCAGGCCAGGAGACAATCAACTCATCGGCATGTGGGAAGCGTTCGCGTGTAGCGAAAGCTGCCCGTGCATCAACAATGACAACACGATAACCCAGTGTCTTAGCAAATGAAGTGAGAGGAATCGCTATGTGCCCCGCCCCAACAATAATCAGCTCCGGTGGCGGTGGGAACCCCTCGATAAAGACATCAAACGTCTGAGTTCCTTGAGCCGTCTGGACACTATATGTATGAATAGCGGCCTCACCACGCCAGATTGCCTGCTCAGCATCTACACGCACCTTTTCATTCAATTGGTCACTTCCAGTTGAACCTTCCGCTTGTCCGCCTGGAAAGACCAGCAACTTATTGCCCACGTAAGCAGGCCCACCGGTAACTGTCGCCATCGCCACCGCCCGCTGCTCTTTCAGCGCATCTCGCAGATGTGTATAAAGATCGCTCATGAGCGTGTCCTTCACCAATCCAAGCGCTCAACAAATACGGAGATGGTGCCGCCACAGGCAAGGCCAAGCTGTGCCAGATTGTCATCCTCGCTGATACCGAACTGGAGCATCTGCGGCTGCCCATTCTGCAAAACTTCCAGTGCAGCCTCTACAACCGCAGGCTCCACGCACCCACCACTCACAGAACCCGCCAGCTCGCTGTGTTCGCTCACTGCCAGCTTCGCGCCGGGTTGTCGTGGCGCTGAACCGGCGACGCTCACCACCGTCGCCACCGCAACTTTCTCACCACGTGCCCGCCACTTCTCAATCTCGTCCAATATATCACGCATACTCCAATCCTCCTTAGAACTGCCAGCGCGATCTGCTCCAATCCGCAACAGCCTTGCGGCGAGTTGTAGGACTACGATCTGGACGGCTATCATCGATAGTCGAGAGCAGGTTGCCCAGACTGATCAAGCTGTCCAGGTTATGTGCCGGTAGAAAATCGTCGATGAAGGGCAGCGCCGTCTTCATCCCGATAGTTAATGGACGATAGTCGGGCGAGCCGAGCAGGGGGTTGAGCCAGATCAAGCGATGACAACCTCGCTGCAGCCGTTCCATCTCTGCCTTCAGTGTATCCGCATCCCCGCGATCCCATCCATCACTGATCACCAGCACAACTGCACCCCGACCCAGCACGCGCTTTCCCCAGGTATAGTTGAAGCGATGGAGCGCATCCCCGATTCGTGTCCCGCCCGACCAATCCTGTACGAGCCTGGAGACATCGCGCACCGCATCGTCCACGTCACGCTTCTGCAACTGGCGGGTGATCCGTGTCAGGCGCGTGCCAAAGACAAACGCCTCGACGTTGAGCAACCCGTTCGAGATCGTGTGCACGAAATGTAGCAGCAGGCGTGAGTAGAGGCTCATGGAGCCGCTAATATCGCAGATGATGACGAGCGGACGCGGTTTGCATCGTGTCTCACGCCATGTCAGTTCCAACATCTCTGCACCATGCTTGAGGTTGCGCCGCACCATCCGTCGCACATCCAGGTAGGAACCGGAGCGCGCAGGAGCTTTACGTCGCGTCGTGCGCATACCCAACGTCCAGCGCATCTCCGCCATCAGCCGTTTCGCCTCCTGTATCTCCTCCCAACTGAAGTTCTCAAAATCCTTCGTGCGTAATTGATCGAGAGCACTGTAAGCCGTCCCCTGTGGCTTGCCCTGATCGTTATCCTCTTTATCGCTCTCCTCAGCGAAGGGACGGCGCTCACTCTTACTCGTCTCCCCGCGCAGTTCTTTGCGCAGATCGTTGGTATTCAGATGCTCGGCCAGCCGTTTCCGTTCGGAGGGTGGAAGGCGCATCTGCCGCTCTTCGCGCTGGCGTGCCTTCCCAGAACCGTCGTCTTTTTTGCGATTCGGATTGTCACGTAGAAACCAGAAGTAGGTAAACATCTGGTCAAAGAGCACCTCTTGCTCATGGCGCGTGACCAGACTGCATTTAAGCGCAATGTAGAAATCGTTGGGCTGGGTGATATCGATGTAGTCTAACGTCTGGGCAACGTCCAGGAGCTGATGCGGACCAACAGGAATACCCCCCTCCCAAAGCAAGCGACCAAACTCGGTCAGGCGGTGCAGCAAACGTTTGCCGCGTGCCATATCCTTCAGACTCAGTTCGCCCTCGTCAGGATGTTGCCGGGAATTGGGGGATGGCGTATTCATGAACGCGCCGCTCCACGCAATTTCTGAATCAGCTTGCTCGGATCGCTTGCACCCACCTTTAGAATATCGTCCTGATATTTCAGCAGCGCGCCCAGCGTATCGCGCACCGGCCCCTCCACCAGCTCGGTCTGATTAAGCGCCAGAAGCGAGCTAAGCCAGTCGAGCGTCTCCGCGACACCAGGCGCTTTATAGAGTTCGATGCTCCGCAACTCACGCACGAACTGACAGACCTGCTGCGCCAACTGCTCAGGAGCTTCCGGCATACGCGCCAGTACAATCTGGTACTCTTTCTCCAGCAGCGGAAAGTCGATCCAGTAGTAGAGGCATCGTCGGCGTAGCGCATCATGAATCTCACGCGTGCGGTTAGAGGTAATGATCACAATCGGCGGCTCTTTCGCTTGAACCGTGCCAATTTCAGGGATTGTAATCTGGAAATCGGAGAGCAATTCGAGCAGATACGCCTCGAACTCTTCGTCGCTGCGGTCCAGCTCATCAATCAGCAGGACAGGAGCACGCTCGTTCGCTGGATCAATCGCCTGCAAAAGCGGACGGCGCAGCAAGAAGTCGGGGCCAAAGATCTCGTGCAGCTCTTCCTGCCGGTTAACGCCTCCCGCCTCCAGCAAGCGAATATGCAACATCTGCCGCGTATAGTTCCACTCATAGACAGCGGTATTAACATCGATCCCCTCATAGCATTGCAAGCGGATCAGCCGCGTGTCCAGCAACGTAGCGATCACCTTGGCGACCTCCGTCTTACCAACGCCCGGCTCACCCTCTAACAGCAGCGGCTTGTGTCGTTTCAATGCCAGGTAGACAGCCGTCGCCAGGCTGCGATCTGCAATATAGTGCTGAGCGTACATCGCCTTCTGCACATCTTCAATAGTCGAGAGCGTGAGCATCTGTTGCTGATCCAACGCAAGCCTCCAGGTAAATAGTGTTATAGCATCCCTTATTCTAATCTATCAACAGGGGGCTGTGCAAGGTTGGAGAAAGATGAGCGCAGAGCCGTTCCCTTCCGCTCTACTCTACTACAAAAATACTTGACATTTTTGAAATACTCTAATACACTCATATTACTGGAGGGGTGGGTCAGTGCACATCTTCAAACCGTGTCTGGTTCGATCCGCTTTATAGGATACTGCAATATAGGATACTACAATAGAGAGAGTATTCTCCGCTCAAGCGCCACCGCAACAGCGGCAGCTCGCGAGTCCACCCCCAGCTTATAGTAGATGTTTGCCAGGTGCGATTTCACCGTCGGCTCACTGATGCCCAGTCGTGACGCAATCTCCTTATTGCGCTTACCGGAGGCAACGCCCTGCAAAATCCCCAGTTCACGTTCGGTCAGACTCGGCCCTTTATCACTCTGCACGGGAGGAGCATGTGTATGAGGTGGTGAGGACTCAATCTGTGTCAGCAGATGGGCAAGCTGCTTCGCATTGAGCAAAACCTCACCTCGTGCCGCCGTACGAATAGCATGCAGAAGGGCTGCCCGGTCAATAGAGAGTGGCACAAATCCAGCGACACCTGCACGTAGCGCCCGCAGCATAGAATCGCTGGGGGGATGCGGATGGGATGTAAAGACGAGGAGAGCAACCTGCGGCCATTCTCCGTGGATCAACTGGAGTGCACGCAGCCCATCCCGTCCTTGCATAGTGAGTTCAATCAATAGCACATCTGGCTGAAGCTCTCCAACCAGGCGAAACGCCTCAGGAAGACTCCTCGCATAGCCTACAGCTTCAATATCAGGACATTCGGAGAGCAGCAGGCGTAATCCTTCGCGGACAATCTGGGAGTCATTGCCGATGAGCAGGCGCAGCCTCCCCTGTTCGTTCTCTTGCATAGCACACCTCAGTGGCTTTTTCTTATCTCTTCTATACTATTCCTATTCTAACGTAAAAGGTATGGTGCAAGTCAAGAGACAAACGAATGACAGCTAGATGGATGAGCGCATTCCTGAAGTATGATTGCACGATCTGTACCACTTGTAGGAGGGGATCTCCGTCGAACAGACGATGGTAGCCGAGCGGGACAGGCTGTATGCTAGGTGCAGATAGAAGATAGCGAACTAAAAAACAGAACATTCAACATCAGGAGGAGCCAAAAGATGATTGTTATTCAGCTACTCGCCTCAGCCGCCGCGATTGGTCTCGGAGGAATCGGTGCAGGTCTCGCCATGGGTCTGGCGAACGGACGCGCCTACGAAGCGCTCGGGCGTAATCCCGAAGCCACCCCTGCGATTCGCACCAATTTCCTGCTCGGCCTCGTCTTTGCCGAAACCATCGCCGTCTACTCATTAGTCATGTCGCTACTGATTTTACTGCACTAACTGAACAGTGCACGGGAGCGGGCTTGCGGTACATTTCACGTAAGAGCCGGCTGGAAGAAGGCGGAGACGATCGGCGTGTAGCGAGCGTGCTTGCCTCGCTCCCGCCGAACATGTTGCTACATGCACCTGGTACCTGGGATGTATGGGGGCTTGTCTCGTTCCTGGATTGGCTTCTTGAGACCTTTGCCCTTACGACAGATCGAGCACAAGCCTGCCTACGTGTCCAACAATCCGTTTGCAAAGAATGTCACAGAATGACATGAGAGCATCAATCGGCGTTCACTACCTCTGGTAGCGCACCATTAGAAGATGGCCCATAGACCTTAGCTAACCTCGAAGGTTCAGGGTTGTTTGCGATCTATTTGCCAACCCCAACATACAGGCTCGCCCGAGTCACCAGGCCGAGGACATAGGCGCAAGATTAGCTGAACTATCCTCATTAAGTGTGCCTATAAGCACCACTGGTGTTCCAAAGTAAAGAATTTTAGGCTCAACAATTTTATGCACAAGCACACCCCATTCTCTGTACTGAGCAATAGCTCAAGCATGTCCGAATATATCTTGTTCTTTTGCAGAAGTGAACAAAAGAAGTAACAGTGCCTACCGTTTCCATAACCACATGATACAGAACAACCTTACTCCACGCTGGCACTTTTCGGACAGAGCAGTCTGAAGAGCATATTCGATTGCATTCAAAATTCACAAACGAAAAATAAAAACAGGAAGTGCGCATTTATGCACTTCCCATAAAATAAAAGTAGCTTTCTACCTCCAGCCATTTATGGCGCGAGAAATAGGGGCCAGATTTATCGCGCCCGTTGTTTCCCCGACGCGCCGTGTTGCCCTGACAACCCGCCGTTGTTTCCCCGACGCGCCGTGGTCCCCCTTGCACACGCTTGTTGTTTCCTCCATGCGCCTGTTGTTCATCCTCGTGTATACATCGTCTCGTCTACCCGCATAAGCCCGCTATACCCTCCCTAGATCGCTACCCCCGCATCATCTCCTGCAACTTGAGAACAGTATTCCAATTGCGTGCAGTGCTGGTCGTCTTCAACTTCTTCTCAAGCACGCCCTGCGGAAGTTTAGAGTGTCCAATACTATTCGGGTAGTAGACATACAGCTCTTTCCCGCGCAGAAAAAGCTCTTCAGGGCCAGCGTATCCCTGGCGAAACTCCTCCAATCCCGCATCGTCAGGATCGTTTGCGAGAAACTGCACAACGATCCATTTTGTCTCTCTGTCTGCTTGACCCTGAAACGGACTGTGCGCAATTGTGGCATCCAGCTCGGCTGAACTACGCACAAGCACGTGGGTGGGGAAACCAAAACGGGTCGTAAAGCCCTCCTCAATCCTCTTCTCAAGCCAGCCTGGATCGATCTCATCACTCGTAAAAACGATGTTCCCGCTCTGTATATAGGATGCCACGTCGCGGAATCCCAGTGCCTCGTGCAGCTCCTTGAGATCGCTCATCGGAACTTTGTGATGACCGCCGACGTTGATGCCGCGAAACAGCGCTACAAAAGCCGTCATCGCATCGCCTCTTGCAATGTGAGCCATTCGTCTCGCGTCAGGACATACACGCGTTGCAGCGCGTTCCATTTTTCCAGATTGCCTACATGACGCATGCCCAGTTTTTCCAGGACACGCTGTGAACTGCGATTCGTCTCTTGTGTGACACCAAGAATCTGCTGGAGATGCAGCGTTTGGAAGCCGTAAGAGAGACAAGCAGAGGCAGCCTCTGTCGCATAGCCACGCCCCCAATACGCTGGAAAGAGTTTGTAGGACACTTCGACTTCTTCCTCGAACAGCCCCAGCGCACAGAGTCCGATCTGCTCAGACGTTTCTTTCGCACAGACGACCCAGAGTCCTCTCCCAAAATTCTGCCAATGTCGCACAATGTCGGAGGCTCGTGTTTCAGCATGCTGTGATGAAAGTGCTCCACCCAAAAACTGTCGGACACGCTCGTCTTGATCGAGCAAGCTCAATGCTGGAGCATCGACTGGTAGCGGGGGCCGTAGAAGGAGACGAGGTGTTTCAAGTGTTTCTTGCATGTGTGTGTTCTCCTCTACTAGCATACAACATTCGTCAAGAAGATGCATCGTCCAAACGACCGGTGTATTTTTTCTGATAGTGCATTATACTCTGCCTGGAAATTGCTCTGTGGTACAGATGAAGGAAATGCTTCTATCTGAAGGAGGAGAACAATGCAGATTCGACGTTTTAGCTCAGATCTCAGAACAAAAGTTCCAGGCGGTCATCCCGGTCTGTACGCCGTTCCAATTGCGCTGGACCGCACAGGGATACCCGAGGATAAGCTGGAAGCATACGCAGAAAGGGTAAATAGTCTGCCATTGCTTCTCGATCTTGCCATTGCAGTTGTTGCACTCTACTTTGAGCCACACGCGCTCATGGATGAGCATAGCGCTGATCACCCGATTCTCTTTCTCGTGCTGA
>DAOUDD010000214.1:0-45371 GCA_034431765.1 Ktedonobacteraceae bacterium | reverse complement strand
CCGAGATGAGGCGCTCCACTTCGTGCTGCTTCGACGCGGTCCACATCCTCACGCAGATCGTTGCCAACCTTGACCTTAAGACTGGTAATTCCGTGCGCGACTGCATCCTTTGCGATCTCATAGGCTCGCTCCGGCTGGACTAGAGGGATACTCAGATCGGTTTCAACTCTGTTACTGGCACCACCGAAGAAGCTGTAGAGGGGGATGCCGTAGGAGCGAGTCAAGGCATCAAGTACAGCCATCTCCATAGCAGCAACAACGGTTGCCTGCGCATAGTAATGACTACGAATAAATGAGGAGATACTGCGCCAGTGTGCAGCATCCCAACCCCGAAGCATTTCGCCACACTCGTTCGCCGCCGCAAGTGCAGTTGCCTGTGACTCACCTGTGCTTGGCGGCATCGGTGCACTCTCGCCATATCCTACGCTATCGTCTTGCAACGTGACGGTGATCAAGACATTACGAGCAGCCGAAACGCTGCCCGTTGCGATAGCAAATGGCTCTTGAAGGGGGATGGTAAGTGGCTCGACGGTAACGGTGTGAATCGTTGTGCGTGACATAGCGTTGCCTCCCCAATATGTTGTTATGTTGAACTTAGCGGCTGGTACGTTTACGCTGGAAGTCGGTATGCCGTTCAAGCGCTAATTCGATCAGCCGATCCAGTAGTTCAGTATATGTAAGGCCACTGGCAGCCCAGAGCTTGGAGTACATGCTAATTTGTGTGAAACCCGGCAGAGTATTGACCTCGTTTATGTAGAGCTTATTTGTTCCCTTCTCCAGAAAGAAGTCAACGCGTGCAAGTCCGCTCAAGTCGAGCGCCAGGAACGCCTGCAGCGCCTGGCGACGCATCTGCTCGGCAATCTCCTGCGGGACCTGGGCTGGAATGATGATCTGGGACTGATTGTCGATGTACTTGGCATTATAGTCATAAAACTCGTTGCTCGGCACAATCTCGCCCACCACAGAGACCAACGGCTCGTCATTGCCCAGAATAGCGCATTCCAGCTCGCGACAGTCGAGGCCTTTTTCGATAATAATCTTCCGGTCATATTCGGTGGCAACAGAGAGGGCATGCGTCAATTCTTCACGGTTGTGCGCCTTGTTAATTCCGACACTGGAACCCAGATTCATTGGCTTCACAAAGTTGGGATAGCCCAGATGTTGCTCGATTGCCTCGATAACCTGTAGCGAATCGCGCTCCCACTCACGCCGTCGATACACCAGGTAGTCTCCAACGGGCAGGCCGCTGTGTTGGAAAATCACCTTCGATTTCTCTTTGTCCATTCCAAGTGCTGAACCTAACACGCTACAACCCACATAGGGAATGTTCGCCATTTCGAGTAATCCCTGCAAGGTGCCATCTTCACCGTATGTTCCATGCAGAACAGGAAAAATCACGTCCAGCGCACCATCATTTTGCAAAGGAGCGGAACGTGCAAGGGGAATGAGGCCATGAACGGTTGGATCTCCCACAAGTGAGACAGCGGGAACGCTCTCTTGCTGAGCGACCTGCTCCATGTCCTGTCCGCTTTCCAGCAAACGAGCAGGTTCTACACCGAGGAGCCAGCGCCCGGCACGAGTGATACCAATGGGAACAATTTCATACTTGCTGCTGTCCAAATTCTCCATCACTGCTCGTGCGGATGCAAGCGAGACATCATGCTCTCCCGAACGGCCTCCAAAGACAACACCGACACGTAATTTCTTCTTTGTCATAGCACTACCCCTTTAGAATGTTTTCATGGATGTGGGCTTTATACATATCCCTTTCAATTTTGTACATCTATTGAAGTGTAGCCAGTAAAGTATCCATACCGACACCGAGTGAAGCTTTGAGCAAGACCAGATCGCTACTGTGAACGTGCTCTTTGAGAAGGTCTGCAACGGCTCGTTTCGCAGCCTCTAGCTCTGGCCGATTCTCAATATCGGCGGAGAAATAGTAGGCATGCTCGACTGGCATACCAGCTTTCAGCGCCCCTTCCACATAGAAACGGGCCCTATCGCCAAGAGCGACGATGTAATCGACGAGCCGAGCCAGTTCTGCTCCCGTTTCAGTATGCTCCTCACGTCCGTAACTGCCTAGCTCAAGAATATCACCGAGAATAGCCCAGCGTTTTCCGCCCGGAGCAATCTGCGCCTCATGCATAGCGCGAGCAATGGCGACAATAGATTGGCGGCTCGCGTTGTAGCTATCATCGATTAACGTGCTGCCATTAGGACCGGGCTTAATCTCACCACGTCGTTTATACGGCGCAAGCTCTTCAAGACCCAGACGAATCTCCTGCGCTGTCATACCGGCTGCTACTCCAGCCGCTGCTGCGGCGAGCGCGATGGTAACACCATGTTCACCAGGTAGAGCGAGCTGAACAGGTATACTTTCCTCGTTATAACGTAAGGTAAAATTGTGCCCGCGCAATGCATCGCCGCCGATCTCGCTCGCTCGCACCTGCGCTTCTTGAGCTATGCCATAGTAGAGAACGTTGGCTGATGTCTTTGCACCCATTGCACGTACCCTGGAATCATCGTAGTTTAAGATAGCGATTCCGTCTGGTGAGAGCGCCTGTACCAGTTCACTTTTCGCCAGAGCAATTCGTTCCTGTGAGCCAAAGAACTCCAGGTGAGACGTGCCAACATTGGTAATAATCGACCAGGTAGGGGCTGCGATGGTGCACAGTCCAGCCAGTTCACCGACCCACTGCGCCCCCATCTCCAGTACAGCGTAACGGTGCTGCGGCTCCAGGCGCAACAGGGTGAGAGGATAGCCGATCTCGGTATTATAAGAAGCCTGCGTCTTAAGCGTTGGAGCTTTATGGCTCAAAACAGTGGCAACTGCTTCTTTTGTACTTGTTTTGCCATTACTACCTGTGATTCCAATCAGAATAGTATCTTGCTGCCGTTGGACACGCACCCTGGCAGTAGCCTGTAACGCTTTGACAACGTCGGGTACCAGAATCTGCAGAAAGCTTCCTGGAACATCAGAAACTATCTCGCTGCACAATGCTCCACGCGCACCAGCCTGTGCCGCCGTGGTGATAAAGCGATGTCCATCGACGTGTGCACCTTTGATGGCAACGAATAAGTCTCCCTCTTCAATCTGGCGACTATCATGATGGGCAGCTCGGAAAACGAAACCTGGATCTGGAGAATTGCTAGATCCGCCATGTACAGAAACGTTGCTCGCATTCCCTTGCAGAATATCGTTGAGGGTAAACATGCTCTGTTTTCTTGCTCCTGTATAGTATTCTGCGCTGATTATATCATGGGAACAGGCTTCCGTCTCTGGTACTGTTCTCAATTTCCTTTATTGTGCTCATTCTTCTTGCACATTCTTATGTATCTGTATAGAACTTGCTGAAAGCACGCTACAGCAGAGCTTCACAACTAATGAAAGGTTAGTATCTTGACAAAAGAAAGAGGCCATGGTATGCTGTAAATACTTCCATTAGGAAAGAAATTAACTAAGTAGAACATGTTTATGGAGGATATTTAACATGGCATGGGAAATTGATCCGGCTCATTCGCAAGTCGTCTTTTCAGTTCGCCATATGGTAATTTCCACTGTACGGGGTCACTTTGACGTTATTCGCGGAACACTCCACATTGATGAGGCAAATCCCGAAAACTCCTGGGTTGATGCCGAAGCCGATACTACAAGCATTAATACACGCGATACCAACCGTGATAACCATCTGCGCAGTGCCGACTTCTTCGATGTCCAGCAGTATCCCACTATTCATTTCAAGAGCACAAAAGTTGAGCGTGTGGAAGGCCACAGCTACAAAGTAACCGGTGACCTGACAATGCATGGCGTGACAAAGCCGGTAACTTTCGACGCTGAATATGCCGGTGAAGCAATTAAAGATCCTTACGGATTGCAGCGCACTGGCCTCAATGGACGCACTAAGATCAGCCGTAAAGAGTGGGGTCTGACATGGCATCCTACTCTGGAAACCGGTGGTGCAGTCGTCAGCGACGAAGTAAAAATCGAATTTGAGCTGGAAGCTGTCAATCGACCTGCCGTTACTAGCGAAGCTGAGAAAGTTAGCTAGACGGAACACCGAGCATAACAACCAGGGTCTCCTGATAAAAAAGCGATACACATTGCGCAATGTGTATCGCTTTTTTATCAGACTTCCTTGTATGCAGCGAGAAATGACGCTGCGCGCTACGCTTTCGCTCATCTCACTGCAAGGTAGTATTCGCATTATTATTAAAGAATGATGTATCGTATGAATAGTATTTTAGAAGGAGGATTTTGTATGAAAGCTGTAGTTATTACACAGTCAGGAGGCCCTGAGGTACTGGCGGTGCAGGAAGTAGAGACACCACAGCCAGTTGGAGACCAGGTGCGTGTGCGCGTACATGCAGCTGGTCTTAATCGAGCAGATCTGTCGCAACGCCTGGGACACTACCCTGCGCCTCCAGGCTACCCATCGCATATTCCAGGATTGGAGTTTGCAGGTGTGGTCGATGTTGTTGGACCACAAGTCACACGTTGGAAACCTGGACAGCGTGTAATGGGCATTACAGGTGGAGGTGGACAGGCAGAATATATTCTGTCACAGGAGGGGATGCTGGTCGAGATTCCCGAAAACCTGGACTTTGTGCAGGCAGCAGCCATCCCAGAAGTTTTTATGACCGCTCACGACGCGCTCTTTACTCAAGGAAGATTGCAGATGGGTGAGCGCTTGCTTGTCCATGCGGCGGGAAGCGGTGTGGGCACAGCAGCAATTCAGCTTGCGCACGCAGTAGGAGCTACCGTCTTTGGCACATCCCGCACAGCACAAAAACTGGAGCGAGCGAAACCGTTGGGACTGGATGTCGGCCTCTCAGACAAACAATTTGCCGACGACATTGGGCAACTCACACATGGGCAAGGCGTACATCTTGTGCTTGATTTTGCTGGAGCCTCTTACATGGAACAGAATCTACAAGCGCTAGCAACGTGGGGGAGACTCGTCTTCCTGGCAACCCTTGGTGGCATGCAAGCCAACGTCAACCTGGGAATGATTATGCAGAAACGCATCCAAATTACAGGTTGCACACTTCGCTCGCGCACGTTAGAGGAGAAACTCGCCGTCACGCGGCGTTTCGCGACATACGTTCTGCCACTCCTCGCGAAATCAACCATTCAACCCATTGTTGAAGAAGTCTTCCCACTTCACGAAATCACCAGAGCACATACAGTGATGGCAGATAACCGCAACTTTGGTAAGCTAATCCTGCGCATTGACTAGCCGTTCGAGTATAAGCAATCCCGTCTCTTGCTCATACCCAGTCACAATGCCCACACTTGTACTCGCGTCGATGCGCATACATAGGTCAATGTCTTCGGACAAACCTGCGGCTACCACTGAGCGTGCTGAATTTGTGAATTGCGCAAGACGTGAGGGTGGATATGCAGCGGAAAGAGCCTGCGCAGCAAGTACACTTTCATGCAGTTCAATATCTGGCTGTTGGCGCTGTACTTCAAGAGTAAGATAGCCTGCACATGCACTATCATCGAGTGCAAAATAGTTTCCTTCGGCGGCACAGACAATGGCAATATTGCTTTGCAAAGCAGAAGCATAAGCTATAGCGGCCTGAACAACTGCGCGCGCATTATAAAAGCAACCAGCAAGACGCGTACTCTGTTCTGGGCAGGCAAAAAAAGCTCGTGAACCGTTAGTTGTGGTCAAAATGAGATCTCGCCCACGCAGATCAGTACGAGCAAACTGTGCCGGCGAATTGCCAAAGTCAAAGCCTGGTAGTGGACGGGCATGTCGTTCACCGCAGAGCAGGCGATTTGAAGTCCGTTGTGCTGCTCTCTGCACCTGCTCAACTGTGTCAGCAGCAAAGACGTGTGTTGCACCACTATCAAATATAGCCGTGATCGAGGTCGTTGCGCGAATAACGTCCACCACAGTATAGACATCGTGTGTTGCAGCCTGAACACTTCTCACATCAGCAGGGCTAAAGAAAACCTGTAGCTTCACCTGAAACTCCCATTTTTACGCATCTCATACATGCAGCTTCCTCATATCACGAGGTAAGCTGTCTCATTATAGCAGCTACGTAAGTTTCAGGTAGCGGACAATTAGAAAAGTGCCAGAATCTGGGAGAAGTCAGGTCCTGGCACTTTTCCTAGGAGGTAAAAAAGCAAACGTGGAGTTATACGCTTAGTGTTGTAGTATTAGCAGGTTTCTGCTTATGTCCCCGTGGGAAACACTTCTATGATAAAGCATATTTATGAAGAATCTGTGAAAATTATGCCTTCCAAGTTTCAAGATTTGCTCAAGAATAGAGTCAAAGACAAAAAAGATACCAATTTCTGACAAAACTGTGTTACCATACGTCTGTCATTTAGCTTAGAGTCCACAACTAAAGAAGGCAAGCTATGGCGCAGAAAATCCTTATAATTGAAGACGAAGAAGGTATCATTCACCTCCTTAATCTGTACCTGAAAGATGCAGGCTATACGATTGTGGTTGCCAATGACGGAGCGGACGGACTGGCTCTCCACGCACGCGAACGCCCTGATCTGGTGATTCTTGACATCATGTTACCTGCAATTGATGGCTTTGAAGTGTGCCGACGAATTCGCGCTTGGTCAAAGACACCGATTCTCATGCTCACGGCTCGCAGTGACGAGGATGATCGTATTAATGGGCTAGAATTGGGTGCAGACGATTACCTGGTCAAGCCATTCAGTCCACGCGAACTGGTCAGCCGTGTGCGCGCGATTCTACGACGCGCCGGAAACGAGAGCAGTCAGGATGTGCAGGGAAAGCAGGAGGCTCAATTATCGACAGAAAGTGTTACTCATTTAGATAATAAGGAAGAGTCAGCACAAGGTTCCATTTTGCGCTTTCCAGGACTCCTTATCGATTTACTTGCACGACGTGTTGAGGTACAGGAACGTGAGGTAGCCCTGACACCAACCGAGTTTGATTTGCTGGCGCTACTAGCAAAAGCTCCTGATCGAGTCTTTACAAGAGAGATATTGATGAATCAGGTGTGGGGTTACGATTACCTAGGAGATGGGCATACCATTGATGTGCATATTAGTGCATTGCGAAAGAAAATTGAGCCTGATCCCGAACAGCGCTACATTAAAACTGTCTGGCGGGTTGGGTATCGCTTTGAAGCGAAGCAGCGTTCAACGAGTGGCTAGGTAAAGATAGCGAGGTATGTGCTATGCATGTACGCTGGTGGAAAAGTATTCGATGGCAACTTGCGCTATTCTCGGCATTGCTGACATTGCTCGCAATTAGCGCGCTAGCGCTAACTGCCATCCTGGTTATAAACCATTATTATGGTGCAGAACAGAAAAGCCGACTACATCAATGGACCAGTTCACAGGCGCGTGAGAAGGCTCGTGCTCTTATGCAAGAAGCCGAAACCAATCCCAAGGATCACCTAACGCAAGTTGCGCAAGATGTTCTTGACCTACAGGCAGAAACAGATATCTCACAGGAGGTAGATACAGAACAACCTCCTCTCATCTTTGTCTTCAATCGGAGTGGTTCTCCTGTCTATGCCTTTCCACATTTGAGCGATGGAAAAGGAGATCTGCGTCCGAGTATTACTATCACCAGTATGGCACAGCGTATACTTTCTCCTCAACCCACATCAACTAAAACAGTAAAAGCATTGAGTCCTTCAGAAGCAACAAAGGCACGAGAAAAAGCTCAGGCTATTATTCATAGTGCTCAAGACCGTGTCTTTTTCTACTTACAGGTTCGTAATCCTTCTTTGCAACAACAGGATATCGATTATCTGAGACAGAAACTACAACGTGTACTAGATCAGTCGAATCATCCAGTGGTAGATGGTGAGTTAGGTCACAATGATGCAGTAGGCTATGGTCAACCCTTCTCTATTCGACCTCTTCTAAAGGGAAAAACGTTGATAGGTGCAATCATTGTGACTATTCCAGTAGAGCATGTTCCTTCGCTCATTAGTTCTGTTGGCACTTCTGTTCTCGTTGCTTCAGGAATCGTTGCATTTATGGCCGCGTTAATAGCCATTCTCTTCTCCCAAACGATTACTCGACCTTTGATGCGCTTGACACAAGCAACGCGTGCAATTACTAAAGGGAATTACAGTACGCAGGTTTCTGTAAACGCGCCTGGAGAGTTAGGCGAACTATCACATAATTTTAATGAGATGGCGGTCCAGCTTCAACAGGATGTTGAGGAGTTGCGCCGACAAGAACTGTGGCGACGTGAGCTTATAATGAATGTTACTCACGATCTGGCAACTCCCCTTACTGCAATTGCAGGTCTGGGCGAAGCACTGGTTGATGGTGTCAACCAGAGCCGTGAAGATTACGAGGCGACTGGACGCGTTATTGTGCGTGAAACATTGCGCCTGCGGCGTCTCGTACAGGATTTGCATATCATGGGAAAACTCGAAGCGGGCGCACTGGAGCCGAAGAAAAAGACATTGCGCCTAGCTGCTCTCGTTGATGAAGTGCTGGCAGTATTGGCAACAGAGTTCGAGCGTCACCAGGTGGAACCAAACAATACTATCGCATATACATTGCCGGTAGTACAGGCTGATCCAGACATGCTCACACGGATCTTCTCAAATCTCTGCAATAATTCATTGCGTCACACTCCTCCTGGTGGATCGGTCATCATTAGCGCGTCTGTGCGCTCAAACGAGCTGGAAGTTTCGGTCACAGATACCGGGGAGGGAATTCCCGAAGATGCACTACCACGTGTCTTTGAACGTTTCTATCGTGCCGACGGCGCCCGCCAATCTTCTAAGGGGGGAAGTGGACTCGGACTGGCGATCGTGCAAGCTATTATTGATGCACACGGTGGCACTATTCACGCCGAGAATGCACCTGGTGGAGGTGCAAGAATTATCTTTACTCTACCACTTCCAACAAAGAACCAGGACCTCGACGCGGATGCTCCTACTCTACCGCTACGTAAGCTTTCTCGTGCGTATATGAAGCAGAGAAGAGCAGAGGAAGAGTGAGATAGTAGAACATTCTGCTGTGCTAGAAACCGTAGAAAAAGGAGTGCCCTGTAAAATCTTTTTGCCTTCCGCGTTATACAGGTGTACAATTTCCTGCTGCATAATCAATAGACGGCATCAGAGACATACGCTATACTTTCTCCATTGAGAACAGGCCTGGATCTTAAGCGAAAACCAATGCCGCAGCTCTTGTAAGACACAATAAGAAATGATGGTAGATAAATTTGTGATTTTGAGCAATGTTTTTCTACAAAATATGCAAGGCATTCTTACCGCAAGCCCTGAAAGTATGGCAATACTTGATGTGAGCACAAGAATGCTCTCTAGTAATGAAGCGTTTAATAAGCTGATCGGTCAAGAAGCAGAGGAACTAATCGGTCAAACTTTCTATAGCTTGCTCGACAAAAACAAGGAACAGAGCAGGCGCTGTGGCGATGCGCTGCTCCTATCGTTACAACAGGGGCAGGCATTGAAAAGTACCGAATGTGAAATTGTGGTTGGAAAAACACGTCAGCTTCTGCGCGTCAGCCTCACACCACTTGTCAACGAAGAGAATTCTTATGGTCTACTGATAGCCCAACCGGAAATAATAGCACGTGAGAGTATGCAAAGTCGCCCTTCTTTTTTATCATTACTGGCGCATGAACTACGTTCTCCATTGAATACGATCAACGGCTATCTTGAGCTTCTTCTTGCAGAGGTTGGTGGAGAGCTCACGCTGCAACAACACGAATTTGTGCAGCGCGCACGCAGTGGTAGCGAACAATTGTATGCAATGCTGGAAAATTTGCTGATAATTGCACGCGCTGATACTGCTCAGTTACGTCTGCAACGTGAAATACTTCACCTAACAGAAGTAATTGATACTGCGGTGGAAGAATTAGAGCTAACGGCTCTCGACTCAAACATAACAATCTCTGTCCAGGTGGACAAAAATGTTCCTCGTCTCTACGCAGATCGAGTGCGTATACAGCAAGTGCTGCGCAATCTGCTCAGTAATGCGCTGCGCTTCACGCCGATGGGTGGGAGGATAATCGTTTCAGCAAGCGTGGAAGAAGTGAAAAAACGTACTTCTGAGGAAGAGTTTCTTGTGAGGGTGAGTGTGCGTGATACTGGTGTTGGTATTGCTTCAGAGTTTCAGCAACAGATCTTTGAGCGTTTTTACCAGATTCCTGATAAGAGTAGTGGGCGGGGAGGCGGACAGGGTCTGGGGCTGGCGGTTGTTAAAATGCTCGTGGAATTGCATGGAGGAGAGGTTGTGGTTGAGAGTTTCCCGGAGAAGGGTAGTACCTTTTCCTGCATTCTTCCAGCCCTATCTTCTTGACCCTGGCAACTTTTTCAAGCTCTTCTTGAGGCGATGATAGCAGACAAGCATGCACAACTATGACACAAAATGAGACAGGGATACCCTTGACTCCCCGAAGATTGCATGCTATGCTCAAATTATCTCAATACGATCCATCTCATCTTTAGGTGGACGCTGAGAGCGTTAGTAAGCGATACGTACACCTGCATAGTCGGCTGGAGCAGCAGCCGTAAGCCAGAGATGGTACTGCACATGTGCTTGCAACAGTGAGCTTGAAGTAATCTCTCTTCGATACACTGCATCTCGCGTGGTTGCAAGGCTTCTCACCCGACTGCGGTCTAGAGCTTTCAGGCTCCGACCCTGCTTCGGGTCGCTGGTAACGACAGCATAAGCAACGGAGCATGCACTCTGTTGCGATGCGTTGAGAAAGGCAGACGAACTGTGGGTATGCTACGGGTTATGTCCCGTCGTGGCGACGACCGGATCACATGGGATTCTCAAAAAGCTGAAGCGAAAGATCTTGACGCTATAGCCGCCGTCCGAGAAGCGGAGCGAATCTTTAACGAAGAGCGCAAAAAAGGTGCAACAGCCTTTAAAGTGGAAGCAGGCAAAACTGTAGAACGTATCGAAAAATTTGACAGTACCTCCGAACAAATTGTCCTTGTACCACGTGTCGTAGGTGGCTAAGGAGTAGACGCAGCTATGTTGGAGACGCTGAGCCTCTTTCTCGGCATCTGGCTGCTGTTTCTCCTGCTCGCAATCTACTACCTTTCGCAATCCTCTGAGGGAGGGGTAGGGCGCTTACGCGAGTCGGTGAGTGAACATCTGTCGGCTGAGAGTCGAGCGAAGGCGCTGATGCGCGAGATGTTGTCTGAGGGTCAATATCAGCAATTGATCAAGTTCGGCTACTTAGAAGTTCCAAGCCCCTCATACGAGAACCGTGTCTACCGCATTCCTAATGCTGGAGGATTGGTGAAGGTGTATGAACGTGGTTGTATTGTTATGGAGCTTTGCTTGCAGCCAGCCGAGCCACTGCCTGATGGTGATGTTGTCGTCATGCACAAACTTATGATCGAGGCAAACGAGCAGGAGTACTTGCAGAAGGCAAATCACTTTGCCCCTGGCATAATTTCTCTGCGCTGTCAGCATCTCTAAAAACTCGCGCGAAGAGATATATAGCTTCGCCGCTTGCACCATATCCTTTCAGCCCCTGCACTTCTAACAGGGGCAATCTTATCTGCTACATTGAGGAGAACTATGGATGCGCGAGAGCGAGAAGAGGCGCAACAAATACAAGAGGGCGTGTTTGACGAAGATGTAATGATTGTGGATATCGATGGTGATGAAATTGTATCAATAGTTTCTCACATGGAGGTGGATGACGTAGTTCCCTCTGTGTATATAGAGCGAAACGCTCCTCGTTCAGCACTTACTCCTCGATTTACGTTAAAACAACGCCGTCGTCAAGGTCTGCTCACTGGTGTTATTGTGCTAGTGGCTTTCGCAATTCTACTAGGTAGTTCTGCATCAACACAGAGTTTCTTGTTGCACGCGGTTTGGTCTTTTCTACCCACTCCCCCTCCAACGCTTGCACCGGGAGATGATCAATTTTACGTCGTCGGCACCCCCCACAATGGTAAATTGTTTCTTGACGGGAAAGAAGTCTCGCGCGTTCCTAGCCTTTTAGATACGCCACTACGTCTTACACGGGGACAACACACTCTACGTTGGCAGGCTCCACCATTTCAAGCACGGCAGTGTAGCGTTTCTGTTCCTGTTGATCTGCATAACGATAGCTGTCGTGGAGCGCTGAGCCGTTTCCCAGCACCCAAAACGCAGACACTGATCTGGTATCTACATCTGGTAGCGCCATTTCCCTCGCTTGCAAAACTTCCAAACGAGGAACGTAAGGCATTAGTTGCTGATATACAGGATAATCTCAATGCACTTTCTCTGACTCAAGACATGAAGCCAGGGGAAGTATATGCAACGTCCTCACCTTCGTCACCAATAGCAACGGCAAAAGTTGCACTCAAAGCACGACTCCATTTTGCACTTGATCTTGACCCTAACTCAGCGGCACCTTGCATTGATCAGCGTGTACTCTGCACTATACGTAAAGGTCAGGACTGTCATTTATTGTGTGATGTTTCAGAGATCGTGGAAAGTAGTGGTATTGGCTCGTATCCACTAGACCAATGGATGGTGTATGCTGTTGTACGTCCTCTATGGGACTACACAACGTCTGATGGAACTGTTATAGCAAGAGATCAGCCAGATTCTACGTTTTCAATGGTTGCCACTACTTCTGACCAGATTGGTGGAGGTTTTGCTCACTTGCTATCTACATCGCTTTTTATGCAAGGAAACCGTTTTCTAGCTACTATCGACTTCTCTGACCTCAATACATTTATCGCTCGCGGAAAGGCCAACTGGTTAGATACCATTGAGTCTAATACACCTGTAGCTTCTGTTTGTGCAGCACAAAGCGATGAAACAGAGACATTCCCTTCTTTTATACGAATCTTACAGGAGCAGCAATATCTGCAGTTAGTGTGGAGGTTTGGAGTGACGCGCTTAGGCTGCCTCGGCGAGACCACTCTCCCACATTCTCCTGCTCTACAGGCGTATGTACTGCATCGCTTTGGAATCGACTATGCAGTTAATGATGCGGCTCATAAGCAATGGCCGAATCTTCCTGTGGTAAGTGATACTCTCCAACCAGAGATACAGATGTTCATCCGCCAGCTCCATCCAGAGTCAGGTGATCCTTCGATCCCTTCTTGATTCTTCACAGTGAACTTTTAGCGGCAAGAAACGTATTTCTTAGTGAAGATACTGGAATCTTAAGAATTGAGGCAGGCGAAAGATGGAATGTCCCTACTGTGCAGCTACTAATCGCGATGGTACACGGTATTGCAGTTCCTGCGGCAAACGTATTGATGCTTCGGCGAGTGTAAGCGTTGAAAGTGCAGTGAAAACAGCTTCAGCCCAAAATTCAACACCTGCAGCACTCCTGGCTTCTACGCCCTCTGCTCTAACGAATACATCCGGTATGCCACGCTCATTGGTGGCTGGAGCACGTTTGCAGGGAGGACGTTACCAGGTCAAGAAGGTACTTGGAGAAGGGGGTATGGGAGCGGCTCTCCTTGCTATTGATCAACGCCTGGATGACAAACCTGTCGTGATAAAAGAACTCATCTCGGCTTCTTCTGATCCAACACAGCAGCAAGAGGACGTGCGCAATTTCAAACGCGAGGTCTCGTTACTGGCTCATCTTGATCATCCGCTGATTCCCAACGTGACGGATCACTTTCAGGAGGGGCAGCGCTATTTTATGGTGCAGGAGTATGTGGAAGGTGAAAATCTGGAGGAGCGGCTCCAAGGTACCGGGCAACCATTGAAAGAGCGTGAGGCATTGATCTGCGCTTCTGAGATATTAGATGTGCTCGATTATTTGGCGCAGCAGACGCCGCCAGTAGTCCATCGTGATATCAAGCCAGCGAATATCGTAATTGGCACACGAGATAAACGTGCGCATCTTGTCGATTTCGGGATTGCGCGTGCTGATGCTGTGCGAAATGTCAAACGAAGACAAACGGCAGCTTTAGGAACACCAGGCTACGCCCCCCCTGAACAATATCAGGGCAACGCTGATCCACGTTCTGATCTCTATGCGCTAGGTGCAACCTTACATCACCTGTTAACGAACCGAGATCCACGCAATCATGCTCCTTTTCAATATCCACCGGTACGAACGCTGAATGCACAGCTCTCGCCTGATGTGGAGCAGGTGCTGGCACGCGTCCTTGTTAACAATCCAGATCAACGTTACCAGAGCGCGGCAGCAATGAAGCAGGATATTGACAGGATACTGCGGCAACGCTTTGGCTTGACCGGAAATCTTGACTCCTATACACTAGGAACATCCTCGATGAATGCGGTGCAGGGACAGGGAGCGACTTCGCAAGATTCAACAGCGCAGACAAACGCAGGGAGGAGTGGAGTAACGCCTGTTCAGTTACCGGCGCAACCTGTACCAATAAGTACACCTCCAGCATATCCATCTCCATCACCTCAATTCAAAGCACGACGGCGTAGCGGCGTTGCCATTTTGCTCATCCTCTTACTCGTTCTAGTGCTGGGTAGTGGCGTCTTTCTCGCGTCTCTCTATTTACGACCTTCCACACACACCGCAACAGCACCCACAGCAACATCTACGGTTGCAGGCATCGGTGTCAAACAGGTGGGAAACGAGCCTATAGGGCTGAGCGATGGCTCATATGTTCTGGACCCAGCTCGTGAAGATGGGGATCTGAAAAAACAGGCAGCTCAGGCTTTGCAAAAAAATAGTGCCGACCTCAATCCCGCTATCGCATATCTGAATCAGGCCGTTGGCAAAGATTCAAGCGATCCTGAAGCACATATCTACCTGGAAAATCTGCGTGTGCTTAGTTCTGGTAGTCCATATGTCACTGTTGCAGTAGCAACCATGCTTTCGGGTACACCTGCACTCACTGGTCTTGGACGCGATACGTTGCAAGGAGCTTTTGTCGCACAGAAGGAGTTCAATGACGGGGCAAAATTGCAAAATGGGATGAAAGTACGCATGGTAATTGCTAATTCTGGTGGCAAGCTCGACTATGTACAGGGCATCGCTCAGCAACTTGTAGAGCTTGCTAAAAAGGATAAAACATTCGTCGGAGTTATGGGCTGGCCCTATAGTGACCGAACACAACAAGCAATTACTACACTGGCTGCTGCGCATATTCCACTTCTTTCCCAGACGGCATCAAGCGATGCTCTATCAGGTATCTCCCCCTACTTCTTTCGCGTCGCCCCTTCTAACAATGCACAGGGTATCGAAGGTGCAAAATATGCGGAAAGTCAGTTAAAAGCCAGTAAGGTTGCCCTTTTCTACGATCCGCGCAATCCTTATAGCCAGAGTCTTGCACAGGATTTCCAGCGACAGTTTCAAGATGTAGATCATCAACAGGTGGTTGCAGAGGAGACGTATACTGTCGGGCAGGCATCCATCATACCGGATAAGCTCCAGGATGCTCTGAAGCATTCGCCTAACCTGATCTACTTCGCAGGTTACGCAGAAGATATCAGTACCTTATTATCAAACTTACCTGCTAATAGTACACCGAGCGACCTGCCAGTTATGGGCGGTGACGCACTCTACTCACTGTCGGGCTATCAAAGTAGCGCACGAGCTGGGGGGTTTAGTCACTTACGCTTTACAACTTTCGCTTATCCTGATGAATGGGATATACTGGGATATACGGCGCAGAAGCCAAAGTTCTTCTCTGAATACCCGGCCGCCTTTGATCCGTATAACTTGCATCAGGGTTCGCCTTATGGCTTCACGCGTGAAGATAATGACGTTATTCTGTCCTACGATGCTCTACTCGCGCTGTTAAGCGGCTGTGATCGTGCGTTGCGCTCAGGCAAAAGTACACCGACGCCTGAGGATGTACAGCAAGGACTACGCGCCATTCGCGGTGACAATGCGCTGCAGGGCGTCAGTGGTCGCATCTCATTTGATGAGAATGGTGACGTAGAGAACAAAGCACTGGTCGTTGTGTCTGTCGATACTGACAACCACATTCATATGGAAACGGTTCTAGGTCAATTCTTGAAAGCGTAGAATCTGAGTAGTCATGAAATGTCCAAATTGCGGTGCAGTTAATCCTGCACATGAAAACTTTTGTGAAGAGTGTGGTGCACACCTTGATGCACCAGTTGATACACGTGTGGAAAATCTATCAGACGTACCTGCAGCAGCTAGCACGAGTACAGTCGCATCTGACACGTTTTTGACTTCAACAAGTGGTGAAAGTGAAAACGCAACGACTCATGGTAGCCGTACACTTGTTCCCAACGCACAATTACAGAGCGGGCGATACGTTGTCGAGAAAGTGCTTGGTGAGGGTGGGATGGGAGCGGCGGTCCTGGCGCGTGATACACGTGTCTCGAATAAACAGGTGGTCATCAAAGAATTGATCGCGGAGAACAATGCTGATTCCGAGCGTAGGCAGGAAGATGTGCGCAACTTTCAGCATGAGGTAGCAACGCTGGCAAAGCTTGATCATCCCCTTATTCCTTCCGTAACGGATAGCTTTCAAGAGGGAACACGCTATTATATGGTGCAGGAATATGCAGCGGGAGAAAACCTGGAGGCACATCTGGACCGGGTACACAAGCCGCTGCCGGAGCAGGAGGTGCTGACCTACGCCTCACAGGTACTCGACATTCTGCACTACCTTGCCCAGCAACATCCACCTATTGTTCACCGCGATATCAAACCTGCCAACATCATTATTGGCCGCAAGGATTCTCTGGCGCACCTGGTTGACTTTGGCATCGCACGAGCGGATGAAGCAAAGCATGCACAGCGCAAACAGACTACGGCGCTGGGGACGCCAGGCTATGCACCGCCTGAACAGTATCGAGGTAATGCTGATACACGTTCTGATCTCTACGCGCTGGCCGCGACAATGCATCATCTGCTGACAAATCAAGATCCACGTGATCAGCCACCCTTTCAGTATCCACCGGTTCGCTCATTAAACCCCCAGCTTTCAGCGGAGATTGAGCGGGTGTTGGAACGTGCTTTGACTCTGGATATTAGCAAGCGCTATCAGAGTGCACTCGACATGAAACAGGATCTCGACGAGATTTTGCATGACCGTTTTCAGACGGCAGGCGATGCCGGTACTGGTATCTACTTACGTGGCACAACCGGACCAATGTCACGTCTGCCACCAGCAGCAACCCAACGTCCATCTCAACCTGCAGCTGAGCGACCTCCTGGCCTATATCCCTTGTCCCCTAGCCATGAGTCATATCCTGACATTAGCTCACGAGGCCCTACTTACATCCGCGCCTGGGATACCAAAGCCTGGAAAGAAGATACCGATCCAGAGTTGTCAGCGGCAGGCAGGGAAGGTCGCTTCAGACAGCAGCAGATACAACGACAAATACAGCAGGAACGACCTGCATATATTCCACCTGTAACGCAGCAGACTCCAATTCTGCAAGCGAATAACTACCTGTTGTTCAGTTTTATCATGCTGGTTGTAGTCCTTGCGATTATCGTAGCAGCGCTGTTTTTCCTGCCTTTTCTAGCAGGACTGTGAAATGCTGCTTTTTTGTTCTAGCAATCCATGATCCAGCGCATAGCGCATTGCTGCCGTGCGAGAAGAGACACCCAGCTTTTGGTAGAGTGAGCGTAGATAGGTATTAATGGTGACAGCGCTAAGCTGCAATCTTTCTGCTATTTGCGCAGTAGAAAGTCCCTCAGCCAGCAGATGCAGCACTTCCAGTTCGCGGCGTGTCAGACCCAACGCTTTTACACGTTGCAAGTTATTTTTCGTGGCAGTCGAGGACGCTGAAGAGCGTTGCAAGTCGCCCTCTCGCTCAGAGAACGCTTGCTGTGGTGTCATCTCATGGCCTTGCTTCCAGGTGACCCGAAAAAGCTCCGTGCCCAGTTCTACACGTAGCTCGGCAAGCAGCATTTCATGCTCAGCCCGCTCAAGCGAGGGTAGGGGAGATTCCATCGACTCCCGTAGCGCCTCTGCTGCTCCAAGGAGGCGTGTTGCCCATAAAGGCTTGCCTTGCTTTGCTGCAACCCGGCCTAATTCTTGCAACCCCATCGCAGTATATAAACGACCATGTGCCTTGAAAGCTCGTGTCAGAGCATCTTCCAGCAAGTGACAAGCCTCGTCAAAATTCTGTCGTGCATACTCGACTCTGGCAAGCAAAACCTCTGTCCAGGCGATTCCCTGCTCATCACCAACTTCTCGGCGTAGATGCAGAGCCTCAGAGATTTGCATGTGCGCACCTTCGACATCGCCTGAACGCAGCAAGAGCCCTCCGAGGAATCCTTGGGCTTCGGCAAGCAGTGTACGTATCTGTAATATTTTATACAGACTCATAACAAACTCAAATCGAGCTTTTGCCTCTTCATCTCTTCCTTCAAAAAACTCTGCCTCCCCAAGTAATAGATTGGACCAGAGGGCAAAGAAAAGCTCGCCAGTCTGATTGCACACCGTAATTGTTTCTGACAAGAAGTCCTTAGCATCTGTATAGCGGCCTTGCCAGAGAGCAACATAGCCAGCACGATGAAGAGAATAGCCCAGCAACCATTCTGGACTCCAATCAGTAAAGGTATCCTTATGTGAGCGTGCTAACGAGACAGCTTCTTCGATAAGTACACGAGCAACTTTAAAATCATCTCGTGTTATTAGAGCAAGTATTTTCATCCAGATGCTTGTAATGATGTACTGAATGTTTCCTATCCTTCGTGCAAGGGCAAGTCCTTCTTGACAAGCAGCGTCAGCCCGTCCAAGATCGCGTAGTAAGGCTAAAACACCCCCGTAGACACTCATAACCCACGCATACATAACAGTTATATATTCGTGAGTATGAGACAACACCTGCTCTAGAAACTTCTTCCCTTCAACCAGATATATTTGATCAAAACTGTAGCCCCAGACTAGCCAGAAGATACTTAAACCGCTTGCTAGCTGTAAGGCAGTAGATTTATCCTGTTGTTCGAGAACGAGAGTCATTACAGAACGCCAATTCCATTGTTCGAGAACATAGTTACTGAGCAAAAGACCTTGATCGCGGCCAAACATGACCTTTCTGGTTGTCTCAGCCCAGGTTAGATAATAGGAGGCATGCGCCTGACGAATTCGCTCCAATTCACCACATACCTGTAGACATTCCAGACCAAAGGCACGAATTGTCTCTAACATCTGGACGCGAGACTTTCCGTCCTCTTGCTCTTCCTGCCTGATCAAGCTCTTATCCACCAGAGAGGTAATACCCTCAAGGAGGTCTGTTGCTTCGGTGTTGAGCACACTATAGACCGCTTCTACAGCCTCAATCGTGCAACCACCGATGAAGATAGAAAGGCAACGAAAGAGTCTCTGCTCCTGAGGAGAGAGCAGATCATAGCTCCATTGGATAGTATTGCGCAGCGTTTGTTGACGTGCGGGAACATCACGTGGACCTAGAGTGAGGATATGCAAAGGATTAGAGAGACGTGCGAGCAGCGCCTGAGGTGACAATAACTTAATGCGGGCTGCCGCTAGCTCCAACGCCAATGGTAAGCCCTCCAGGTATACACAAATGCCTGCAACAGCCTCTGCATTCGCAGGCGTAAGCTGGAAGTCAATCAGGGTAGCCTGTGCACGTTCGAGAAAGAGCGCAACGGATGGATTGACAGCCAGCTTTTCTAAGGATATGTGCTTATCCTCTGGCACGGTAAACGGAAGAACAGCAAATTCATATTCGCCCTCTACATGGAGAGTTTCGCGGCTCGTCACGAGCATAGTTACACCCTCACAGGCTTTCAAGAGAGTTGTGAGGGAGGAGGAGGCTGCCACTACTTGCTCAAAGTTGTCTAACACCAATAAAAGGTGTTTGTCGTGCAGAAAATCATGTACCATCTCGAATGTCGAACGAGTACCAGTTTGCAAACCGAGTGCCTGTGCAAGCGAAGGCAGCACCTGCTCTGGATCAAAGTTGGTCGCTAGAGGTACAAAACAGACTCCATGAGTAAAATTTTCCTGTATCTCTAGAGCAACAGCAAGCGCAAGACGAGTTTTACCCACACCTCCCATTCCGGTAAGCGTGAGAAGCCGCACTTCCTGGCGCAGCAGCATGTCAGCAATAACCTTACGCTCCTCCTCACGCCCGAGAAACGAAGAGAGCACAACTGGCAGATTATTGATCCGTTCTATCAAAGGTTCAGAAACGATGTGCAAGTTATTTTTCTGTGATCTGCTCAGGTTCTCCATTGCGATTGCAACTCTCTTCCAACTGTTCTGACATGACAATTCAAGATCGTGAGATACTATTTGTCTCTGCTCTTCTCACAACCACTACAATTATTTGCCAGAGGTAGTATATCACACGAAACACTCTTTTTCATTGCAAAATATTCATAAATCATCCCCGCTTCTATTACACAAGACAAGGGAAAACTTAACCGAGAAGATGCATGATCATTGCGAGCAGAGAATTAGACGAGTAAAGCAGAAGCGTATGGAAGCTGTTCTGCAAGGAGGGACATCAGAGCAAAGTTTTCCGCTCCATCGACTGGAGGAGCAGTCAGGCGAGCGTTGAGAATTCCTGGCTACTCCTTGTCCCATTCCAATGTGTTGCGCTTGTTACGAGGGAAGACAGGGATGGAGAGTTGCAAGAACTCACCAGCCAGGTGGGAGTGATTGGAGTAACAGCGTTTGTAGTATGCTCAGGAAGAAAAATGCAGCCAACCAGCCCACGTCCAGCATCCAAACAGTGCCAAAGAGACGGCGACAGGGTTCGATAAATGGGTCCGTAATGCGTGCAAGGAAGCGTATAAAGGGGATGCGCTCGTCCATACGAAACCAGGATGCAATGGCACGAATAAACATCGCGACAAGTAGAATATTAATACCGATCTCGATTATTTTAGAAAGGATGGGGAATGGTGGCGTATACATACTTCCTACCTACTCCTGTACTGTTCGTACTTCAACAAAACGTGCGCCCATTACCTGGCGACGCGCTATCTCGGTAATGCGCACCCCCTGTAAATCTGGCAGGGTAGTGAAGTGGCGCTGCACGTATTCTCCCAGCGGACGTGCCGAGAACCAGCCAGCGAATGTCGAAGCGGTTGCGGTGGCAATACGTGTGCGCATACGCCTGGACGACATTCCTAACATCGCTCCGAGAGTGAGGACTGAGAAGCCAACGACGAGATTTGTGCCACAATTGGGGTGAATCGCCAGTTCCGCCTCACCTGCTTGCAATCGTGTCAGCGCTTCCTCAGAGGCGCGGCGTAACAGCCCAAGGTCAACATCACCAAAGACAACAAACCCATTGGGATTGGAGTGGGCTGTCGCATTTAAATCTGGAATCATTGTGCTTAGAATAGTGATTGTCGCATGCTCTAACGCATGATTTTGCCGCACGCGGCGACCCAGCAAGAGATCATCTAACTTCATTGTCTGGCTCCTTTTTGACCCGTTCACCAAAGATCGCTCGCCCGACGCGAACGAGCGTAGCCCCTTCTTCTACCGCAATACAATAATCATCGGTCATACCCATAGATAAGTGTTGCCATGAGCAATCTGGAATTTCTTGTTGAAGCCTATCTCGCAGCAGACGTAACGTCCGAAAGATTGGACGAACCTCTTCGGCATCGTTCACCAGAGGCGCAACAGTCATCAAGCCCCCTATTTTCAGAGCAGGCAGCTTTGCTATCTGTCGTGCCAGCAGTAGCGTCTCCTCTGGCGTCATACCTTCCTTGCTTGCCTCCCCTGAGACGTTAACCTGGAGGAGGATGCCCTGTTGCACGTTCATCTTTTCGGCCTGACGTTGCAGCGCTTGTGCGAGATGCAGGCTATCGACGCTATGCACATAGGAGAATTTGCCTACTACCTTGTTCGCCTTGTTGCTTTGCACATGTCCAATCATATGCCAGGAGAGATTCGATGGCGAGAAAGAGCTTATTTTCGTCAGAGCCTCCTGCACGCGATTCTCTCCAAAGTCTGTCACACCGATCTCGTACGCCATTCGTACCAGTTCGAGCGGTTTTGTTTTCGAGACTGCAATAAGCGTCACCTCCTCCGCACGTCGTCCAACACGCTGAGCTGCTGCGTCGATACGCGCTCGCACCGCCGCTATATTTATCGCCAGGATATCCTGTTGGCTTAGAGGCTGTTCGTCTATCACTTCCCCGCTCTCTTCGTGTATGTCAGCATTTTGCCGCTCTATTATACCATGCCTGTTGCCCGGTACCCTTTTTCCAGATTGCTAGATCTGTAATCTTACTACGTATAGCTATAAAGTAGCGTTGTAAAAGGCCTTGAGAATCTTCTTCCTATGGAGCCAGAGCGATAACGACGACGAAACGTCCTGTCTTCCCCTGCTCAGCGCGATGCGAGAAGAACAGATTTGTATTGCAGGCAGTACAGATATTCATGGTCTCGATATGTTCAGAGAGCACTCCCGCCTGGAGAAGCTGATTGCGATGCGTTTTTTGCACGTCGAGACGCAAACTCTCTCGACGGTCCACCATCTGTGTAGAGAAAACAGCAGACTCACGGACTTGATCTCGGTATTGCACGCGTGTTGGATATGTCTCAAACTCTTCCTGTCCAAGAAAGATGCGCCGCACAGTTTCGGAGACTTCGTAGCAACACGCGCCAATCGCCGGGCCGATCCCTACATAAAGCTCTTCCGGTTCACTGGCAAATTGCCTGCGCATCTCCTCGATTGTCGCTAGGACAATCCCCCGCGCTGTACCACGCCAGCCTCCGTGCACGATGCCAATCGCGTGATGTGAGGGATCATAGAAGACGATAGGGGTACAATCAGCAAAGGACATTGCAAAGGCTACTCCACGTTCCTGAGAGAGCAAGCCATCGCCCTTGTGAAGCTCCTGCGGCGCCCATTTGCGCTCATAATAGCTTGCGGAGGCCCAATCACTGCGCCATTGCAGATCGGAAGGATAAGTGAGAATATCGGCTTCATGCACCTGCCAGAGCGTGATTGCTAGCTTCCCCTCCATTCCCAATGCTTGCAAGACAAGCTGCCGGTTGCGAATCACATTCACGAAGCTATCGCCCCCGCTTCCCGGAGGTGAGGAGGTATTCAAGCTTGCATAGGGTGCTTCACTATATCCACCGGCCCGTGTGAAAACACCGTGCACTATTTCAGGAAACGAACGGTACAGGTTGAACTGGAGATAGCGTACGTTACCGTAGTGTTGCTCGATCACATGGACTCCTCTTCCCAATCCAGGTCTCTAGACTGCGAGACAAAGAAGCTTAATTCAAGCGACATAGCACGTCGATAAGCTGTATGGATTGCTGGCACATCATCTGCGTAACGATCTAACAAGGCTTCCAGTTGAGTGGCTAATGCTTCAAAATTAGGTGAGGCATAGGTCTGAATCCACTCTATATATCGATTCTCACTCTGCACTAGATTACTTGCTAGAGATTGACCAAGAAAAGCGTAGAGCCTCATACACGGTGTCATCGCAGCACATGTCTCTCCGACTCCTCGTAGGCTTGCAGCAGAGAGTAAGAACTCAGTGTAGGCCAACGTAGCCTCGGCAGGCACTATATTCGTCAAGTCTACGTTCCAACGAGCCGCATACGATGCATGAAGACGCAACTCCTCCTGCACGCCTGCCAGTAGATTAAAGAACGCGTGCAGACCATGCTGATCACAGCTATGTGCCAGTGCAAGCGCGTAGGCACGTGCAAAGGCTTCTAGAAAATAGGCATCCTGTGCTATATAGCCTTGAAAGTTGGCTAGTGGGAGCGAACCCAGACGAAGACCCTGTACAAAAGGATGCGCTAGTGTTTTGTGCGCTAGATCTCTATTTTCCACCCACAATGCTTTTGCCAGGCTCATTGTTCTCCCCCCTTCCAGGCCATCTCCCAAAAATCGTGTTCTAGTCGAGCAACCTTCAAAAATACTGCTTCTACCTCCTTATCTACATCACTTGCTTGCAACGCATCCTCCGCTGCATTCTCCAGTTCGTTCACAAAGCTCTCAAATTCTGCATTTGCCCAATGCTCAATGTACTCCCGATATTGACTGTGACCGGGCAGAGCGGATTGCCATGATTCTAGATATGCGCGTTCAACAGCCCAGATCGCGGTGATCGCGACTGCATATGGCTTGCTTTCCAGGGTATTCAGAAAGTCGCGATACGCGGCAGTTGTAGGATAGTGTTCTGCATTTAGGGCAAGATTCCTTGTTGTAGCATGGAACTCAAACCAGCTTAACTCTGATTCAATGCCCTGCAAACTGCCTATCAATAGCTTCTGTGCATCGCGTGGTGCGCGAGCAAGTAAACGCGCCTGAGCAGCAAACTCGTCAGCGACAAAGAGATAATCTTGTACAAGCCAGGTAGCAAAGACATTGGCATCTAATGTTCCATTCTGCGCTGCAACAAGAAATGGATGATGAGTCGCAGCTCTCCAGGCTTCCTTATGACGTTGTAAAAGGTCACTTGGCCTCATTACAGTTCCTTCCTAGATATTTTCTTTTAACGATTGAAGTGGCCTTACCAATCACTTCCCTTTTCCAATGTGATACGCTCTCTAGCAAGAGTATCACACATAACAGTATTATAGATAGTACATAGAAGCATATGTGGAGGAATTACTATGAATCTTGAAGATATACAGCGGACGCTACGCGAGGAAGGGCTTGATGGCTGGCTTTTCTATGATTTTCGCAAGTCAAATCCTATCGCCTATCAGGTGTTATCGTTGCCGCAGGATGAAATGTACACGCGGCGCTGGTTCTATTTTGTACCGGCTCAGGGTATTCCAACAGCGCTACGCAGTGCAGTCGAGCCACATGTGCTGAGGTCGCTGCCGGGCGAGCATGTACTGTTTCGTACCTGGCAAGAGATGCAAAAAGCTCTCAGCACACTGCTGCAACAGGGTATACGCGTGGCAATGGAGTATTCTCCGCAGAACGCGCTACCCTATATCTCGCGCATCGATGGAGGCACGCTTGAGCTGATTCGCTCATTTGGAGTCGAGGTTGTGAGTTCGGCAAATCTGGCGCAACGCTTCATTGCTCAATTAACGACGGCACAGATCACCAGCCAGCGTGAGGCTGGACGCCGTCTCATCGCGGCGAAAGATCGGCTTTTTGCCCAGTTGGGAGCGGAGTTATGTGGGGGCGACGAGCCCAACGAGTATCGTGTGCAGCAGCACTTCATCCAACTGATGATACAGGAGGGCTTGCAGCCGCCCACTGATGAACCTCCAATAGTTGCGGTAAACGAGAATAGTGGCAATCCGCATTACGAACCGAGCAGTACTCTATTGAGACCCATCAGGCGGGGTGACTTTGTGCTCTTCGACTTCTGGGCTACTTTACCACAGCCTGATGCTGTCTTTGCCGACTATACCTGGGTCGCCTTTGCAGGCACACGCGACGAGATTCCAACACGACAGCGCGAAGTTTTCGAGATTGTGCGCAACGCGCGGGATAGTGCGATTGCCTTTGTTCGGGAACGTCTGGCCGCTGGTGAGCATGTTGAGGGGGGTGAGGTCGATGATGTAGCACGAGCCGTCATCACCAAGGCAGGTTATGGCGATTTCTTTGTACATCGCACCGGTCACAGCATAGGGACAGTGTTACATGGGAATGGAGCCAATATCGATAACTTCGAGACGCAGGATTCACGCAGACTCTTGCCTTTCACCTGCAACTCTATTGAGCCTGGAATATATCTGCCAGAGTTTGGCGTTCGTAGCGAAGTCAATCTGCTGCTCTTCGAGAACGATGCCGAGGTTACAGGCGTGCCTGTCCAGCAAGAGATCGTGCCGCTGCTCTAGCGGAAGCTGTCGCTGTACAACCTGACTCCTTATCTGACGTAGATATAATGAAACATTTCTTTCATCTTGATGTTTTGCAGAGTTGCAAAATATCGTATTCATATTACCCTGCCAGGGCCCGTTGCACCCCACGATAGGAGAAATGATGGACGCGTAGGGAGTGGAGCAAGCCCTAACACATCTGGGTAATGAAGGTTGGCAGAGCAATAAGAATGCTAGTAAAGGTTCGGGAGGCAAAGCCCGCATGAGTGACGAAAAAGAACAGGACCCACGCTTTACAACGGGTCAACCCAATCAGGATGAGATAGAGAAACGGCTGGAGGATATCAAGCGTGCGGTAACTCACGGCGCAAGTGAGGCACAAGAACGTCTAAAGCGTGCAGTGAGCCGTGCGGGAACCTACTTGCAAAAGGTACAGACGCCTCAAACTCCTGCGACAAAGCCGACGTATCAGCCTACCTCTATTGAGGAGCACCGGCTACGACAGCTTGCCAATAACTGGAGCAATGAGAACTGGCGTGTCACGCGTGACCTCGGCTCACAGATGGAGATTATGGCATGGAGCACTGACGAGGTCTGGGAATTGAACGTTGAGACACGCTGGGAGAGCCGCAACCTGGAGGTGGTGACTGAGCCATACAGGGGCACAGCTCCCGGCCTACCCCGTCCCGTATTGCCAATCTGGGACTATGAGTTACCAGCAATAGTAGGACTCAAAGCTCCTGAGACACGGACACGGGTGGGAGGATTGAACGAGATTGTATCGTGCGCCTCCTGCAATAGCACTGGGCATATGCTCTGCTCAGAATGTACAGGGCGCGGCTGGATTGTCTGTCCCGATTGCAAAGGCCGAACAAAGAAACGCTGCACCACCTGTCGAGGTCGTGGCTACGTAGCTGATTGGGCAGTGAAAGACAAGAAGCCATTTTTCAAACGTCAGGCGCAGAACGTCACCTCCTCGCTCGGCAATAGAGTTTCGGATGTCGTTGATACAATTCGTCAGCGCGGAGTGCCGTTTCCCAATCCCATCGATACTGATCCAGCAAGCAAGGGACCGACGATTCCCTGCCCCGACTGTGTCAATGGTGAGGTCAACTGCACCTGCGGCAACGGCAAACGCATCTGCCCAACCTGTCAGGGTGCAAAGATGACGCTCTGCTCAAATTGTAGTGGGACAGGCAAGGTGGTGCGACATCGCGACATCGTGCGCCGCTTTGACCTGCGCACACAAACACACATTCTCGGCGACTGCCCCATTCCACACCAGCAATTGTACAAAGCGAATGGCGACCTGATCTTTAACGATGAGGTCAGCGAGCCGTTGTATCCTGAGTACCCACCAGATCAAGTTCCTGAACACATCTGGGCTACAACTATTGAGCTCGTTAGAGTAGAGTCGCGCGTCCATGAGAATGCAGGAATAGACACACAGGCTCTTGCACGTCCAACGCTCCAGGTAGTCGAGTTGATACGTATTCCCTATACCCACTTACAGTATCGCTATGGGAATCAGGAGTACGAACTCTACATCTATGATAGTGAAGGCAAGGAGAAATTCTACGCCGACCGCTATCCGGCACGGTGGGATGGTATCGAACGGCTCTTCAAAGCTATCACGACGGATGTGATGCCTTCGACACAACCCGGACAGGGTCAACAGGCTCCCAAGCAACCTCCAGTTGCTCAACCCAAACAACCGGTGTCAGACAATGGTAGACAGCAATCGGAATATGAGGGCTACGAAGGGTATGGATATCGTGGTTCAGCCAATCGACCGCCTGATTCTCCGTCCGAGGCGGATTAATCCTCACCTCTCCCACAATAAATGGCATCAGACAGATATAGTGTAAGACAGGAACAACGAGGGGAGTGTATCGAATGGACTCCCCTCGTTGTTCCTGTCACACCTATTTGTTAGACGGGGATCAAATTGTGCGGATTCAGCACAAACTTTCTCGCCGCCCCCTTGTCGAAGTCCTGATAGCCCTTGGGAGCATCATCAAGGGTAATGACAGTTGCATTGACTGCTTTGGCAATCTGAATCTTGTCGTTGAGGATTGCCATCATCAACTGACGATGGTAGCGCATGACTGGCGTCTGACCGGTAGTAAAGGCGAGGGATTTAGCCCAGCCCAGGCCGATACGAATACCTAACTGACCAACCTTTGCGTTTTCATCAATACCACCTGGATCACCCGTGACATAGAGTCCTGGAATGCCAACGCTACCTGCGACGCGCGTGATCGACATCACATCGTTGAGCACAGTTGCCGGAGCCTCACTCGCGCCCTGTCCATGTCCGCGCGCCTCGAAACCGACACAATCAACGGCAGCATCAACCTCTGGCTCGCCGACAATCTGCTCGATCATCTCTGGTAGAGAAGCGCCCTGACGCAGATCAACGGTTTCGCAGCCAAAACTTTTCGCCTGTGCCAACCGATCTGGATTCATATCGCCCACGATCACGACTGCGGCCCCAAGTAGTTGTGCGGATGCGGCACAAGCAAGGCCAACCGGACCAGCACCTGCGACGTAAACCGTCGAACCTGTTCGTACCCCTGCTGTGTAAGCACCGTGATAACCTGTGGGAAAAATATCCGAGAGCATGGTAAGATCCTTGATCTTCTCCATTGCCTGATCTTTATCCGGGAACTTTAAGAGATTCCAGTCGGCATACGGCACCATCACATACTCGGCCTGCCCACCGACCCAACCGCCCATGTCCACATAGCCATAAGCAGCACCAGGACGGGCAGGATTGACATTCAAGCAAACGCCAGTGTTGCCCGTTTTGCACATACGGCAACGTCCACAGGCAATGTTAAACGGCACTGAGACCAGGTCGCCGACTTTGATAAACTCCACATCGCGTCCAGCCTCGATAACCTCGCCAGTGATCTCGTGTCCCAACGTCTGGCCCTTCGGCGCGGTTGTACGACCTCGCACCATATGCTGGTCACTACCACAGATGTTTGTGGCAACCACACGCAGAATCACACCATGCTCACATTTGCGGTTCTGTTCCTTCAGCTCTAATTTCGGATATTCGATACTCTCGACACTTACCTTCCCTGGCTCAACGTATACGACACACCTGTTGCCAGCCATTTGACGTACTCCTTCTTTGGATACTAGCCATACTGGGGTATAACATTCAACGAGTACATACAGGGGCGATAGAGGTGATAGAGATACCACCTCTCAAGATGGGGAGATAAAGTTATAGGTGGGCTTACAGAGAACGTCTCTACAATTATTGTGTCAGTCTCTTACAGAGACAAAAGATAATGTAACATAGAGAATGGAAAATGTCAATAAATGGAAAATTAAAAATAGCAACTTTAATTGACATGCTGTATCATTAATTGACTACGGTACTGAATACTGGAGGCACCACGTGACAGACACGAGAGGCAACGTAGCTTCTTCTGTCTGTCACGCGGAGCCTTTACTTGTCGTCACTGCGGAGAAAATTTAGCAAGTCTTCACGCTTGACCTGAACTTGCTTCTGCTCAATCTCCATGCTTTCGGCACGCAGATCTTTAACGCTGACGGTACCCTGTGCAAGTTCATCCTCGCCGATGATAAGGGCGTAGTTGGCTCCTGAGGCATTTGCCTGTTTCATCTGTGCCTTACGGCTGCGATCTCCATAGCTCATCTCAGTCTTAATGCCTGCTGCACGTAACTGAGCAGTGATCTGGACAGCGGCGTTCTTGAACTCAGGTGTCTTGCCGAAGTAGACAACAAATGCACGAGTGTGCTGCGCCTCCGATAGAACAATCCCCTGGCGTTTCATCTCCAGCATAATGCGTTCAACACCGGCCCCAAAGCCAATGCCAGGCGTTGGCTGTCCTCCAAGAATCTCCGCCAGCCCATCATAACGGCCACCACCATTGAGCGCCTGCTTGTCAATTTCCGAAGTGAACTCAAAGACTGTGTGCGTGTAATAATCCAGGCCGCGTACAATGAGGGGATCAACTGTGTAAGGCACGTTGTAAAATTCCAGAAAACGCTGCACAGCTGCAAAGTGCTCGCGACTGGCCTCGTTCAGGTGATCGATAATGCGTGGCGCGTGCGCAATCTTCTCCTGATCCTGCGGATTCTTGCAATCGAGCAGACGCAACGGATTTTTGGAGAAACGTACCTGGCAGTCTTCACAACACTCGCTGAGTAGTGGACGATAATAGTCCTTCAAAATTCCAATATAATGCTGGCGGCTTTCGGGATCGCCGATACTGTTGATGTAGACACGGATATGTTGCAGTCCGAGCCGTGTATAGACCTGGTAAAGCAGCCCAATCAGTTCTGCATCTATAGCAGGGTCGCTCTCGCCCAGTGCCTCGCAGCCAAACTGGTGGTGTTCACGGTAGCGACCCGCCTGGGGTTTATCGCGCCTGAACATAGGCAAGCTCATATAGTACAGCTTTACAGGTTGGGGAAGCTTGAACATACCGTGTTCAAGATACGCGCGCACTACACCTGCCGTTCCCTCAGGTCGTAGTGAAAGATTGAGGCTATGGCCCTCTTTATCAGGTCGGTCATCGAAGCTATACATCTCTTTATCGACGATATCAGTCCCCTCACCCGATGTGCGGCGAAACAGACTGGTCTCTTCCAGTACGGGCGTCTCGATGCGCCGATAACCAAAGGTCTCCGCAACCTGTGCCGCCGTCTCTTCAATGAAGCGCCAGTATGCTTGCTCTTCCGGTAAAATGTCTTTGAAGCCCTGCAAGGCTTTGTAGTGTTCAGCCATAATAAACAGCCCTCTCTTCCGCGCGTATACAGATCCTCGCTAGTATAGCACAATCCGCCTTTCAAGGAGTATGCAAAGAAATACTTTCTTACATGTTAGCCTGACTCTCCTAACTTCAAAGCAAAATAACAGTGAATTTGGATATTTCAACTTTAGATTCGTCCATTCCTACAAGAGCCGGAGATAGGAGGAAAGTATGGAGAGTGGCTGGAGACAGCATAATAGTTATCAGAAAAGCTTTAACCGTCTGCCGCGTGATTTACAGGGTGGACAAGCGTAACACTAAGCCAAAAATAGCTCTAAAAAGCCTTTACTGCATTGATGCTCCAAATGTCTACTATCAATTGATAGTACTACTCAAAACCCTACACTTGAAAAGCAAGTTTTCCATCTCTATATTTAACATTACTATTTCACCTATTTGCTACAGTTAATAGGAGAGGTGTATCAGGTAAAGAAAACAATCCGTTACATACTATAGTGACATGATAAAAATATACTTTTGTAGAGGCTGTTGGAAAGGACCGGTGTGCACACAGTAGAAGATCGCGAACAGATTCCGCATTCAGAAAATGAAATGCTTGCATTGCTCTGGTTCAAGAGAAAGGTTACTCCCACACTATCCTCATGGCTGGTAAGCAGCCTGTTCTTTGCCCTGGCTTTGAGCATCAATTTCTATCGTCTCGGTGATCCGAGTCTCTGGTTTGACGAAGCCTTCTCAGTTGAACTGGCACGTCAGCCACTACCTCTGCTGCAAAGTATTATTTTCGGTCCAGAACCGAACATGGAGCTATATTACCTGTTGCTCCATTTCTGGTTGGGTTTGACAAATCTGCTCGGCTTATTGCCGACAGAATTTGTAGTACGTCTGCCCTCTGCTCTCTTTGCCGCAGCGAGTAGTGTGGTCGTCTTCTGGTTTGCCACTCATTTCCTCAATCGCCTAACGAGTTTGCTCGGCACTACTCTCTACCTGGTAAACTACTTAGGAGTAATGTATGCGCAACAGACACGAGCATACGCGTTGCAACTGCTATTAATATGCCTGAGCTGGTATGTACTTCTATACTCTTTACACGCTTCCACAAAAAGAACGACAGCTTCGTTTATAAGTGGTTGGATAGCATATGTGCTGATTACGACAACTGCGCTCTACGTACACCTGTTTAGTGCCCTTATTCTTGGTGCTCAATGCTTTGCTTTTCTAGGACTGGTGCTGTTTCCGAATAGTTGGCGAAGTAGTGCACGTACATGCCTCCGTGCATTTGTTACTAGCTTGATAAGCGTAGCACTTCTTTCTCTCCCCCTGGTGGCAGTTGCTTTGCACGGAGCAAAAACAGATTGGCTACCAGTACCACACTGGCATGATTTCTCCTACTTGCTCTCTTCTATCAGCGGGCAGAACCACTCCTACCTTATACTCTGGTTGTGCTGTTGCATATGTGGGATTGGCCTCTGTGCCTGGATATGGGATAGACTATACATCTCGACTACTGTAAAGCCTCCTCAGACACAGCGTATACCACGATACTTTTTTCTTCAATTTGAAGATTATGATGCAAGGCTTCCAATAGTCTGGGCGCTGTGCTGCTGGATTCTCGTTCCCGTTGTTGCCAGCTATATTGTATCTCAAGGATCACTCCGTCTCTTCTCTGTACGCTACCTGGTAGTCATTATACCTGCCCTTATGTTACTCATCGGCTTTAGCGTGTCGATGATACGGCTACGCTTCATACAGGTTGTGCTCGCCGCCTTGTTGATCTGGCAAGCGGTGCTGGCGTTGCCAAACTACTATGCGAGTGCGGAGATAGAGGATTGGCGCTCAACGACCTTCTGGCTCGCACAGCGTTATCAAGCGGGCGATGGCCTCGTATGTTACGATAACGATATCATGCAGGGCTGCCAGATTCCGGTTGAATACTACCTGCACACCTTTACGCCGCATATTTCCTTCGACGATGACGCGCCTGCTGTCTTCTCCTGGCGATCTTATGGCACTACCGGTGCCTCTGCTCGCGCAGATGAAGCACTCGATCCTCACGTATTAACCAATTATGCACAAAAACACTCCCACCTTTTCTTTATCGTTGGTCGTGTTCCCTCCGCTCAAGCACAAGAGCGCGTCGAGGCGACACAGCGCTGGTTAGACCAACACTACAAGCTTCTGTCTTCGATCGACACAGATACCGTGACAGTACAACTGTACCGAACAGCGTGATGTATTAGAGAAGCAAACGACTCTCGATTATGTGAAGATTGAAACTTGTGATTGCAGGTTTGATATGATACGCTGATTATAGTGAACGATAGATCTGGCCTGCGCCAACACACTCCATGTAGGGCTTTCCGTCCTACAATCACATGGATTTTTGACGAAGCGACCTTAACAAGTTTAGAGAAAAAAGCGTATGCGTCCACACTCCCATACCTCACGTAGTCCGAAACGTTCCTTCTCCCTATTTGCACGCCCACAAAAAACTGCTCTACGAGGCGACGAGCAACAACGGGGAATCAAGTTCCTTATTCCCCCACCCTTGTTTGTAATCCTTTCATGCACTTCGGTGCAACTAGGAGCCGCCTTTGCCAAAAGTTTATTTGACGCACTCGGAGCTGAGGGAACGGTCCTGTTACGCCTGGTATTTTCCGCACTATTGTTACTACTCTGGTGGCGTCCTCAACTACGCAATTACTCGTGGAAAGAGTATATGCTGGTAGCATGTTTCGGTCTGGCGATTGCAGGGCTGACTGCCTTTTTCTACATATCCCTCACCCGTGTACCACTTGGCATAGCAGTAACAATTAGCTTTATCGGCCCTCTAGGAGTCGCTTTGCTGAATTCGCGTCGTCTGCTTGATGGCTTATGGACAATTCTAGCTGCGGCTGGCATTATCCTGCTCACACCCATTGGCGGGGAAGCTGTCGATCCACTTGGAATCGTATTATCGCTGCTCGGAGGTCTATCCTGGGGCGCGTATATTCTGCTCAGTGTACGCGTTGGACGTATCTTTCCAGGTGGAAGTTGCCTGGCAATCGCCATGAGTGTTGCAGCTCTTGTGTTGATTCCTTTCGGAATCTCTGGCTTAAGCGCAGTTGTGCACAACCCTGCTCTGTTAGTGGTAGGACTGGGCATCACAATTCTTTCTGCAATCATTCCCTTCTCGCTGGAGTTGGAGGCGTTGCGCCAGATGCCTGCCTACATCTTCGGTGTTTTGATGAGCCTGGAACCTGCGATTGCCGCGCTGATTGGTTTTATCGTGCTCCACGAAGCACTGAGCATGCGTTCTCTGATAGCTATCGTTCTTGTCGTTGTCGCATCAGGTGGTGCCTCATTTGTAGGCAATCCGTCTAAAAAGCCTGCTGTCAGGGACGAATCTGGTACAGACAATATCCTTCTGGAAAGGCATGACTAACAGCTTCTCCGAAAATCTGAGTGTGGAGCACTGACTGCAAGATCCTCTCTGCATAAACGTGAGCAGAGCTAACTCTGCGAGGAGCGTCCGTTCGGGTCTCAGAAGAGCAGCGCCATCCGTTTCCGCAGAATATCTAAGATGGTACAATACGAAGAGGATGTAATAGCGATTTAGAAAGGTGGCAGCAGAGCGATGCCAGGTACTTTTAACGAGCTCTACAGCGATGGACTACACCAAGTCTTTCTGCAGCGTGCTCACGAGCAGCTTGCGCAGGATCTAGATGGCTTGACCTGTGCAGATGCGTATGCAGACCAGGGCAAGCCCGACTTCGCGCTGGCCCATTTACTGTTGGTCGATTGTACAGACGAGATCAAACGCGAGATTCTGGCACGTGCTTATGAACAGCGCGCTGCCCTTTCCGAGCAGAAGGCAGCAGAGTACGATCAACGCTTTCACCGACCTTTCCCCCTTATAAAGCTGGAGGCGCAAAAGGATCGTATGTCGGCCCAGCAGGTACGTCAGGGGAGAAAACTGCGTCGTGGGGGCAAGGCGCTCAATGTGAGTTAGCATGTTCAGACGGCTTCGCTATTAGATGAACTTGACTATGGCTCTTATCATATATTCTGTACATTCCAGTACAAAAGAAGCACATCCTGGATTTAGAAGAGAATGTGCTTCTTTTTGAAAATTACTCTTGATTCTCAGCTACAATCCCTGCTTTATCGGCTTCAACGTCCAGGTCACCCATTTCTGAATCTATATCAGCCTGTTGAGAATCTGCGTCCTGTGGCTGTATCTCGCTGGACGATTCAGGAGTATCTTCTTCTGTCTCTTTGGGTTTCTTCCCGTTGGTAGTAGCGACGGCAACGACAGTATCGCCCTCGTTGAGGCCCATCAGCGTTATCCCCTGCGTAGCGCGTCCCATGATTTTGATTAGACTGACATCAGTGCGGATCATAACTCCGCTGGCCGAGATAATCATCAGGTCGCTATCGTGTTGCTCGGAAATGATACGTGCGGCTGCGATGTTCCCCGTTTTCTCCGTAATCTTGGCTGTCAGTATGCCACCGCCGCCGCGATTGTGCCGTGGATATTCGTCGATGGGTGTGCGCTTGCCATAGCCATGTTCGGTAACGATGAGCAATGCACTCTCAGGACGCACCAGGTTGAGTGAGACAACTCTATCGTTTTTGCCCAGGCGCATGCCACGCACACCGCCACTTGTACGCGAGGCCAGGCGCAGATCATCGACGCTGAAGCGGATGGCCTGACCCTCTGCACTGATCAGGAGTACATCATCGCCCACGTGTGCAAGCTTGGCCCCGATCAGTTCATCATCGTCTTCCAGGTTCATCGCGATCAATCCCTGGCGACGCACGACCTCAAACTCGCCCATGTTTGTCTTTTTGACCTCGCCCTTCTTAGTAGCGACGATCATCAGTTCACGGCTGACGCCCTTGGGAACGGAGACAATAGCGGTGACACGTTCACGCTGCTCGATAGCGATCAAATTGATCAGGTGCTCGCCTTTTGCAGTGCGACTGACATCAGGCAGTTCGTAGACACGCAACTGGAAGACGCGCCCACGGTTGGTAAAGAAGAGCAGGCTATCATGCGTATGCGTAACAAGAAGCTCACGCACTGTATCGTCTTCGCGCGTCGCCATACCGGTCACGCCACGCCCACCGCGACGCTGCGCCCGGTACGTGCTGGAAGGGAGACGTTTGATATAGCCCTTCTCTGTTAGTGTCACCACGACCTCTTCGTTCGGGATCAGATCCTCGTCTCTGAAATCGTTGGCCTCGGTCTGAACAATTTCGGTGCGCCGCTCGTCGCCATACTTCTCTTTCAGCTCTTCAAGGTCCTGCTTGATCAGCTTGCGAATCTCGTTGATGTCGCTCAGCAGTAGATTGTAGTACTCGATGTTTTTGAGTATCTCACGCAGCTCATCCTCGATCTTCTGCCGTTCCAGGGCAGCCAGGCGTGCCAGGCGCATATCGAGAATAGCTTTCGCCTGCTCCTCTGAGAATCCGAACTCTGCGCGTAGACGTGTCAGGCCATCATCGTATGCGGATTGAGAGCTGCGAATGATGTTGATAACTGCATCGAGATTATCCAGAGCAATCTTCAAACCTTCCAGGATGTGCTTGCGTGCCTCGGCCTTCGCCAGTTCGTAGCGCGTACGACGCGTTATGACAATCTCGCGGTGATGGATGTGATGTTGCAAGAATTTCTTGAGAGTCAACGTTTGTGGCTGTTGATCGACCAGAGCTAGCATGTTAGCATTAAAGGCCGCCTGCATTGCCGTATATTTGTAGAGCATATTGAGCACGCTGTCGTAGTTCGCATCACGCTTGAGCTCAATTACCATGCGCATCCCCTGGCGATCAGACTCGTCGCGCACCTCGGAGATCCCTTCGATCTTTTTATCGCGTGCCAGTTCCGCAATCTTCTTCACCAGTTCGGCCTTATTGACCTGGTAGGGAAGTTCAGTGACAATGATGCTCATGCGACCACGCTCACCCTCTTCGGCATGTGTACGAGCGCGCAGTACAATGCGCCCACGTCCATTTGCGTAGGTGTTGCGAATACCCTCGCGCCCCTGAATAATGCCTCCCGTGGGGAAATCGGGTCCTTTGATAATGCGCGCCAGGTCTTCAGTAGTCGCGTCGGGTGTGTCGATCAGGTAAGTGATGCCATTGCACACTTCAACCAGATTATGAGGAGGGATATTGGTTGCCATACCGACAGCGATACCGGTCGAGCCATTAAGCAGAAGATTGGGTAAGCGTGCAGGCAAAACCGTTGGCTCTTCAGTTTGATTGTCATAATTGGGTCGAAAGTCTACGGTATCTTTGTCAATGTCGCGCAGCAGTTCATCAGCAATTGCTGCCATCTTTGCCTCGGTGTAGCGCATTGCAGCAGGTGGATCATCATCCTGTGAGCCAAAGTTACCCTGACCGAGAATAAGGGGGTAGCGCATAGACCAGGACTGAGCCATACGTACGAGGGAGTCATAGACAGCAGCATCACCATGGGGGTGGTAACTTTTGAGAACTTCGCCAACCGTACCAGCGCACTTACGAAATTGTTTGTTTGATTGGAGTCCCATCTGTTCCATTGCGTACAAAACACGCCGATGCACCGGCTTGAGCCCATCGCGTACATCAGGAAGCGCTCGACTCACAATCACGCTCATCGAATAATCAAGATAAGCATCAGCCATTTCCTTGACAATGTTGACGGGTTTAATATTGCCTAGTTCCATAAATTCAAAATCACAGCGCACACCTCCCTGTCAAATGACAAACGGAGAGGAAGCGCTGGAACTCCTTTCTGGTACGGAAACACGCTGCGCCCTGGCAGGTCATTGAACTCACGCCCTCACATATGCCCATCCCCAATCAGGGGTCGGGGTTCTGACCCAAAGAGTACTTGCTTATCGAAAATCTAAGCACGCAGCGCCGCCGTGAGAACAGTGAGCGTTTTCGCATAAGATCTCAGTTTTAGCCAGAAGGCGAATCGGTCTGAAGCGTGTGCAATTGTGCCTCGGAGGGGTCTAGAAAATAGAATTCTATTTCCCTTATTATACCATATCGGGCCTTGTTTGACGAATTTAGAACGTCCTATTCACTTGATTAGGACTCATGGCAGACGTCCTGGGAAAGCGATTTATGTCTGCTCTCTTGCAGAGGAAAAGAGTCTTAAAATTGGCTGTGATTACTCTATAGGTAAGGAAATTTGCTCTGGAATTCTCTATGCTTTATAGGTCTGCTGTGGTATGATTAAATGCAAGAACGGGAATTGGGGAAGAGTATTCTGGCTCTTCTTCCTCTCGCACTATCCTTGAAGCTTACACTATTGAAAAGCGGAGCGCAAAAGAGGGTGTGATGGGGATCGAGTAAATTCTCTTTCCCTATTTCCAGCAGATGAAGTATATTGCATGTTCCCAAAGAAGTCAATGAGTTTCGCACCAGGGGAGAGACAACAAGATGGTATTGCCTATTGATGGGCCACAGTGCTTCTTCATCGCCATTCTTGCGTTTATTGTAATAGGTTTTCAGCGTGGATGGCGTCGTGAGCTTGTTTCATTAGTGTTTGCGTTACTGGCATCGGTCCTCATTCGCTCCAATACCAGTGATGCTGTTGGTGGATTTCTGGGGCGTATTCCGGCATTTTTTGCCTTTCTCACAAACTCACAGCCACCTGCTACCAGCACACAGCCAGTAAGTTTTCTTGCCGGTCCGATGTGGTCTCTGATCATTTTTGTTGGACTGGTCGTGCTGGGATATGTTGTAGGAAATAGAGCCTTTCCCAAGCCAGCAACACCTGTAGAGCGTTTTATCGGAATTGTTCCAGGTGTTATTACCGGCGCAGTTGTGCTGGGGTATATGACAAACTACCTTCGAGCCGAGGGGGCTGGTTCACAACGACTGACATTTAATGTCCCATCACCTGATCCGGCCAGTTATATTCCGCTGATCTTTGTCATCGCGATTGTAGCCCTGGTGATCGCGCTGATCTCGGCGCGTATGCGCAAGGCATCCGGCAAGAAGTAACGTAATGCGCTTTCGTACACGTGGTCGTATTGCTCCAGTTACTTTGTAAAACACGTTGGATTGATGCGTCGAGGGAACATACATGGCTGACTCATCCAAAAAGAAAACCGCACAGGCAGCTAAGACTGCTCAAGCTGCCAACCATAATGATCAGTGGCGATCGGGACGCAATCGCTTTAACTTGCAGGCATTTCGGAGTGGAAAACGTCGCGCCTGGCACTTTTCCGGGCAGCAACCAGGTGAGGAAGTACGGCTGGTTGTGCGCAAGCACTGGTGGTTCCTGCTTCAACCTGCACTTCCCTTCCTTGGTGCAACGATTGCTCTGCTCGTCATCTTCTCAGTCGGTGTCTCAACACCACAATTAGGAACGCTCTGGGTCTGGTTAGAGATCGCGACTTTCCTCGCAATGCTTGGGACGGGGGTCTGGTTCGCTTATAAGGATCTGATTGCCTGGTGGTATGAGAGTTACATTATCACCAATAAACGGATCATCAACGCCCGTGGATTGCTGGAACCAACGCGGCAGCAGACTCCTATTGAGAAGGTGCAGCAGGTCGGACTCGATATCAACACTATTACAGGTTTGTTGCTGGGTTACGGTACAATTCACGTCTACCTCACAGGTGGCGATTTCTACATTAAAGATGTACCTAATCCAGGCAAAGTACGCGATGCCATCATTGGTATCAGTGACGCTATCAAAGCCGAGAAACCGAAGGAAGCTCCTCCTCCCGTTCCTAAAGATCCTGAAATGGTTGCGGTGCTTGAGTCACTCGCCAAAGAGAAGCCAGTGCCCAAACTTCCTGACGTTGATGAGCATCTTCCACCGCCGCGCAATTCAAGAAATGGTATTCGTGGGCCACGCAAGACCTTTGGCGGCATCTTACGTATTCCCTGTAACGTTCGCTATCTCTCAGGCGAGTACACAGTCAAATACGTGCAGCGCTCTCAGTATGTACTCTGGCGCAATTTATCGTTGCCGTTCGTTCTCCTGTTGATCTTTTTCCCACTCGTACTGATAGGACCTGCAATAGGGATTGTGCCGAACGTACTGCTCTCCTTCTGGTGGTTCCTGGGCATTTTTATCATCTTTGCTCTGCTGCTTTCAATGGGCTTACTCTATACCAACTATGTTGATGACGTCTATATTCTGACGAATCGGCGCATCATCGATATCGAGCGATTTTTTATCTTCTTCTTCGAGAAGCATCAAGAGGCAGAATATAAAAATGTGCGTGATGTCAAGGTGGTTGTGGGGAGCATCACTCAACGTTTTCTCGATGTCGGCAACGTTATCGTTGAGACACCGGGCAACAGTCCAGATATTGTCCTGGAAAATGTCGATCATCCTTTTGTTTTACAGGATGAAATTCTGGGTATTCGTGCACACAAAGAGAAGGTGGATGCAGCCACTAAGGAGAATAAAGAGAAACAAACGCTCCATAAGTGGTTTGGGACTGTGGTGAGTAAGCTGGAAGATACAGCCAGAAGCCGTGGTGTTCCTGATCTACGTGAAATGAACATTCTTGAAGCAATGGGTTATGCACAGGAGTGTGGACTGGATGTCACGGTCAAAGGCGAAGCTGTTGGTCACTCCTATGTTCCTCCTGGTCACGTGGTGGAGCAAGATCCTCCTCCCGGAACGATGATGGAGAAGGGAAGCAGAGTCCAGGTTGTCTTGAGCAAACGCATCACACAGCAGGAAGCAGAGCAAGTAACCGCCCCTATTCCAGGGTAAAGCATTTGATGAAGAAGAGGGCCGACCATCTTGAGAGTCAGCCCTCTTCTTTGTTCAGTCCATTTCTGCACAGCTAACGCAGATTTGTACGCGCCAGCAGAGCAACACATTCGATATGATACGTTTGTGGAAACATATCGACTGGTTGTGCTGCTACCAGTCGATAGCGTCCACCAGCGCAAAGCGTAGCGATATCACGCGCTAGAGTGCTCGGATCACATGAGACGTAGGCAATAGCACGTGGAGCCATTGTTTGTAAAGCCTGTAGCGCCTTTGGATGACAGCCTGCACGTGGCGGATCAACCAGTGCAAGATCAATACGCTCACGCCGATAATGGAGTTGGCTGAGAATACGCTCCAATGTTCCCTCAAGCACGGTCACATTGTTCTGATTATTCAGCGTTGCTCCCGCGCGGGCATCTATCACGGCACTTGGCTGAGATTCAACGCCAATGACACGAGCGGTCATCGATGAAAGAAAAGCAGAAAAAAGTCCAACGCCACTGTAGCCATCAAGCACGATATCCATCCGTTGCGGCTCCAGCATGCCCAATGCCCGTTCAACCAGTACTGAGGTCTGAACCGGATTTACCTGGAAAAACGAGTCAGCAGAGACACGAAAGCGGCGTCCCAGCACAACATCGGTGAGAAACTCCTGTCCGACAAAGACACGTCCATAACGTCCACCGACACGCTCAATGATCACGCCAACGATACCGGGGGAGAGCGCCATCAATTCCTGGGCTAATTGCTGCGGGTTCTCCATCTGTGAGCCTGGACGGGCATGGATGATCAACAGCGTAGGGACCGCTTTGATTGTTGGTGATGTCATACCAGCAATAGTATTGCTTACAGCGCCTACAGCGCCACGGATCGTAAAGCTCTGAATCAACTCTCCCAGCGTCTCGCCAAAATAATTCAACAATTTCTCGCGGACAAGCTGGTACACTTGATCAAGGGCAGGATGCAGCAGACCACACTCCTGCAAATCCTGTACATCATGACTTTCGGTCAGTTTAAAGCCAACTTCACCGTTTGAACTGATGGTAAATACGGCGTAGTTGCGATAGTGCCAGGGAGAAACACCACTCGGCATCCCAAGGGTAGGATTCACAAGGGCATCAGGTTGCTTCCCGATGCGCACTAACAACTGGCGTACTATGTGAGCTTTCCATGTTAACTGCGCCGGGTAAGATATATGCTGCCAGTGACAACCGCTGTTCATCAGCTCAGGGTAAGCTGGTTCGACACGCTCTGGGGCGGCACGTAGAATTTCCAGAAGATTTGCGCGTGCGTGTCCACGCCGCTCCTCCACAATTTCGACGCGCACCCGCTCTCCTGGAATCCCTCCGGGGACGAACAGCACACGTCCCTCGTATCGACCTACGGCGTCTCCTCCATAGGCAAGGTCTGTTAGTTCTACATCAATGCTCATGTTCACCTCGGCGGCACCTTACGACATTCCACGTCGCTGATGTCCGTCCCATCTTTCCAACGTTTTTGTATCTTTCTATTCTTATTACTACGTAGCCCCAACAATAAATATCACACAAATAGAAATCAACAGAATGCAACTCTATGTCAGCTACTTAAGCAAGACACATGTTATCTACCTTGCTTCCCTTTTTTGCCTGCTGGCCCTGATATGAAGAAAAGATATAGCGTCTGCACGTTCATAAAGGCTGTCTGGGGGGACAGTAGAGCCGCGTTCCAAAGCGACTCAGAAAGACGGCTCCCAATCCAAGGAGTCCCGATCCAAGACTAATTAGCAGGCCAATGATTGGCAGCGATCCTGCTAATGTCAGTATCGCTATTCCCACAACGATCTGAAAGTGGCGAGTATTGTAGTGCGGCGCGATCCGGCGCAACAGGTAATCCCCCAGAAGCCATCCTATGGCGACTGTTCCTAAGGCCCAGGCTACAACAAGTCCAATAAGCACAAGAATAGCCAGAGGAATAGGAATAATAAGTGCAATGAGAACAGTCAGGATTGCAGGGGCGAGAAGAACGCTGAGTAAACCAAGCACAAGGCTACGACGCATTTTGCTCCTTGCTGTTGTACGAACAAACATGACGTGCTCTGGTAGCAAGGTTGTAAGTAATATCCCCAGAGCGATCCATGCGATAAGAGACCAGAAACGAAAAGTTGCGCCCCTGTCAGCCGCTAAAAACTGCCCAATACTCTGTGTGCACGCAAATACACTCCCGTGAAGTCGTGAATTTGCCTCTCCTGCCCGATGACCTCCACAAACATGTATATCTCCGTTGACGCGAGCTCCATTCTCAAGGATCAGGTCACCGCCATAAAGGGTTATATTCCCATGAACCATCCCTCCATCAATAACAACATTTCCTCCGAATGTCACCACATCGCTGTTGACCTCACCTCGAATCAACACCGACCCTCCTAATGAGGTCACATCACTACATACTACTTCACCACTTGTAACCACCACGGTACTGCTAAAAGAGAGTTTCCGGCGTTCACCGATACAACCTGGAACGTCCTGTTGTGCACGATTTGGCGCGAGAACGCCAGATTCTGTTCCCAGTGCTCCTGCTGCCATAACTGGCAGAGTCCGCCATAGCAGTTCCTCTGCTCCCCCACCTATGAATAACGCCGCAAAGAACACAAGCCCTGGCAGCGTGAGCATAAACCATTGTTTGTGAACGAGTTTCCGCATGGTAAAACTCCCTATCATGGCGAAAGGATACGCCATGATCTTCACTCACTACGCCTCCTGAGGAGGGCGCATGAGACGAAGCCACATCCCCATCATGATGACGACTACGAACGCAACTCCTGAAAGGACCCAGTTGTTATATGAGAGTACGCTCAATCCCGTCTGCAGGTATTGTGCAAGGATAAAGAAGACATCTATAACATCCTTGAGCGGTGACAGCATGTTGATAGCAAGATCCGTTTGTAGCAGCAATAAAGCAACAGCCAGAAGCGGCAAGCTGCTTAACGTGAAGATCCCCAGCGCCGCTGCCGCAGCTCCAACCGGGCGCATTCGTGTCACGCGACTTTGCTGCTGCCTGCGCATATCCTCAAATTGAGACGTGATCCGCCGCTGCTGCTGAACCGCGAGCATGATCTGATCAGTACTGATACTTGCCCGTACCAGTGGGGCAGATGAGTGAAACACGGTCTTGCCATGCTCTTGCTGCTGCGCTGCATCTGAACAGTCAGCACAGAAATGCATATGCTCCTGAAAGGCTGCACGCTGAGCCTTCTCAAGACCGCCCCTCCGCTGAGCGTCCAGACATTGTCTAGCTTCGCGACAGCGCATCAATCTGCTCCTCCTCCTTCGCTGGAATCGTCTTCTGCTCTATATAACGAGCAAGCAGTTCACGTGCTCTATGTAAACGCGCCTTTACAAGTGGCTCAGTCAGATGCAGAGCACTGGCAATTTCGGCATATGAAAAGTCGTACCAGTAACGAAGCACAATCACTGCTCGATACTTGCTCGGTAGGCGCTGTAAGTAGTGCTGGATCTCGTCTTGCTGCTCTCCTTGCAATGCAGACTGTTCGGGGCTAATTCCTACATCTACAATCCACTCCAGAAAGGGAACATCCTCCAATGGAAGTGCAAGGAAGCGCCGCCTCCGCAATTGATCAATTGACAGATGGGAGGCAATAGAGAGAAGCCATGTACTAAATTTATGCGCAATTTTATACGTGCTTAATTGAGTATAAGCACGGACAAATGTTTCCTGTGTGACATCTTCTGCCTCGGTAACATTTCCGAGCATACGATACGCGAGATTCTGAACAGCGTCCTTATAGCGCTCAACGAGAGCGGCGAACATGTCGGCATCCCCTTTAAGGACAAGCTCGACGATTGCGCCATCGCTCAGCGCCTCTCGCGCTGCCTCTGCCTTTGTACGCGTACTGGCTACACTGTTCTCTTGTACGCTCGTACTTGTTCTCGTCACCGTGCTCTTCTGGCGACTCCGCGTCTTACGTACTGGTTGCGTAACACTACCAGCAACGACCCCACCCAGCATATTTGAAGCGTCTATTGATGATTCTAGCATTTCTCACCGCTTATGTTTTTTCTTAAAAAGATACAGTTTCTAAAAGACAAGATACAGTATCCTCTATCTTCACGTACGAGCAGCGGCTACAAAAGTTGTAATCTTGCAGCCAAGTGTAACAGAACTCAGCCTCAGTGACAAGAGGAGTCTTTTTTTTAGAAAAGCCAGTCTCTTTATCTGAATAGATTGTCACTTTTACCCGCTGTCTTTACGTTTATGTCGCGTTACACATATGTTTTTCTGAACATATATTCAGAACTAGAGTGTTTTCTAACCACATCGAACAATGCTTTACCTGGAAATATAGACCTATTGGGATAGACGTAAGCAAACGTCCTGACTAAAATGTAGGTCTGGCTGCGAACCATACTGTGCTCGGAACAGGCTATTGTAGCAAAACTACTCCACCCATTTCTATCTACCGATACATAACTCAATGTCCATTGTACTCTATCTGTCTATGAACTCGTTCACATTTTTATGCGGGAGATGCGGCTATTTGCTGTAGAATACCCTCTTATATTTTCCCCACTACATCCTGAACAACGAGAAGAAATTTGTCCTATTCTGAATCCCTACTTAATGCAACGCTTCAGAGTTGCGAGTTTATTCCAGTCTGAGGCCGAAGACGCGCGTGACCCAGGAAATAAACTGGAGCGCAGAAGGAGAGTTGGAATCGAGAAATTTCTTTGTGATTGCCTGACCCATTGGTTTTCCTGGTTCTTGCTGCCAGGCAAGCCAGGTATGAAACTGCGCTTTAATCGTATGATTCTCAGGAAAACGCCGCTCTTGCTCAACGACCTGTTTGTACAACTCTTTCAGCAGCGCTCCATAATTTATCATCGGGAGGAATAAGGAAATGGCAGAAATGTTCGATCATTCGTAGAGTTGTAGTGCTTCCAGCAGACTTGATTTGCCCACATTATTTTTGCCAACAATCAGATTAACTCTACCTAGCTTTCCAATGCGGAGATGCTCAAATGCACGAAATCAACGTATTTCTAAAGAATTTAGAGTGAGAGTTGCCATAATGCTTCCTTTTTCTGCAAAGGATATTTCTGACATGAATTGGTGGGAAGTCCCTATCTATTATACTATTTTCTTCAGCATTTCTTGGAAGAGAGATGACAAAGAGGTGAAAGCTACTTCCGGCAAAGCTTGAGGATGTGGGGCGAGAGGGAGTCGAACCCTCACGACCTTGCGGTCAGGGGATTTTAAGT
>DAOUDD010000213.1:0-4867 GCA_034431765.1 Ktedonobacteraceae bacterium | reverse complement strand
ACCGGGCCTTCCTTGCGCAGGTCAGCGGGAGCCAGGTTAACGGTGATGCGTTTAAAGGGGAAAAGGCAGCCACTATTCTTGATAGCGGCGCGTACACGCTCTTTCGCCTCGTTCACGGCGGCATCGGGGAGACCAACAATCATAAACGCTGCCATACCCTGCGACAAGTCCACCTCAACCTCGATCAACGCCCCTTCCAACCCCACTACTGCGCAACTTCTTGCCATTGCCAACATACCCACACATCCTCTCATATCGAAACACAAGTACATCTACATCTATGACCATTATAAAGAATTGGGCACAAAATACAAGTTGAGCGGGAATATGGTCCTCTTTTCTCTCAAGAGAACTTGCTGATGCTATAATAACCTTAACAGGAGGAAAAACCGTGACTGCTCAGCCCAATCACTCGTATGTGACATTTGACGAATACCTGGAATTTTGCAAAAACAATCCGGATCAGCGCTATGAATACAATGCAGGTAAGATAACACTGCTGGCTGGAGGTTCGTTAGATCATTCTCGGATTGCAAAAAATGTTATCACGGCGCTCGATAATGCTCTGCACGATAGTCCCTGCGAGGTATTCACTTCAGACGCGATTGTACGCCTGTCAGAGCAACGCAGTGTTCTTCCTGATGTCATCGTTACCTGTGATCAGAGAGATAAACTCAATAGCGTTTACATCCAATATCCCTGCCTCGTCTTTGAAGTGCTTTCTCCAGCTACAGAGGCAGTAGATCGTGGACGTAAATTCAATGACTACCGCGCATGTCCAACGATTAAAGAATACATCCTTGTTAACACCTCTTTGCCTCTCGTAGAATATTACCGACGAGAGAAAGAGCCGATGTGGAGCTACTATACATTCAAAGCTAGTGAAGAACTATCTCTTAGCAGCATTGGAGTAACGCTGCCTGTGAACGCAATATACAGGAATGTTACTTTCCAGGAGAAAGAGTGATTAGTCTTAATCACCTACTTTTTCCCACTACACCTTCCACCATTGCCTATAACACTCACAAGCCTGATGCAGCGCGTGCTGTGTATCGAGCGAGTAGACTGTGTGACAGCGTTGCAATTCGTGAGCGGTGGAGTAGAGATCCACGATTCCCAGGTCTACGCCGAGCAGAGGTTCGACGGAGGCGACCGCACAGTAGGGGACGTAGGGAGCGCTATAGCCGCCCGCTTGCAGCATCACCAACCGACCAGCACACACCTCCTCGGCCAGCTCTACCATGGAGGTTGATAGCGAGCGATAGCCATCCATCGTCATCATCATGTGTGCTAGCGGATCAAGCCAGCTTGCGTCATGGCCGGCGACGACAATAATCAGTTGCGGCTGGAACTGTCGCCCAATTGGAAGAACGAGCTGTGCAAAGGCAGCCTGATAGCCTCGATCACCTGTTCCCGGTGGGAGCGGGATGTTCACTGTGTAGCCAATCCCTGCACCAGTTCCAACCTGATCCAGCCCTCCGGCTCCTGCGGGAAACCAATCCTCCTGGTGCAGGGAGAGAAAGAGCGCGCCAGGATCAGCATAAAAAGCGTCCTGGATACCATTGCCGTGATGGACATCCCAATCAACGATCAAGATGCGCTCCACTCCGTAGGCATTGCGCGCGTAATGGGCGGCAAGAACGGCATCATTGAAGACGCAAAAGCCCAGCGCTGCGTTTTTCGTCGCGTGATGACCGGGAGGGCGGAGCAGGGCATAGGCGTTATGCACCCGACCTTCAAGCACCGCCCGCACCGCATTCATAGCACCACCAGCCGCATACAGTGCTGCCTCAAATGATGCCGGAGCGAGGATAGTATCTTCATCTGCATAACCCCAGGCACCATGTGACGGTCCTCCCTGCGCATAGGCACGGATACCAGCAATGTACTCAAGCGTATGATAGGTTAAAAGCTCCTCATTCGTAGCCGCTCGTGCCTCAAGCGGATGCATCTGCTCTACCAGGCCAGAGCCTTCCAGAAACTCATGAATGCGTTTCGTGATAACCCACGCTGAGGGATGAGATTGTGGAGAAAGCTCAAATCTTCGATCACGCAACGTTACTGTTGCTTCAATGCCTGTATCATGTGCCAGGAAGCGTGGATCAAAAAGAAATCCAGTACGATGAAAATTACTCACATAGTCCCTTTCTTAATGGCTATTACGCTGTTGACCAGAGCAAGCTCTTCCTCAACCAGTTCCTTAGAAAGACAAGCAACCTAAATAGCTACTAAAGCCCGCGGTACCCTCTCCAATATTGTCCCATATGACCCACACCTGTCGAAACATTATCAAAAAAGGACCTATTTCAGCAAAAAACGTATTTGCATTTTCTTATAATTTACGTCATTATAAGTAACACGCTCGCACACTGCGTATAACTTGTTCTGATTGGAGAAAAACATGAGTACTTGGACACGCCTATGGCGCTGGTTCAAAAGAAACGTTGATCCATCCCTCACTATTATTATAAGCATCGTTATGGCTGCACTAACAGCTGCTGGTCTGTTCGGCCCAAACCTGAATATCGTCCTGTCCCTCATTTTAGCAGTTCTCGCGTTACTAGCTATATCTACTATTCGCATTCGAGAAGCAAACATTTCTAAAGAAGAACATCACATCAAATCGTTTGAGCAACAGCGAGCAGCCTGCAGACATCTCATTGACCACGTTAGCCAATATCGAGCAAGAGAAGCCACTCTTCTCCAATATAGTTGTACGACAAGCTTTGACATAGAATATAGCACACCTTCTGCTGTTTTTCTGAAAGTGTGTTCTTGAGGAAGCAGGCTGAACACGAAAAACATCCTATCAGAGTGGCTGAGCGTGTACATGTGTCTAGAACTGGTGTATAATGCGAACGTGTTCGAGAGCCGTCTCGCAACACCCGGTAGAAATTTTGCCCTATATATGCTGTGATAGAGAAGAAGGGTTCACCCTCAGCAGATGCATTTGATCAGAAACAAAGGACTATTTGCGCTTCTGCGAGGAAGAGACATGAGTCACCGCTCACCTGGAAGTAGTAGAAAGAATGGCAGACTCTCTTCTCCACATACGGTCTTCCGATGGAGGTTTTGATGATAGAGACAGTCCCGTCAGGTACGGTACTACACGAGCGCTATCGTATCGAACGAGTACTGGGTAGTGGCGGATTCGGGCATGTCTACCTGGCTAGCGACCTGACAACACGTCACCAATATGCCGTGAAAGAATATCTTGTGACTGGTCCAAGTGGGCAAGAGCAGCTCAAACATGAGGCGACTGTACTGCGCAGCCTGCACCATCCCAGTCTACCCGCTTTTATCGACGCGTTCATCGAACGTGGGCGCTACTATGTCGTTCTCAATTATATCGAGGGGAATGACCTGACCGACCTGATACGCATGGTCCGTCAGCGCAATGAGACTATTCCTATTTCCCAGATTATTACCTGGCTGCTCGCCATCTGTGACGCGGTGCTCTTCCTGCACAATCAGCAGCCAATTGTTATCCATCGCGATATCAAGCCCGACAATATTCGCATTACCCCTTCAGGTACCGCAGTGCTGGTAGACCTTGGCAATGCCAAGGCGGCGGCAGATGGCTCACGCACGCTGTTCTTTATTCGCCACCAGGGAACGCCTGGCTATGCCCCACCAGAGCAATATCCAGGCGGTAGTGGTACTGATGCACGCTCCGACATCTATGCATTGGGAGGGACACTCTACTTTGCGTTGACGATGCAGGAGCCACCCAGCGTTTCAACACGCAATCAATTCGTGCAACAGGGCCAGCCGACATTGCCTTCGTTGCAGAGCGTTCTTACCAGTAATCCTCCCGAAGAGAGCCCTGAGGCAAGAGAGGCACGACAGTTTCGCCTTGGCGTATCCAAGCCTGCAAAGCCTGCACCCCGCCACTCGCGTCATATAGCGCAACTTGGCTCCATACCACCACAGATACTGGAGCAGCTTAACTTCGTTATTCAGAAGGCGATGGCGCTCAAAGCAAGAGAGCGTTACCAGTTTGTAGCAGAGTTCGCAAGCGATCTGCGCAGAGTCTTCATGGGACTCTCGCCCTCTTCGCCCACGCCACGGAACGTCAACGTTCACTCGACACAGCCCGATCTCTCTGAACTTTACGATGCGCTACAGCAGGCGAAAGATGAGCGTGCACAGCAACAAGCTGGACAACAAAGTTCACAGGGTCACATTGAGATACCTGCATCGCCTGCACCATCTACATCAGCGGCTCCTGCTAGCAACAAGCAATTTACCTGTCCACGTTGTGGCTTAGTGCTCACATCACAAGCGGCTTTCTGCCCACGCTGTGGCACACCGCTTTCGCCACCAGCCTCGGCCAATCAACAAGCAGCACCACAAAACGCTAAGCAAGACATAACGGGACAACAGACGCTGGTCGTTAGGCCAGACCAGCGCCAGGAAGCTGCCGGTGTCTATCGCACTATAAGAAGTGGAGATACTGCTTCAGGAGCTGCACGTGCTGTGGTAACGCAGGTGGATAGCAAGGGGCAAGGAGCTATCCGTAGCACCCCTACAACTTCTCCTCAACTTCGCACACCTGCTCAGCAATCGGTAGATACGGGGCAGCATTCAACACCACCATTTCAGGTCAACAGAGCAACACCTGCCAGCGTTCCAGGTATTCGACTCGGCCCAAAGCTTATTTTAATGATCGTGCTGGCAATCGTTATCCTATTGCTTGTTGTCATCTGGCTCATCAATACACTACACACCCATGCACATCCCATTATTTCGCATGCGTATCTTGCCCTTAATCGAAATATGCCCCGATATTTATATAACGATGCTCTTCGATGAGCATTGTGTAGTGGAGTATAGACTAGTGCCACATTTCAGCTAGTGAGTTACG
>DAOUDD010000212.1:0-9018 GCA_034431765.1 Ktedonobacteraceae bacterium | reverse complement strand
CGTGCTTGAAAGCAGCATAGGACGTTGTGCCTCTGCTTCGTCCAACGCCTGGAGAAACGCTTGCATGTCCACGTACCGTTCCTCTGGCTGCTTTGCCAGTGTTTTTAAAACAGCTTGCTCAACATCTGCGGGGATAGCAGGATTGATCTTCGTAAGCTTTTCAGGCTCTTCATCGCTATGCTTACGCCTCAACGTCGCATAGGCGGCACCTGAGAAGGGAACCTGTCCCGTAAGGAGTTCATACGCGATACAGCCCAACGCATACTGATCTGTTTTCTCGCTGATTGTTCCCCTAAAGCGCTCTGGAGCACTGTAGTAGCGCAAGAGAGAGCTATCTTCCACATATCCTGTAATGGTTGCGAGCACGCTGGCAATCTGAAAATGGGCCAGGGCAACGCTCTCAGGTGACGTAAAAAGGATACTTTTCGGGGTGAGGTCACCGTGGACAATAGTGTGTTGATGAGCGGTAAAAAGAGCTTGAGCAACTTGTTTTATAATGCCCAATGCCTGCTCTAGTGGGAGACGCGAGGCAGCGTTTTGTGAAATGCGTGTGTAGAGCGAGCCATGCTCTGCATACTCGCTTACCAGAGACACCTGCGCGTCACCTACCGAAACCTCTAGCATCGGCAGGATACATGGATCTTCCAGTTGTATCAGACGCTGACATTCCTGGTAAATGCTTTGTTGCTGCTCGTCCGAAACTGCACGTGCCGTCGGCCAGACCCGGATCACGACCGGCTGTTGTGTTGTACGCTGCCGCCCTCGATACACAATGCTATAGGTATCACGCGAGAGCGTCGCAAGAATAGTATACTCGCCAACCTGTTCAGTCAACTCGCCCTCTCCCACTACAACTAATAGATAGAGTTACCTCTTAATCATAGCGTACAAGAAGGCCTAAAGCTCTCATAGCAAGTGAGTAGTAGGAAAAAAGAATAGTCTCGTCACACAAGCATACTGATTAGCCATGCTTCTGCCTCTCTAAAGAGCCTCCCACTAAAGGTACCTTCTCCTGTCGCATACATCCCCTCTATAGGGTATAATGGACATATTGTGCTTAAATGACTCTTTAGAAGGGATGTGTAACCTGGAATGAAAACGCCCAAATCGTCGTCTAAAAAACTCCCATGGGGGCGTGTTCTCGCGGTTGCTCTGCTCTCCCTGCTAATTATTACGGGCACTGTCATCTGGATTATAGTAAAGAACGGTCCCTGGCTCACGATCTTGCCGATAGCTTTTACTGTGCTGGGCGTGTTCATTACGCTTTTCCAGTGGCTCTTTCCTGTCTCGCCCGCTTCCGAGTCAGCGGGTGTGAGAGAGAAGCCTACCTCGTCCCCTCCTGTGTTGGTTCAGACAGAGACACCTACGCCCCTTCAGCCCCAGATCGTCTTCCAGGTGCCGTCGGTAGAGCAGACACCGCTGGTCAACAAGCCGACCTATCGCAGCATCGAGGCCGTTCCGCCACCGACAAACGCGCGTACAATTCAGCAGCGCGTGCTGGAGGTGCAGGCGATCTACGCTCAACTGCAACGGCCAGATCTCACAGCTCTTGTCTTAACGGGCATCGGTGGTGTTGGTAAATCGACGCTTGCCGCTCTGGTCTATCAGTATGCCGAAGAGCAGCGACACTCTGGGAGCGGTCTCTTCAACGCCGAGGCGCTGTGGCTGCACGTCGATTCCTCAGCCGTGACGATGAGTGATCTCGTCGGCTCGATCTTTCACGCTCTCGGCAAACCTCTGCCTGACCTGACAATGCTTGCGCCACAAAATCAAGCGGCCACACTCTATAACGCTTTGAATAGTGCACCGACACCACGTCTGGTTGTCCTAGATCAATTTGAAAACTTGCTCGATTGGCGGACGGGTCACGTTTTGACCGATCGTCCAGGGATTGGGGAATGGCTCGATGCGATCAATAGCCAGCCCTGTCGCTGCCGCCTCTTGCTTACCAGCCGTCCCTTTCCCTTAGGCACGCGTGATCATCCCCCGACCTATATGCAGGAATACTATGTCTCAGGCCTGGACCTTGCCGAGGGAAGCGAACTGTTGCGCAAGCTTGGTATCCAGGGGGATGAGAAGGAGCTGCACCTGGCGGTAGAGCGCTGTGCCGGGCATGCGTATGCGCTCACGCTGCTTGCCGCGCTGCTGCGCAATCGCCACGTCAGCCTGACAACCTTTTTCAAAGATCCGATGTATAGTCAGCTCTGGGTAGGCAATGTCGCGCGCAACCTGCTCGATCACATCTGTACGCAACAGCTCAATCCCCTTCAGCATCGCCTTCTGCTCGCCTTTGCGCTCTACCGCGAACCGGTTCCGCTGGAGGCTGCGCGGGCAATTGCCGATCCTGATACGCAATTGCCACTCGCACAGCTCTCCCAGGCATTGGATGCGCTCTTAATGCAGCATGTTCTGCAATCAGCGGGCGAGGGGCTGTATCAGTTGCATGCTATCGTCATTAGTTATGCATTTGAGCATTTCGATACCAGTAGTGAGCAGGCTAATACGCAAGCAAAGGTGGAGGGGCATCTGCGCGCCGCTCAGTACTATATGCGTGTCGCGGCTGAACACTGTCCTCCTCGCGCGCAACGACGACAACGCAGCGATGTGCAGCCGCTGATCGAGGCCTTCTGGCACTATTGTAAGGGTGGGCAGCAGCAGGCGGCCCATACGCTGCTAGTCCAGGAGGGGCTGTACAGCGATCTGCTACGCTGGGGCAATACCGTCACCTTACTGGAACTCTACCAGTTGCTTCTCCCCCTGGATAAGTGGCAGGCGTCAGCAAAGCAATCCGCACGTATCTATGACGATCTGGGCGTCATCTATCGCTTGCTAGGGCGCATGAAGCAGGCGCAAGAGTATTTTGAAAAGGCCCTGACCCTCTGCCGTACGCTAGGTGAACACCGCGAGGAGGGTTGGGCGCTAAACAACCTTGGGCGGCTGAACGCGGATACGGGCAAAAAACAGTATGCCCTGACATACTATGAGGAAGCGCTGCGTATTCATCGCGAGGTCAATGACCTGGGCGGTATGGGGACCGTTTTGACCAACATCGGCTGGGCTTACTACGACGTGGATCAGATGGATCAGGCGCGCGCGAAGTATGAGGAGGCGCTGCTCATTCGTCGTAACATACAGGATCGTCGTGGTGAAGCGTCGGCTCTCAATAGTCTGGGGCGTGTCTACGAGTATCTGGGCCAGAAGGAGGAGGCGCGCAAGACACTTGAGCAGGCACTACAGATCTGCCGTGAGATAGGAGACCGTAGTGGCGAAGGCTGGACACTCAATAACCTTGGACGTGTTCTCGCTCAGCTCAACCAGAACAAATTGGCCGAAGAGTATTACGAAGCTGCTCTCAAGATCCGCCGTGAGATCGGTGATCGTCGTGGTGAAGGGGCGACCTTGAGCAATTTCGGCAACCTGCTTGCCAACATCGGAGATTACGAGCGCGCTCGCCAGTGCTATGATCGTGCCCTTGCGCTACGCCGCGAGGTGGGGGATCGCAACGGCGAGGGCAAGACGCTCAACTATCTCGGTCTGCTCTCCCTGCGCCGTGGCGAGTATACACATGCCCTCCCCTTCTTCTGGCAGGCCTTCCACATACATCACGATCTAAGCCATGAGAAGCGACAGGGTGAAGTTCTGCTCAGCCTGGCTCGCTGCTACCTGGAGCTACGCCACTACGAGATTGCGCTGGCCTGTCTACTAGAGGCAGAGCAAAACTTTGCCATAGCGCAAAGCCAGGACACGACCATCAAAGCACACCTCTCGGAGATTGTGCATACGAAGCAGGAGATGAGCCTGAAATTGGGCGAAGAGACCTGGCAACGTCTACTCACCGATATTGAGTCTCGTTCTCAGCAACTCGTCAGGGAGACGCTCAACAACAGCAATCCCGATTAAATGCTGTGCCTGGCCTGGTGATGGCTACTAGACCGCAATAATTATGAACGCTAATGTACAGAGGGGGATCGCAACGCGTGCTATTGGCACAAAGACCAGCGTTTGTGGTAAGAGCGAGTGAATCGCGTGAGGGTCTTTTAGAAGAATTATTAGTTTTTGCTGAGCAGCCTTTTTCTTCTTGAACAAGAGCATATTCCGTTGTACAGTACGGAAGGGTACAGAACGTATTTTGCTCAATCATAGTGCGAGATACTTGTTTCAATTCATGAGCAAGATAGTAGAAGACTATCAAGATCTCTCTTGATGAAAAAGTTTCTTAGGGGCAGGTGTTTTATGCAGGAATCAGCAGATCAAAGTACAGTGCATGGAAGTCAGAAACCAACCTCTGCTATTATTATTGCGAATCCTTCGGCGGGCAGCTATAAGCACAATCAACAACAGATACAGGATACGCTTGTCTATCTCAGAGAGCGTGGCTGGCAGGTCGAACTGAAATTGACAAAACAAGCAGGTGATGGACGATATCTGGCAAAAGAGGCGGTACGGCAACAATGTGACGTGCTCATCGCCGTTGGCGGTGATGGGACGATTAACGAAGTGATTCAAGAATTGGCAGGGAGTGAGACGGCCTTAGGTGTGCTCCCCAGCGGCACAGTCAACGTCTGGGCACGTGAAATCGGTATTCCCCTGACCAACCATGGTGCGCGTGAAGTGCTGGTGAGTGGGCAGATACGGCGCATCGACCTGGGCCAGGTCAATCAGCGCTACTTTTTGCTGATGTGTTCTCTTGGATTCGATGCTGAAGTTGCACACACCATTGAGCAGCAGCGGAGCAAGCGCTTTGGTATTCTAAAATATATCGTGCTGGGCACCTGGCTCGGTCTGGGCTATTCTAGCTTCACAGCGTTTCTCCAGGTGGGGCAGCGCACGATTCGCATGCGTTCACTCCAGGTGATTTTCGGTAATACACAGCTTTATGCGGGAGCCATTCGCATTACCTGGCGCGCTAGATGCGATGATGGCTTGCTTGACTTCTGCGTTGTGCGCAACCAGAACATCTTTGGCCGTATCAGTGTGCTAATCGATTTCCTGCTGCGCCGCAAAGGTCGGCAACAGTGGGTGCGCTACGAAGCCGCGAAAGAGATCAAACTGCATACAAGCCGACCGGTTGCCATTCAAGTTGATGGCGACCCTGAGGGGCATACAAGCAAGCGTGGCTTCCCTGCAACAGTCATACGTGTTGCTCCTGGTGCCCTCAAAGTCCTTGTACCCCAGGAACTACCAGAGGGATTATTCACGCAGCCAGCTCTACCCGTTGAGCATTAAAAAAGAGCCACTAGAAAGCTCTGATGGCTCTTTTGGACCTGTGGGGGCGAGTTACGGATGTTTGATATCTGTTGGCGTCCCTGGGGCAGGTGGATTGGCCTGCAGCGTCAATGTCTCCGTTCCGAGGGAAATAATCTGCAGTGGTGTGGGATTATCAATTGTGTATTCAGTCTCCACTGCGTTCGTCCACGGCGCACTGTATGGACCGGTGAGGTAGGAATTGCTCTGTTTGACCAGCACCTCTTTGGCTGCATCGGCCTTCACGTTCAGTGTAATGGTCGCGTTTGGCCGTGGGTCCTGTTGCTTGAACACACTCTCCGGGTCACCCTCCAGCGTTCCTGCTGTGAAAGTATTATCTTTCACCTGAGGATTGGAAAAGATCTGGTTGGTATGCGCAAGGTCGATAACATAGTGAGCTGGCCCTGGGCTTCTCGTTGGACGTGCCACGAAACGCAGCTCATCGGTTGCCGTATGGTCATTAACAAGCGTCAGAATCTGAATGAGCTGCCACCCATCACCACTTGTCGTGCTAAAAACCTGTTGTTTCTTCTCATCATAACTATATCCATGATTGGTATCCCACAGGTTTGAGCGCACCCCATCTACTGTCATTGAAGAGTTCCACTCGCTGATCGAGAGCAATCGATGACCATTGTACTGAAACGTCGGTCGATCCCCACCGCCATTTTGTTTAAACTGGTAACTGAACGGACCCTGATTAAAGGTAATCACTCCGTGGAAATGATCCTCCTGGTCCTGAGTCGTCTTGAGCACTCCGGTAAAATTATAATAGACGAGGATAAGGAGTCCCGCCAGAAGAACAACCGGTGTAATAACCTTCGAGATAAAGACACGTAAGGATGGTGTCACATGTGATGTCTGCATTCGTAACATGAGTGCTGAACCTCTTTTGTTTGGATGAAGTAATAGTAATGCTCTTCAAAAAATGAATTAGGAAGTAGCCGATACAAGATCAATGCTCCCATCAGGAGCCTTATCTGGTTGTGTTTCCACTGCCTCTTTCCTGCGGCGCAGATAGTGTATCGGTTTGGGAGGCCAGAGGAAAACCACAATACAGAACGCGAGGAAGAAGAGCGCGATGACAATCTGTAAGATCTGTACATCCTTTGGATGCTGCCAGGGAATCGCGTTCCACTCAAATCCAGTGAGGCCGCGCGTGTTAATAATTTCAGCGCGACCTTTCAAAAGCATATGGTAGAGCAGCCACATGAAGCGATCAATCGGCACGTGTATCGCAGCAAACGTAAATGGGATAATCCAGAAGAGGCGGCTAAACCAGCGCCAGATTCCTTTCAAACGCTGCGCCTCAACTAGCACAAACGGGAAGAGCATCAGCACATATTGCTCATTGATCAGTTTCGAGCCAATAAAGAAACCAACCAGTGTCGTGATAATCATCCGGTTGAAAGTCATCTCTCTTTGCCAGATGTACCAGTACGTGAGTAACAAAACGATAAGCAGTATTGGCGTACCAAAATCTCCAATCGCGAGCCGCAATGGATTCAAATCAAGGTTTGGCGGGTAGAATGCCCAGGCCGACCAGATGACCTGCCAGGTAATGCCTCCACCCATACGTCCGCTATGAAAGCTGAGCACTTCTAGCACACCTTGAAGAAATGGTCCCAGGAACACCAGGCAGGCAATACCGTACGAGGCAAGGAAGATCAGAATATCCTTGATGTGTCGCTCTTTCTTGATCATATAAATGAGGAAGGTAGGTAGTGCCAGAATGGGAAAGAATTTAACCATAGTGCCAAATGCAAGCGCAATACCAGCATAAGCATATTTCTGCTTATAGATAAAATATGCCCCGGCAACAATGCCAAGTACCATGATCGCATCAAATGTCCAGGCACCGCTGATGAGCAGTACATAGGGATTGAGCAGGTAGTCTCGTGCCGTCCGTACCAACCCGGTCATACGTGCAAGGAGGGCTGCAATCAAAAAGTCAGCGATCCAGATCGGCAGCTTGAACAGAACGAAAAAGTCAAGTGGCAGCGGGGGCGCTGCATACGAAAATGATTGAGGGAAAAAATAGGTTGCATGTGGATGGAGGAGAATAAAGATTTTTGCCAGTGGATAGTATAGATACAAGGGTACTGGCGGATACGCATAGTATTCATAGACATGGTCCCATTCTGCCGATTGCGCGATATGGGCGAGAAAGTTGAAGGTATCGTAGGGCGAGTGGTTGCGCGCCAGGTCGATGAACATATCATAGTCTATGGTCAGATCCCAGGCATGGCCGATTGGGATCAAGATGATCCGCAACGCCAGCGCGAGCAGCCCAATAGTCCACAGAAGCCGGCGGCCTCGCAAACCGAAAATAGCCGGACCCGCAGGAAGTTCGTCATCAACGCCTTCACGACTCACCGAGTTGCCAGGTGTCGCAGAAAGCACCCCCGCAGTGCTTTGAGATGGACGGCGGCGCAATACTCCGACAGATTGAAGTACGGATAGATAGCGCAAGTTTTTTGTCTCCTGAACTTGTTTAGATTCTTGAATACTTCATTCTTATAGAGAAAAGAAGAATTTATCGCTGCTTTTACGCGAATGTGAATACTTGCTACATGGAGATACTCTATAAAGAACTATGGAACAGGATAAATTTCCACAGGTCTACTCTGAGACCCATCGAGTATTCTTGCTTTCGACGATGTCTATTTAGAAGAGACGCGACGAGGCTAAATTTAGTAACAGGAAGGCATTTTTTCCTATACATATATATGCACGTATACATGTATATAGCTCTTTGGTAAAAGAAACCTGTTTTTCTCAACAACTACGCCGCTCTATTCGCATGGACACTATAGTGATCTCGTGCTCTGTTGTCAAGAGTTGTCTAAAAACGTGCCCCTCTAGAGAAAACTATCGGTGCATTCTTGACTTTCTCAAGGCAATCATTTATGATGCTCTGGTCAATCAAAAACACATGTAAGGATTTCATATGCCCTCGACGCGCTAACCTTGTGCCAGAGTATGGCCCGCCTATTGCAAATAGAATAGAAACATCTCTACTACAGTGAATATACTGTTGCTACATGCAGTAACTGTATTCGGGTGTGTCTGTTATGACGCAAGGCACATGGTTAGCAGGTTCTTCATTGCTGTCGGGCATCTCCAATCTCCATACCTATTTTCGTATTCTTGCCCACTCCCTTCTTTGAAGTAGCCTTTTTCTGGACGCAAGCTGGTTTGTATTATCACCACTTGCGTCTTTTGTTTTCTCTCCACCCTTTGGCACAGGGTTGTTGCTTCAGGCATTCTGACCAGTTGTCTCTCTTTATTCTCACTTTAGGAGCAAACAACCAGATGAAAAATCGTGCCAGAGAACAGGCTCAATTCGTACGCTCTTTGCTATGTTGCGATATCTTACACGGCCTTAAGCCATTTGCTCAAGCAGAACTGCAAGCTCGTTTTGGCAGCAACGTACAATTTTTGCCTACCGATGATCCAGAGGAACTCTACGTCCATTATGCAGGAGCATTGGATCACTTGTTACAACTGCGTATCGTGGTCTCAGTCTCATTGGCTATACAGTTTCCTGTTGTGCGTCCTCGTGCTCTGCTCGGGCACCAGCACTACCTCCGGCTACTTACGTCTATTCGTGCCGTTTGTAAGCCGCATAAAGCACAGACGTTTTCCAGCTTTAGAATCAGTGCTGCCGGTGAGAACTCGCGTGTCTTTGTAACCCTGCGCGAAAGGCTGAGCGCCGATCTTGGGCTTGCGTACGATGAAGACGAAGGAAATCTTCTGCTGCGTGTTCGGCCT
>DAOUDD010000211.1:0-23344 GCA_034431765.1 Ktedonobacteraceae bacterium | reverse complement strand
GCTTGATAGACATTGAGGAAGAACTGAAAGAGCAAATTGACTATGTGGAGCTTTTAGGCGAGCTGAATTTTTCGTCTTCACGGGTTGAAGAGTTCGGAAGGATGTTTACGTTTCTCTGCCAGAAGCAAAGAGCTATCAGAAGGAATGTCTCGTGTGAAAGTAGACAAGGATGGTAACCAGAGAGACATCGCACCTAATCCTACTGCTGCCTGGAATCCCAGCATAGTAGAGATGACAATATTCTGTACAGAGCCAGGTGAGGCTCTCATGTGTCCAACGGTAGCAGATGAATTGCGACATGCAATGGCATCGCACTATAACCATCCCACAGTCTATCCCTTTCCACTCCACCTTGTATCACTGACTGATGAATATGTCTTACCACTCCAAGAAATAGAAGAGAATGATGTGCAAATACCTCAACCTGAAGAGGATGAATAAGTTTCTTTCAAACAGAGACATTTAGAAAAAACAAGGGGAGCGAATATGATCAGATTCAAGCACGCTTACATCATTCAGAAGAAAGAGGAGGAAGGCTTGATCACCTATGTTGCTACTTTTCCAGCCCTTCCTGATGTAGGTGGAGTCTCCGACACTCACGAAGGAGCTATTGATGCACTAAGATCCGCATTAGTAGGTGTATTGCAGGACATCGAAGCCGAAGGAGAGGGTGAAAGCGAGCTACCAGATTTATTAGAGGACGGAGAAATTGTTGGTTTCGGTGTGTTAGAAGCAACATCGGATGATCCATTACCAATTGAAGAAGATGAAGAGGATTAATAATTCATCTCCACAAGTCACAAAGGTTACACTCATAGATCCAGATAACCTTTGTGACTTATTATCTGCTTACTTGGCAAGAGGCTGACCTCTTCAAAAAGTCACGAAGTCAAGTTTACTGGAGTACCTTCAGACATAAGAGGCAATTATGAGTAATATTTTCATTTCTTATGGAGATCAAGATAGAGATTTTGCAGAATTACTGCTACTGTATCTGAAAAATGAGGGGATTTTCGTTTTGGAACGTGATACTTCCCTTACTCTAGAAAAGAGCTATACAAGCATCGAACAAGCAATTAGAAATATTTCTGCACTTCTGACAATTATGACTCCCGCAGCAAAGACATCTGAGACCGTCAGATATGAGTGGATATTTGCTCTTGGAGCTGGGATACCAGTCATCGTAATAGTATGACAGGAAACAGAGCTACATCCACGTCTCACAACGCTTCCCAAATTTGACTTCACTGATCCCTTGAGACAGCCCTGGCAAGCTCTTATCAAAGCAATAGAAGGAATAGTAGAGCATTTAGAGCCTCACCGAGTACAACAGTCTCAATCGACACCATCATACATTAGAATGGCTATTACAGCCCTCGACAGTGCTAACCCAGAAGATCGTGAAGGGGCTATTGATAATTTGGCACAGACTGACCATCCTGTAGCAATCAAGGCTTTAGTTGGAGCATTGTCCCATCCACTCCAAGACGTACGTACTTTAGCTGCTCTAGCCAGAGGGAAAGTAGGTGATATTCGTGCAGTCCCTGAGCTTCTGAATGCTCTCCATCAGGAAAATGAGGAAATTTCTAATGAGGCTATCATTGCACTAGGCAACATTGGAGACGTAACTATTGCACAACATCTCATCGATACTCTCTATCGTCGCTGGGACCGTAGTCGCTATCTGATCGCTACTGCTCTTAAGAAAATGGGCAGTACGGTAGTGCCACTGCTACAAAATATCCTTCATCAAGAGAACTTTGATGCAGATAGTATTGAAGATCTTGCTACTCCAGGAGATCGTTTGCTGTCCGCCCTTGTGAGTTATCTCCGCCAGGATTTTTACCATGTTCTCGCCCTTCTTTATGGTAGTGTTGATGTCGCTTTTGGATGGCAGTCGCATTCTGGCTTGCCCTAGCCTGCCTTGAACTGAACCGTGAAGCTGATGCACAAAAGTTCCTGAAGCAAATCATGTCTAACCCACTTTTTCCCCCGGCTCTACTCGCTCCTTTGCATTGGACACAGGTCCATCATTCTATATTCTTCACTACCTATGTGCAACCGTTATTCCAGCGTTTCCATCTCTAATAGAGCATCTAAACTTTTTAGGGTTCGTAAGTGTGAACAGACAGAACTATGGCATAACTATCAGTTCCATTCGTTAAGTGATCGCAATCATGAGATAAAACTTGCCAGAGTACTTTTTCATACACGTCTGACTGAAACAAAATAGCAAAAGCCAGGGAATCCTAGCAGGCATAGCCTATCAGGTAGTATTCGCGTATAACAAGGAGAAATAAAAATATGGAAGAACTTCCTCACTTGAGCCATGAGGAGTATGAATCGACGAAAGTGCTCCTGGAACGTTCAGCAGTTCCGTCTGATACCGTTGTGATCCTAAACGTCCAGATAGAGAGAACGTCTGCTTGTGGATGACAGAGAGGAGGTAGGAGGAATCGACTTTTCCCTTATGGGTGTAAAAGCTGTTGGGCCGCTTCCTCACATCATTGTTTCCTTTTTTTTGCCCATCACTCGTATAAGCGCAAGGCTAGGCACTATCTCCAATAGAACGGATTTTATCTGCTCCGCTATCGAGATAAGGAGGCAGGAAGCTCGTGCAGATACGAAAGAACTCTTCTTATGCTGAGTTCATTCCAATAAGTGCGGCAAGAAGCAAGGCAGCACAGGAGATCAATAAGGAATTCACTAATGATCTGGAAAAGAATGACTAATGACGTGCATATATGTAGTAAGGAGAAAAAAGATGGAACACCAGCAATTGTCTGTCAGAGTCAGCGATACCTTTATCCTTGATGCAGGATGGTGGGAAGAAACGATAGAAGAGACTGCCCTAGGAAAACCTTTGTCCTGTCGCGTCATCCATCCACCAGAACCGACCATGTATGATCAGGTGTTGCGTTATCTGGAAACGATTTCTCGCGAAAGCAAAATTCCACCAAAATCTCAGCTTGATTTTGGAGAGGTAGCGCTCGCAACCATTGCTGTCTGCTTACGTTGGGGAACCTACTTTGCAGTCCTTGCTGATCGAAGCAAACCGATCTGGCCGCAAACGGAACAGGACGAGATCAGTATGATTGGTGATGACGAAATGGCACGGATCAATATCGAGTCCTCAGCCGCCTTTGCCCTGTGGATCGAGTTGATGCGAGCGGATGACGGGCATTTTCGGAAAATGGTCAAGGCAGCACAAACACTTCCTATGCTCCCACCATTTCTTAACGAGAAAACGAACAATAAATTGTATCGAACAATGAGCTTTATTAACTCGGCTCAATCACGCCGGAACTTCTTTGACATGCTCAAAGAACAGTACGGGGAGGAATGGCTGGAACAAAAACGAGCTGAGATCATGCCTCACCCCACTCGCTGGTTAGCCAACGGACTAATCAACGTGTACTGGCGCAACAAGTCTGGCATTGAGGACATTCATGCTGGTATGTGGGAGGCGCGTCCACTTTTACAACGGCGCGTTACACCCATGCAAGAATACCGCATTGTCCAGAAAATTGCTGAGGGAATTGTGCCCAACATGCATGCAATTTATAATGTCATCAATAAGAAAAGCGAAGACAACTGGGAGGAACGAGCCTTCTCACTTGCTATCAATTTCTTACCACCACATTATTGGTCGCTTACCGAAAAAACTGCAGAGGTGTTGCTCGAAGGGGCTGAACCTTAATCCATTGGAACTGCGGGCGTTGTGTTAGCGTTAACAGAGCTTGATGCAGAACTTGGAGACGAAAATTCGCGATCCACCTTACGTGAAGGAACTTTGTGGCTAACGTCAGCTCCCATACTGAATAATCAGCCGCTACCGGGATTATACGTAGGAGAAGCAGGAGTAGGAGCAGCATTGCTCAGAGCTGGACTACTTTTGAAAGATCAGCAACTCCTTTCTACTGCTATTCAATATGGTCGGCAAGTTGCAGTTATGCCTTACGTCTCTCCCGATTTAATGACAGGTGCTGCAGGTCGCTTGCGGTTTCACCTTTTGCTTTGGGACGCTACAGGCCAACCTGAGCATCTTCAAGCAGCTACTCGGTGCGCAGATTATATCATAAAAGTAGCGATGCCGAGAAACACTGGAGAAATTTGTTGGGCTGTTCCCGATGAAAACGGAAAACTCAGTCAAGATATACCTCTTGGCTACGCTCATGGAGCAGCTGGTATTGCTGATGCATTGCTTGACCTTTTTGAAATCACTCTCAATGAACAGTTATTAGTTGCGGTCAAAGGTGCAGCAGCTTGGTTAAAAAGGCAAAGTGTTACTATCCTTGAAGACCGAAGCGGAATAAATTGGCCAGTGGCTGAGAATCAAAAGACTCTTTCTAGTGTTTTCTGGTGTCATGGCGCTACAGGAATAGGACGTTTTTTTCTTCATGCTGCAAAATATTCTATCGTTGAGGACGCTCTTAGCTATGCACAAAGAGCTGCAAGATCGACTTCATTTGCATCAAGATGGTCTAATCCCACGCAATGTCATGGTCTAGCTGGTAATATCGAGTTTCTCGTAGATATGTATCAAGCAACGAAGGGCGGTGTTTATTTGCAAGAAGCAGTCTCTTTAGGAGATTTACTGAGCACTTTTAGTTGGGAGCAAGATGACTTGTACGTCTTCCCAACTGATAGTCTGAATAACTACACACCGGACTATATGCTTGGCTATTCAGGAGTTGCAACATGCTTTCTACGTTTGAGTGATCCAGCATCTTTACCATATCTACTGAGCCGTTCAGGTTTTCAGTCTATCAAATCAGTAAAAGAATAAGAATTATTGGAGTCATAAAATGACAGAAGAAAAAGATATCAAAAGAGCAAATGAAGATTTAAGAAAAACTATAAGAGAGCGAGATGAAGAAATATCCAGATTGAAACATTCGTTAGAACAGGAGAAATTTGCTCAAAGGTTATCTCGGCTCTTAATTAGCTCAACTAACGAGAATATCATCATCTCACCTTTCAGTCGTTCTCGTTTATTAGAGATGATTGTGCAGGCAGCTATGCAAGTTATTTCTGCGCAGTCAGCATCGCTTTTCTTAATTGATGAAGAAATGAAAGATCTGGTTTTTGAGGTAGCATTGGGACCTACAGCGCATAAGGTAAAAAAATTCCGTGTGCCTATAGGTCATGGTTTTGCTGGTTTGGTTGCAGTTACAGGACAACCCATGGCTATTGCTAATACGCAAGAAGACTATCGGCTAGCTCATGATATCGCTACAGCTGTTAATTATACTCCTAAGAATATTCTTTGTGTGCCACTATTTTTTGAGGATCGCATCATTGGAGTATTAGAACTCCTTGACAAAATTGGCTCATCCTCTTTTACTGGCATTGATATAGAAATACTTGGAACATTTGCCAATATTGCTGCTATTGCCATAGCTCAATCACAAGTGTATGATGATCAGCAAAGTATTATGAATGAACTTCTCAAGACCTTTAAAGGATTGACTATTGAAGATCAAACCTCCTTACAATCGCAGGCTCATGAGTTTGTAGCCTGGTTGAAAAACAATAATGTTCTTAATTCTGAAGCCCGTGAAGTGGCACTATTAGTACGAGAACTCATTTTTTCTGGGGAACAAAACTGTCGTCTGTGTAAGCAAATCTTGCGTAGTTTAGTAACACATATGCAAGAGGTGGATCAAGGTAACAGAAGAATGCTTAGGAACGCAATTTAGGAAGGATACTGTAATGAATATGTATTTACCAGCTGGTAGCACTTCATTTACGAAAGATGCCTTAGAATCTATACAAGAAATAGATATATTGAGAGGTATTAATAGAGAAAATGTTATTGGGGAAAGTACAGGAAGAGATGTAAAAGTTGCAGTAATTGATAGCGGAATTGATGCTACCCATCCAGGCTTACATGGCCCAATTGAGGGATACGTAAATATAGAAAAAACGTTGAATGGTTTTAATTATAGCGATGTTATTCATCAAGATTCTTATGGTCATGGTACTGCCTGTGCTGGAATTATTCGTTCAATTGCACCTGATTGCAAAATATACAGTATAAAGGTGCTTGGTGAGGCATTAACTGGAAGCGGACAAATCTTTATAGAGGGATTGCGTTGGGCAATTGAAAATAAGATGCACATTTGTAACCTCAGTCTTGGCACTAGAAAAAAAGAGTTTTTTGAAGCGCTGCATGAAATTGCGGATTTAGCATATTTTAAAAATGTTATTCTGATTACTGCGGCCAATAACCTTCCTATTCCTAGTTATCCTTCTGTATATGCTTCGGTAATCTCTGTAGCATCTCATCAAGAACAAAATGCGCAATGTTTTTACTACAATCCTAGACCTCCTGTCGAATTTGGTGCCTTAGGCATTGATGTAACTGTGCCTTGGTTAAACCATAAATCAATTACGGCTACAGGGAATAGCTTTGCGGCTCCTCATATTACAGGTATTGTTGCTAAGATTCTCGAAAAACATCCAGATCTAACTGTATTTCAAGTGAAAACACTGCTTAAAGCATTGGCGAGCAATGTAACTGCTCAATAAATGTGAGAGTGATAAAGAAGATGAAAAGCGTAAAAGCTTGCGATACGGTTTCCCGTAAAAAGCATCGAAGGAGTTTTATCTGTGGAAAGTAGTAAAATGAACACCAGCTCAGTCACTACTCGATCAAGTTGGTTAATTAATCGTAACTTTAAGTTCCTCTTTATTGGTCAGTCTATTTCGGTGATTGGGGACCAAATTTCTGGTTATACATTAACTATTTGGATTGTAACTATCATTGCTAAGGGACAGTCATGGGCTCCATTAGCTTTAGGCGCTGTTCTGATTGCAGAAATGTTACCAAATATTCTTGTTGGACCAATCGCTGGAGTATTTGTAGACAGATGGAAGCACCAGCAGACGATGCTCAGGATGGACGGATGTCGTGGCTTTTTTATGCTCCTCCTTATACTCTTGACAGGAGCACTTCCTTTGCCCTGGCTTTCAGGGCAGAAGGTAGAGCCATTTGTCCAGTTAGTAATAATTTGTCTTGTTGGTTTCCTTATGAGTGTGTGTGCGCAATTTTTTAATCCTGCATATGTAGGTTTTATTGGCAATATCATTCCTACTAAAGAAAGAGCTCATGCTATAGGTCTGGGTCAGTCAATGCAAGCAATTGCACGGATTATTGGACCACCGCTAGCTGCTCCTCTCCTAATTACTGTTGGAGTTCAGTGGGCTCTCATCATTAATGCACTTTCCTTTGTTGTATCTTTGGTGATGATCAAATGCATCAAAGTAGATGTAGAGCAGGAAAGTAAGGATGGAGTCAATGGTAGTTTGCGTAAAGATTTTATAGAAGGGTTGGTATTCTCATTCAAAAACCATCTGGTACGTATGCTTATTATTACATCAACAATCGCAGCTTTAGGAGTAGGCGCATTTGACTCTCTCTACATATTTTTTATTGAAAAAAACCTACACGCAGATGTGCGCTTATCAGGTATAATGGGTGCTATGCTTGGAAGCGGCATAATCATAGGCTCTCTTTTTACTGGTAAAATCGCTCAGAAAGTTGGGAATGAAAGGATGCTATACACTTCCCTCCTGATATTAGGATGTGTAATCACTGTTATTTCACGTTTAACAAATTTCGTTGTTGCGATTCCGATGTTTTTTCTGCTTGGTTTAGTAATTAATGGTGTGCGAATTGCAACCACACCGCTTTTGTTAGAAGCAACTCCTAAGAATATGATTGGTAGAGTTATCGCTGTATTAAATCCTGTATCGGTATTAGCAAACCTTATTGCGGTGAGTATAGCTGCTTATCTCTCTGGTAAAGTGCTGGTTAACTTTCATATGGAGTTAGCACAGATCAATTTTGGTCCCATTGATACGATCTTTGCAGGTGTTGGAGTGATTTTTTGCATATCTGCGTTATATGCTAGCTATAGTACGAAAAGATCAGTAAAGGATAACAGTGATTCACTGCAACGATAAATTCTATGTTCTTTGTGGTGAGCGTTCTAACTGTTAGAAGTGAAGAGGTATAAGGAAGTATAAGTATGAGCGAGATAAGAGACAAGGTTCTAATGGCAAGAATTATTGATAAAGTGGAATCTCAACCTTTAATTTGCATGTACGATGAAGAAGGATTTGTGGTGAATCTTAATCTTTCAAATTGCAAACGTTCAAAACTTCCATTAGAAATTTTCTCGCTTTCGCATCTACAAAAGTTAGTCCTTTCTGGCAATCCCATTTCTTATTTACCCGAAGAGATAGGCTCGTTGGTAAATTTGAAAGCTCTATTTTTGCTTCGTTGCCAGTTACAAACTTTGCCTCCGCAAATAAAACAACTGAGCAATTTAGAAAGACTGTTGATGGATTTTAATCATTTTAGCGCTTTACCCTCTGAGCTTATACATTTACAAAAACTAGAGGAGTTTTCACTATATGGTAACGATTTAGAGGGGTTTCCACCAGAAATTTTTGCCTTAAAGAACTTACGAATTTTAAATTTAGGCTTTAACAGGCTAAAAGAGCTTCCACTACAGATTAAGCAACTGCAATTTTTGCAAACCCTCAATCTGTACGAAAACTCTTTGCAGGACATTCCTGTAGAACTGGGATGCTTAGCAGAATTACAACGTTTATATCTAGGTGCGAATCCATTTGAGTGGATACCAGTATCCATCTTAGCTTTGCAAAATTTACGAATTCTAAATATTGCAGACCGTAGTCATAATCTGTGTTCAGACTCAAACTATGACTACGGTCTGTAGTTGATTTACATCTTTTACATTTGTGGGGTCTAATGTGGTATAAATCGAATTTATGTATCGATTAGTATTCTCAGCGACTAGTGTCAGTGGGATGCATCGATGCACACGTTGGTTACTTCGTTTGACTCCCTAGTGGTCTAGATCAGATGGAGTAGTATCTACGGTGGTTTGTGCAAAAACCTTGATTGTTTTTTATGCTTTGACAATCCTGGTAGATTGGACAGAGGAATCGATCACAGGAGTCAAGAGGGGAGATTGTATGACTAATGATGTGATACTTCATCAACTGGATGCAGTGATTTTTGCGTATGATGAAGGTTTGAAAAAGAAGAAAAGAACTTTTGAGAGCAAAAATATCATCTCCCTGGCTATTAAAAAATACATGTCTGGAAATGATATTGAACATATACAAAATTTCCAAGATTTGCAAACCAGGGCTATCACAGTCGCAAGGGTGGGTAAGTATTCTGAAGCAGATAGTGTGTTAAAACAGGCTGAGATAATATTGAGATTATGTTCACTTTCTTCGAATGCTAACAGTATATGCCTTACTTTATACGAAGCAGCAGCAGCCTATATAGATTATCGGCGTGGTCTGTTTGATACAGCTCTAAAACATCTCTTTAAAGCGTTAGAGATTGATTGCATATTAGAGAAGCAACAAGAATTCGTATGTTTTCATCTTCATAGACTCCAGGTTACCTTGAATATAATGCGCATTCATATGCGCCGAAATAATACAGTAGATGCTCTTAAGATAGGGTTCGGCATTCTGGATTACCTTGAAGGCAAATGTTCTACCTTTCCCATTAATGCATCTAAAGATGATATGTTTGATCTCAGTATTTTCCCTGATGAGATACTTTCACTCACCTTTGATAATGCAGTAGCAGAAATAGCCTATATAGTAGCTGCTAACGATAGAGATAGCATGTATTATGTACCATTTATTGATCAACACTTCGAGCATTCATGCTTTCTTGCTCCAGGAGGCCATAACTGGTTACAAATGAAACAACTTCACTTAAACAATGAGTATTTGAAATTTATTTTACAAGTTTCGCACATTTTGAAAGCTGGCCCTGGACCAATTCCATTTCTATGGAATGCAACGGTAATAGAGTTTCTTGCTTTTTGTACTTCGTGTCACGAGGATCACGCGAAGACTGTAGGAAGCTATATCGCAAATAGCATCAGCACTTGGGATTGGAAGCAATTACCTAGTTCCTGGAAAGAAATAGTTGTAAAGATTTAGCCAAGCGAAGAAAGTTTAAAAAGATGCAAAAATTACCGACGACGGGTGTATTAACTTTCCTTTTTACTGATATTGAAGGAAGTACTATACGTTGGGAACGTTATCCAGAAGCAATGCAGACTGCTATAGTTCACCATGATAACTTGATGTATAATATTGTGGAAAAACATCACGGAATGGTATTTAAAACAGTAGGAGATGCATTTTACGTGGTATTTGATAGCGCTAATAATGCTATCAATGCTGCAATAGAAGCGCAGAGGTTATTAAGTTTAGCAGTTTGGGATGAAGATATCAACCCGATTCGCGTTCGTATAGCTCTTCATACTGGTGAAGCTGAACATCGAGGAGCTGACTACTTTGGACAGACCTTAAACCGAGTTGCGAGAATACTTTCATCTGCTCATGGTGGACAGATGTTATTATCACAGGTGACATACAGATTGATCAAAGATAAAACCATTCACGATGTTGAGTTACTGGATATGGGAGAACATCGGTTGAAAGATATTCAGTCTCCAGAACAAATCTTTCAAGTTGTTGCAGCAGACTTACCATCTACTTTTCCTCCTCTAAAAACATTAGATAGCCACCCAAACAATCTTCCTACCCAACTAACTCCCTTTGTGGGTCGCCAAAAAGACTTAGCAAATGTTAGCTGCCTATTGCTTAAAGAAGAAGTCAGGCTCGTTTCCTTAATAGGTTCGGGTGGAGTTGGTAAAACTCGCCTAGGTTTACAGGTTGCAGCAGATATTGCCGATCAGTTTAGTAATGGAGTGTATTTTATTGATTTAGAAATGGTTCGAGACAAAAATAACTTGGTGGATACAATAGTACGTATTCTTGGTATTAACAGTAGAAGTAGTGGCATATATGATACATTGAGTCAGATAAAAAATCATATTGGTAAAAATAAAACGCTTTTACTACTAGATAATTGTGAACAGGTTGAAGGAGTTTCTTCAATAATACATGAGATATTGATATTTTGTCTTAACTTAAAAATTCTAGTTACTAGTAGAATAAAGTTGTATCTAGGTGGAGAGCATGAATACCATGTACTGCCTTTCGAAATACCGGATATTCGCCTAAGCACAGGTATTGTAGAAATAGCACAATATGAAGCTGTCATGCTATTTTTGCAACAAGCTAAAACAGTAAAACCAGATTTTCAATTAACCGACAAAAATTTTAAAGCTGTAGCTGATATATGTAAGCATATTGATGGTCTACCACTTGCTATAGAACTAGCTGCTGCACGTGTAAATGTACTACCTCCTCAATCACTCGTAAAGAGAATAAAAAATCAAATGAAATTATTACTGAGTAAGGAGAGTAATCGTTCTATTCGTCATCAAACATTACATAATACTATTGCATGGAGTCATGAACTCTTAAATAATCATGAAAAAGAATTGCTTAAAAGGTTATCAGTATTCTCTGGAGGATGTTCCATTGAAGCTGTTGAAATAGTCTGTTGTATGCAGGATGACATAGATCTCTTTGATTTATTACGAGTGCTGACTGAAAAGAGTCTACTTAGGCAACAAGAGCAAGAAGATGGAGAACCTCGTTTCATTATGATGAGTTCCATTCGCCAATTCAATAAGGAACTTTTCTCTACACAAGAATGTATGCTCTATTGTCAAAAGCATTGTGAATATTACGTACAATTTTTAGAGGAAATTATTCCTGATTTGAATGATATCAATCAAAAAATTTGCCTGTCTAGATTAAATGCCGAGCATAGCAATATCTTAACAGCATTAGAGTGGTGTGAAGAGCATCATGAAGTTCTTAGTGGTCTGCGTATTTGCGGTTTACTATGGCGTTTTTGGTGGATGTGTGGTTACGTATCTGAAGGACGATATTGGTTAGAAAAATTTTTAGCACAGGAAAAAATTTCCTCTGTGTCGGTAGCTATTAAGGCTAAAGCATTGGTAGGAGTTGGAGCTTTGTCCTATAGGCAAAACGACTTCGAGCAAGCGAAGGCTATAGCTCAAGAAGCCTTGCAATTAGGGAAACATCTGGGTGACCGGGAAATTGAAAGTGAGGCATATATTACTTTGGGCGAAGTAGCAATTAGCCAATCAAATATAGAGCAAGCCAATCAATTTTTTGAAGAAAGCTTGAAAATTTGCCGAATATTAGGGAATAAAAAGGGAATAGCACGCTTACTTAATAATTTAGGCAATGTGTCACTCCTCGAGAATAAGCATAACAAGGCTGCTATGTTATTAGAGGAAAGCCTTCACATTTTCCGCTCAATTAATGATGAGTGGTCAATGGCGGCAGTCTTGAATAATATAGGTGAGATCGAGTTACGTAGAAGTAACTTTGAACAAGCAGCTATTTTTTATAAAGAGAGTTTGAGTATTAGGCGTAAAATAGGTTACTACTGGGGTGTTGCTGCCTCTCTTGCAAATTTAGGTAAAGCAACACGTTACTTAGGTGACTACAATAAATCACTGGGTCTTTACAAAGAAAGCTTATCTTTATTTGTGCATATTAATGATCATAGAGGAATATCATTATGTCTAGCTGAAATTGCGGAAATATCTTATTTGTGTAATAATCTAGAGCAAGCAACGAGACTCTTCGCTCAAGCGGATTTAATAGGGTCTAATGTCATCAATGCTTATGATTACTTACCTTATGAAAATAGCATTGCTAGCCTTCGTTCCTCACTAGGTGTAAGTTTATTTGAAGCTATATGGACTACAGGACGTGCTTCGTTGATGGAAAAAGTCATCGATGAAGCTAATAGTACAACTATTTAGTCTCTGGTTGTAGGCATGCGCGTAAGCGGATCACTCGTCTGATGAGAGAGCGGGGGCTTTTAGCCAGAAAAGCTTGTCATCGAGTGATCACTAAGTAGAGTGAATCAGATCACGTCCGGTACTAAATCTTCTATCTCGTGATTTTGACGGCAACCGTTTCCAGTGAAAAGTAGACTGGGGATGTAACATCGGTGTAGACCTCCTAGAGCTGGCTCTGTTTGGCAGTCATACTTGATCTCATCTCGTACTGCGTAGTCGTCTGAACAATAAAAGTCTTACGTATGGCTTTGCTTAGTGCATTCTCAACTGACCTTTTCGGAAAGGGATAAATGAGGTTCGTACGCACAGCGATACTAGGCACAGATGCGCAGGGCCAAGTGCTAGGCAGAAAGAACACCAGCAGGGTTCGACCACAGCACGTTTGCCGTGCACCCATTTGGGTTCAATAGGATTGGTCCAGGGAAGCGCGCTTGGGCAAAAAGTAGGAAAGAATGCGTACACTTCGTCTATCAGCTTTGATGTGCTGATGGTGCTGGCATCCTATGGGCGTCAAGGTAAGTATGGATGAGTTTAAGGTAAACCGGCCTGAGAAGCGGGTTTGCGCAGATACTGCCTGCGAAACACCGCACCTGTTTCGCAGGCGAAACAGACTCACTTTCAGCGAATGGAAGCACTGCTCACTCGACTTAAGAAGCCAACGAGGGGCATTCCTTCCGTCTCGACTCGATAAACTCTACCTTTCTTAACTTGACGCCCATGGGACCTGGTTGCTGGCATCCCAGGTAGCATTGTCCCGCATGAGCAACTAGGCAGATTTTCCTTGGGCTTCCAGTTTGCAACATCACTCGATCAGAAACTGGGTGGTGATGTCGCTGACGCGACGCCCTTCCACAAAGTACAGCGTCTATTTGCTCACGCACAGGAGCACTGGCGGGTCCGTGTTGCCACAGGACCCCATAGCAGGCCAACGATTTGGCATCCGGGTCGGCCTTCTGCCAGCTTTGCTCGACGAACTGGACACGCTGGTCGCTGCTTTGCCACGCAGAAGCCTACGGCAAGGTATACTGGCTCCACCACACTTCATCTTGGAACCCAATTGCCCAGTTCGCTTGCTGGCTTGCCCATGCAATCAGTCGGTCCCAAGCGTTTTTTTGCCTCGCACTGAGTATCTAGGCTGATGATGCACTTCTTGACGCGTTTCCAGTTGATGCCCAAGCGTCGTAGGATTTTGCGCATGCCTTCGATGGTCACCAGACGCATTGTCAGTCCTTGCTCGAAACAGACCTGGGCAAGCACCTCTAAGCCCCAGAGACGCTGCTTTCTGCCGAAGTCGAGTGGCGGTCGATGCAAGAGCGCCCGGATCTGGCACTTGCAAGCTACTGCGGTGACCACGCGCACCAATGCACGCCTGACGCTGGCCTTGGTGGCACAATTGCTGCCGCTGCTCGAACAGATTGCCGCCCACGACGAGGAGATTGAACGCCTTTTTTTGAGCCATAAAGACAATGGAGTCTTTCTGAGCTTGCCCAGAGCAGGCAAACGTCTCGCTCCTCGTTTGCTCGCCGAAATCGGTGATGATCCCTCTCGCTATGAGAGTGCTGCCAGTTTGCAAGCCTTGGGAGGCAGTTCGCCTGTCTTGTTTCAAAGCGGGAACTACTCCAAACCCCACCGCCGTCTGGGCTGTATCAAACCTCTGCGGAATGCGCTGCATCAATTTGCCTGGCAAAGCACTCGGCAGGAAGCCTGGGCCGCCGCTTACTATGAGCGCAAGCGTGCGGAAGGCAAAAGCCATAGCGTTGCGATTCGTGCTTTGTCTAACGTTTGGATGCGAATCATCTTCGCTATGCTCAGATCGCATGAGCCCTATGATCGTGCGACGTTGGAGACGGCTAGGCAGGTGCATACCCGTCATGCGGTAGCTTAGGAGCGCCGTTCTTTGAGAGGCAAAACGGCCTGTTTTTTTGCCTTCAACTGAGCATGTCTTTTTCTGAGCATGCAAGCGGCGTGGTGTCAAGGAAAGCGAAACGGCTTGACAGCAGGACGCGGCATGGTACACTGCTTCATGCTCTATCGAAGAGCTTTTTCGTGCTCTTTGCTTCATGCCTTTCCTCTCACTTTTTCATTGACGGGCTTTTAGCTTGACATAGAAAGTCTTTCTATACAGAAGGTTATCATGACGGAAGCGGGATGCTGGTTGCTAAGCTCTCCGCGTTTGTTGAGCAGATCTCTTCAACTAGCTGTATAACATTCAAGATAATCTGGAAGGCTGCATGCAAACTCTTCAATATAGGCACCTGCTTGGTCGAGAGCCAAAGGAAGACCATCAAGCAGATTCACGAGCCGATCTGCTCGTTCACGGACATAAGTGGGAGCAGTTTTCAAGGGTGCATCGATGAAGAGCAGTTTGGCTCGCCGCAGAAAAAAGAGCGCTCCCTCTTCCGGCTCCATCTTCTGCAGGTTGATCTGCACTTCCAAGGAGCCTGTCATCCGAGAGCGTGTGGTGATCAAGATATACCCCTAGTTGGTATCAGGAAGGATGCTCTGAAGCAATTCTAGATCCTCCACATTGTCAAAAACCGACAGCCAACCAGGATGGCTCTGGAACCAGCGTTTGATCCCTTCTCGTAAGCGATGCTGATTTTGAACTATCTTGCTCAGAGAGTTGGAAGAGATGCGGGGCTTTGGTAGCCTGCTAGCAGGGCTTCAGATGTCTCTGCTCCTACCCAGAGCACAGCCTGATAGTTGCCATGATAACGATATGCATATTCAAGCGCAGTTTGTGCTTTGCCAATTCCTGAGAGCCTGTTTGAAAAGGGATGGCGATTCTCTCTGTTCCATTTTCTGCTCTTTTTAGAAAATTGCCACATTCCGCAAAAAATGCACAGCTATTCTGTGCATACTGTCGTTTATCATAGAAATTGAACGAACGTTTGCTTAGATCACCTAGTGCCGATGGTAGAGCAACGATGACGAGGAACTTCCTCAGAACAGTGAAGCCCTCATTTCCATCATGCTGATCCGTCTCACAGTCCGACAACTTCCTCCTTGATCTTTTCAAACAGACTCTGAGAGGAATTGGCACTGCGTGAGTTTACCCGTTGCTTGTTTTGTAATCTTTCATGCATCCGCTGAGAAAAGTTTCACGGCCAGTAAAATAGGGATTGTGGATATAGAGAACATACCGAAGAGGGGCTAGTGGAGATGTTGGTTGCTGTTGTTCATCATCCACTATAAAAAGGGCTTCGGGACTAGTCTGAAGTGCTTCCCAAAGGGAGGGCCTGGTTATGTTCCCAGCGACTAATGCTACGGGCAGTAGTTTCGATAAATTCAGCTAGTGCTTCCTGTGAGAGTTGGAGGCAATTCTGTGCATGAGCTAAACGTTTCCCAAAGGCAACTTTTGGGGAAAGTTGTTTTCTGAAAATATCCATTTTCTCTCAAAAGTAGAACAAATAAACTAGACAAGAAAGTGTCTACTGTTGTCATGGCATTACACTACATTACACAAGTATCATATACCTGTAAGAAATCGTAACCGTTCATTCACACTTTTCGTGCTCTCAAAAAAGCACTCTCATAGCACTGCCAATTTCGGCTTTAACGTGTCTGCAATGCTTGAAAAATCGAGATCATTTCAAATGATCTTATGAGGTTAGAACGTGGTAACGTATAATAGCATTTCTTTTGGTGAACTTCTACAGTCTTTTCGAAAAAGAAGAAATGTTAGTCAAAAAGAATTAGCTCTTCTTATCGGGATTCATCGCAACACACTTGGAGGATGGGAACGAGGAGATTATCTTCCAGAAAGTAGATCAATTATTGCAGAACTAGCAAAAAAATTGCAGTTGGATGAAGAGGAAACTCAACAGCTCTTTGGCCTTAACCTCATGATTCCAACTGAAAGATGGAGTCTCCCATTCTCGCGCAATCTCTTTTTTACTGGAAGAGACGCTTTATTACTTAGAATACATGAGATATTAAAACCACAGCCAAACTCTATAACATTTAGCTCCTTAGCTCTAAATGGTATAAGAGGAATAGGAAAAACTCAAGTTGCTGTTGAATACGCTTATCGCTATCATTTTGATTATACATCAGTTTTCTGGATAAATGCAGAAACGTATGACACAATAATGGCTAGCTATCAAACAATAGCATCTTGTCTTGATTTACTGGACAAAAAGGGCCTGGATTTGAATAACCTTATATTTAGGTTGTCTCGCTGGCTAAATGTGCATAGTAAATGGCTCTTAGTCATCGATGGTGTTGAAGATTTGAAGTTAATGAGTCAGTTTTTGCCTAATGTGAGACGTGGATCAATCCTATTTACCACCTATTTACCAACTTTAGATACTCTAGCACAAACCATTGAGGTAGAACCTTTAACCATGATTGAAGGTGCTCAATTCCTTCTAAAGCGTGCAAATATTGCAACCTCAGAACAGCAATTACCTAAAACGCTGCTAATGCGAGCAAAGGAAGTTGCTAATAAAATGGGTGGTGTTCCTTTAGCATTGGATCAAGTAGGAGGATATATGAGTATCACTAGGTGTAGCTCGGAGAACATTGCACAGCAATTGCATGAACACCCTCTTTCAATACTAGGTGAAAGATTTTCTCTGCTTAGCCATCCCTTGTCTATCGTTGATACTTTCACTAATACTCTTGAGAAAGTACGCCAAAGTAATCCTGTGGCTGCTGATTTATTCACGTTATGTATATTTCTTTCACATTATCCTATACCAGAGAAATTATTTATTGATGGAGAAGTTTTTTGGGGAATGAACATAGACAAAAGCCTAAAAGAAAATTATGATTTTTTCAATCATCTTCTTAAAGATTTACTTGCATATTCACTTATACAGCGTAATGTTACTACGGCAACAGTTACAATACCTCGGCCTATACAGATAGCATTTCGCGCAAAATTACCTGAGGCTATAGCATATTCTTGGATCAGAAAAATTAATAAAGCACTACTCTATTTTTTTCGTAAGGATTATAAAAACGCCTCTCTTTGGTCCTTGTACGATGCTTTTTTGCCTCATGTAGAAGAATGTATTCAACAGGGGAAAGCTTGGGCAACACCTTCTAAAGAGGTTGTTTCCCTTATTATATCTGTAGTTGCTTACTTGTTGATGCGCACAAGATATCAAAAAGCGGAAAAAATGTTGCAGCTAGCGCTTAATCTTCAAGAAGAGTTTTTTGCTGAAGATAAAGGGTGCCAATTATCTATTATTAGTAAATTTTCTCTCTTGTATATAGAGCAAGGGTATTATGAGAAAGCTGAAATTTTTATCCAAAAAGCGCTTTCACTTTATGCTCAAAGCAAAGAGGAAAATCATCAGGATGTCCTTGTATTGTATGGCCTCCTTTCTCAGATTTACCGAGAGCAAGAGAGATACGAGGAGGCAGAAGAAATATTGCTAGTTGCCTTGCAGAATTTGCAACCCAATATTTCAAGCGTAACTGGCTTTGCACTTCCTTTTACCGACCGGCAAGAATCATTTACTCTGGATCAAAGAGATGAAACATGTATCTTTCACGAACTCGCATTGCTTGATATAAAATTAGGCAAATTTCAAAAGGCAGAACTGTATTTACAGCATTGCATATATATGAAGGAGCAAAGGTATGGCCTAGATAACTCCGATAAAGTCGTTCTGTTAACGGATCTTGCCCATTTATATATGGAGCAAGAAAAATATTTACATGCTGATATGACATTACAACAAGCCTTACAAATTCAAGAAAAAACCTTAGGCTCTCAACATCCGCAAATTAGTTATCCGTTAATGAATCTAGGAGAGCTGTATTATAAACAGGGCAAATACAAAGCGTCGGAAATCGTTTTCAAACAGTCTTTATCTATTCAGGAAACAATACTGGGATCAACTAACTTAAAAGTTGCTTATTCATTGAGTCTCTTAGCACAAAGCTATACGTGTCAGGGTAAATACGAAAGTGCACTTGAGTGTCTGCGAAGGGCTCTAGATATTCGTGAAAAACTTTTAGGCATAGATCATCGTAGCACGACAGCTATTCACCGTTCGATTCAAAATACCATTCACAAAATGTCTTCAAATAAAAGCGAGCATCAATGTACTCCTCAATGATGAAGTAAATTTAGTATGTTACTTTTGTAAAAAGTGAAGTAACTATTCAGAAGGACTAAAGAATTGCATTCGCCCACCAACTCAGATACAGTAAGAGTATGCATAGAGATCAAAGCTTTTGATCTTCCCTTCACGAGCAATCGAGGGAAAGGACACCAGGCACAAAGCAAACGCTGTTCCCACTGTGAGACGCTTACGACGTCTCCTTTTCCTGAGAATGGTACTGCTGAGGCCCAGTATAGTTCTGCCGTCGTAGTAGGTGACGTCACCCTCTCTCAAGAGTACTTCCTCATTGATGAACGGGTCTATCACATCCTATGTGGTTTGGTAGAGGTCAGCATTTCTAGTGGAATCCTGCACAACTGGATTATTTGCTGTAGCCAGCAACTAGCTCCTGCCGAAGAGCAGATCAAAACGGCGTTGCAGACGATTCTGGTCCCGTACCAGGATGAGAAGGGACTCTATGTGATAGGCCTGCGCTACTGGATGCATATCACGTGCACGTTCACCTTGACTCATTATGAGTTCCATCCGAAGCGAGGACGAGAAGTCATGAATGCAATCAGTATTGCTCCGGGCTTCACATGGGTAAGTGTGCATCATCTGCGCGAGTTGCGAACGCAGAATGATGCCCAGGTGCGACAGAGGAAAAGACTCAATTCTATCAGTCCGCTGATGCAGGTGAGCAAACAGGGGCACAAAAAACGCAAGATCGTTGACTTCTTGCTGGCTCACTTGTGGTTGCAGCGTGCGGTAGTGCTCGACTTTCTTCGCAATGCAGAGCGTGATATCCGCATGATCAAAGTTCAGCAAAAGGTTTCTAATTATTCTTGCATCAGCAGGGAGTCACCACCTTCTGCCGTATCTGTGATTATCCTTTCTACCATACGTCAACAAGGTCATCCACTTTTGTCTCTGCTTGAGATAGCCCTGCTTGGTTATCCTACTGTCTAGTCCCTATCTGAGTGGTCACAAAGTGAATTAATATTCTTATCTGTTAGAGGAGACATCTGTTATGGTGAAATTATCAGCGGCACAAATTACAGAGTTTTACGACCAGGGATACCTTATAATTGAGAATGCGTTAACAGAGCAAGATCTTGCTCCAACTATTGCTGAAATTGAAGCGCTTGTTGACCTTAACGCACGCAAACTGTATGATGATGGAAAAATTCATTGCCTTTATGAGGAGAAGCCATTCGAAGAACGTTATGCATATATATATCATCAATGTAACGAAATTGTAAAAGGAATTGATATTATGTATTCAAGGCTTCCATCTGTTTTTCATTTTCTACGTAACAACAACCTTCTTGAAGTAGTGCAAAGCCTTTTAGGGTCCGAAATTCTTTGTAGCCCTATACATCATATTCGTGCGAAAGTTCCTAAACTTACTAAAAAGACTGGTGATTATTATTTTCAATATGCAACTTGGCATCAAGATGCAATTGCTATTGCACAGGAGGCCTATCCCTATAATATCTTTACATTTTGGATACCTCTTATTAATGCTACTGAGCAAACAGGGTGTATGGAGATTATTCCTTACATTTTTAAAAAAGGACTATTAAACTATTGTAATATAGATGGTGTAATGACTATTGCACCCGAAGAAATCATTTCACTACCATCTATAACTGCTCCCTGCTCTAAAGGTGGCATAGTTATCATGAACAAATATACACCTCATCGTGGTCTACCGAATACATCAGATATCGTACGTTGGAGTCTGGATCTACGTTATCAACAGATAGATACTCCAACTGGTCGTTCTTTTTATCCAAGCACAATTGTCAGGAGCATCTCTCATCCAGAGCGCGTGCAAGACAATTATCTTGAATGGTGCACCTCGTGGGAAAATGCTCTGCTCCAATCTAAACGAACGTAAGTGCGAAAGGTCATATGCCATTGGTACATCACTCTTGCCTCGTTCTCATTTGCATCTTTCGTCAAGCAACTACTCCAGTAGGGAAATGCATATTCAGTATCTTCTCCGAACTCTCACGTGAATCATGTCTGTGAGGCAACAAGAAGTGGTTCTTCCAGACATCTGAGTACAGTTTCAAGAGTGTGATTTGAGGCCGTGTTGGTCATCATCTTTCAGAGGGTGGTACTTCGAGTATACCTGTCTTCATCAGGAGTGGTGCGCTAATGGCGCATGATCTTTCGAACTCACGTTACTCATGTTGGCGCAGAGTGCGTTTGACCACACAACTTTCCTCATGTCCCAACAGTTTTCGTAAGGTGAATAGATTCCCACTTGCCCACTTGCGTGCAGATACCGTATAGCAAAGGTATCGCGCAACAGAGAGGGATTGATGTTCTGATTCGTCATATCGGCTCGTTTTCTTAGTCGAGCGAAGAGTTGAGCAAGTCCATTGGGGGTGAGGAGATGACATGTTACCGAGAGGAAGAGATGATCCTGAGCGGTCTCCGTCCGCTCCACGCAGGTCAGGGCATCTGGGCGATATTGATCCAGATATAGACAAACCGCAGAGAGTGCCTCGTTACCCACCGGAACCCACCCCTGCAGCGTTCCTGGGCCTTCGACATGCACCTTTCCGTGCTCCCGGTCTACATTTGCCACACGCAGCGCACAGAGCTCTTCCGCACACATTCCGGTTTCTAAGAGCAGCCAGAGGATGGCACGATCCCGTGCCGCAATCTGCTCGGTGTTCAATGTGGTCCGCCGTCGTGATCACACGTGACGCTGCTGTTTTGGGGTGAGGTAAGAGCAGGTCTGTAAACGGACTCTGCTTGCGATAACGACGCTCGACGGCCCACTGACAAAAGGCGCGAGCAGAGCGAGCGTAGGACTGGACAGTTCCAGGTGACCGAATCGTGCCTCTCGCGGTTGGTGTCTCTGCCAGACATGTAAGCCAACTCTGGACTTGGAACGGTGTAATCCGATCTATGAGGAGACAGTGCTGCTCGGTCTGGAGATACTGCCCAAACAGACGCAATGCGGTCTCGTGCCATTCCAGCGTTTTGGGTCGTCGGTGCTGTGTGCGCTGCCCCTCCAGATACTCCTGTATCGCATCCGCAATGAAAACAGACGGACGCTTCCGATGCGACGGAATACCGCGTCCCGTCGGCTGCTGAGTCTGACAGGCGTCCTGATGGTGGGAGCAGTGCTCATTTGGCTGCTTCTGTGAGGCACGCGCTGAACTGCTCGCCTGTTCGATGGACCTGTCCTGGGAGTGCACTGTGACGGTAGAACATCGTTCTGGCTTCAACGGAAGTAGGGGAGATGCAGGAAGTGGTTCTTTGGGACCATTCATCTCGGACGCTTCTGCTTGCAGCAGGAGGCTCAGGGGTACAGGAGCTGGATCAAGGTTATCTATCTGGCTCGCCTGTAACCGCTGCTGCACAGAAGCTCGATCAGGATCTGCTGTATGCAGCATGCGTTTCTGTTGGTGTGCCATTGCTTGTGGCACGCGTGTCCGGTTGGTGTCCACGTCTGGGTGCACTGGTTCTATGGGCCAGAGGATGTCGTGGTGGGCAAACATCTGCTGCACTTCTGCATGCAGCCTGGGTGTGTCCCCAGGAAGCCAGGAGTTCACATGCCTTCGTGAGCAGATCGCTGCATGTCTGTTCCCACATGGGGAGGGAACGTAAGAGCGAGACGGGAGCTGTCTGTCGTGACTGGGAACGCAGAGATGGAAGAGGCGTCTGATGCACTGCATGTTCTTCAGTCCTTTCTGTCGTGTGTATTGGACGGACCGCAACACCTTCTGTCGTTTGTGGTGATGTCGAGAGACTCGCCAGGTGGACGAAGAGTGCCTGTTGTGCCGCTTTCACCTGCTCTAAGAGGGCTAAGGGATCGAGTTGCTGGAACCGCTGCTGGAGTTCGTGCTCTTGTGTCGGAGACAGCACCCCTGAGAGGAAGAGGTGGTGCACAGGCGTCTTGGCCTCATCATAGATGCGATGGATGGTTCTGCCATCATACTCCTTGGCCTGTATTAAAGACGGTGTAATACTTGGCTCATGAAACTTTTTGGTGAAGCATTTTTAGGCGAAGGAGCTTAAAATTGGCTCGACCATACATCAGCCTTTTGTGCGTTTTAATTTTGTTGACCGCCCCTTCGACTGGACCTTGACTCCAAGAATATGTAAGTCCCGCTCGAACTGCGTCATAGTCTCGGTCAAGACCATTGACAAAACTGACGAGTTCTTTGATCTGACTCTCACGTACGTCTTTCATCCATCCGTTCAGGAGATCAGGCTTCAACTCACGCACCATGTGAAGAAACGAGTGAAGAAAACGATAGATCTGGCAGATTTCTTGAGAACTCTCGAAGAGCTTTCCCAGGCTTTGTTTTTCTTCCGGCGTCAGATCGTCTTCTTTTTTGGTAAGAAGCCAACGAAGCTCTCTGGCTGAGAGTGTTGAAGTGGGCTTCCCGGAGTTTTTCGGAGGCAAGAAACGTGAAGATTATTTCATCA
>DAOUDD010000210.1:0-7569 GCA_034431765.1 Ktedonobacteraceae bacterium | reverse complement strand
GAAACGAACGGTTTTGAGACAACTCAACCGATGTCCTGATCACCACCAGATCCGCAATCCACCTTCAATCCCCAATGATAAGATTCTCGCGAGCGGTCTCTACCACTTCTTTCGTCACCACTTGGAGTTGATTGGCAGCCAATACATGCTCCACCTGCATCATGAGACGCTCAATCAAACGGATATTGCCTCTGGTGATGCGCAGAATCGTTGCGACCGCCTCCTGGTCGGTGAAATCATCGGAATGGGCAGACACGCGATGGTTCCAACTTTATTAAAGGAAGGAGGCTCATTATGACACATTCGAGCCACAATACCAAAACGCACAAACGCAGACGTACGCGAAAACGATCTACACTAGTGTCAATCCTGCTACTACTCATTCAGCTTGCTGGTTCACTCATCTTGCTTTCCAACCAACCTGCAATTCGCGACCTTCTCAAGCTGTTTCTGCATTTTCAGCGAGTATCAGCATAGCATTGTTTTGTGCAATGCAGGGGGAAGAATTTACTCTTCTCCCTGTGTGCAAATGTGTTTCCATGAGTTTTTGAGACATCACAAAAATTGGTCTAAAAGCGACACGACATGTCGCATAACCCATCTACACTGTTCTTAAGAGGAGGGGCAAGTAGTTCTGTTGTAGCACTGGCTTCGCTTCAACTCCTTTTTACAACGCATACATCATTCGATTGGAGGTATCTATTGACAACAGATTGGGGATGGTTTGGTTTTACCTACGATAGTCATGACAGCTCAACAGTACTGAAAGAGTATATCGAGCATGTCGCGAACAAGAAATTGTTGATATACAAGAGTATTATCCATACTGGCGGGAAGGTAGGGGAAAGTCTCTGGGCGCATATTCTGAACCTGGTGACAATCATCGAGCAACTACGCACAACTTTTGCTCTTAACGGCAATGAAATGCGCTGTCTCTTCTTAGCGCTCACTGTTCATGACATTAATAAGTTAAATGAGTATGGCAAGCTGTCAAGCGGACGAGATGCCAAATATAGTGTTGCAGCAAAGATGGAGCATCTCCGGGCAGAACTGAAGGCATTGGAGATTGAATACTTCTTTCCACAATGGGAAGAGTATATCTACGACATCAAATACCTTGCTGATGCGCACCAGGAAAAGTCTCCGCAGAACTCCTCACATGATCAGGTGCATGTTGAGCAATGCAAGCTGGATGAGGAACGGTTAGAGGGGCCACTTTATCACTTGATGAAAGTCGCAGATGTCTCTGATAACTCACATTCTGGAGAGTATCTGGCCCGTGACGAGAAGCATATTCGTGACAAGCTCTCCTTTCATGTGAACGCTGCCCTCAGCTCTATAGCACATCGACGACGATATCGTCTTGTCGGGCACCGTCTCGCTGAATTGCGTGGTCTGCTCACCAATGGAATCCATAACGAGCTGGTTTCTTTTCTGATAGAAACATATGGAAAGGAAGCTTGCATTGATGTGCTCTATCATCCTGAAGGAGTGGATTACCTGCTTGATACGAAGGTTTCTTTCGCCTGGTCTGCACAGGAACGACGTCAGCTTGCGCAACGGATCGGGCAGAAGTTTGCGCAGATGCAAGCGGATCGATTGACAGAGTTCATCAAGGCGAAGCCATCCGGTATTACCGTCGGTGCTGAAGCATTGGAAAGTGGTGCACCCATTGCCATAATCCTGGATTGTGTGACTAATACTGTCAGGCGTAAGCAATACAAAGCTGAGTGGCGAGAGGAGCGCAACGCACTGGTACGGGGCGATCTGACCGGGTTCTTGCATCGTCCTGATGTGGATGAGGCACTGAAAGAACAGGTTTTGCGTGTGCTGGAGACTGCTGATCTTGTCTCTCCTGATCCAGTCGTTCTCAAAAGAGGCGAATTTGTGATGGCCTATCGCAATTTCCTCAAAGATCATCGTGATGAACAGTTGAAAGCGGTCAAGCAGGATGCCTGGGAGCGTGCCTATCGTCTCTTTCACCTTCCAGAGATCTCTGATGCACTCTATCGCCTCACTGATCCATATCGACGTGCCTACTTTCTTGCACGTGATCTTCCTACCCTTTCTCTCGATGAAATGCAAGAGGTTGCCCTGGCTGATCTGGAAAGTCTGGCAGAGCAAGCTGCTGCACAGACACAACGAAAAGGAAAAGCAACTCACGTTCTTGCCTCATCCGAAGATGAGCACCCTGAGGAAGCTGCTCAACCATTTGATAGCACGTTCCTTGTTGACTACCTGGAGCGCAATCTACAAATGTGGGACAGTCAACCGAATGCGTTGCTCCAGCCTCACGCGGTCAACTTTCGGGATACCCTGCGTCGCTATACTGACAGTTCCCGACCTGATCGGCAGTGCTGCTATTGTGGAAGTGCACTACAGGCCGAAGAATGGATGGCGGTGCAAGTGCCTACAAGTATCGGTGTCCAGAGCTTTTCTAACCGGCTGGAAGGAGGAAGCGCACGCGAACCGAAACGTAATGTGTGCGCAGTATGCCGGACGCAGTTTATCCTGGAAAAATTAGCGTGGGAAGCGCATCGTGATAAACAGGGAAAAGAACTAGCAACCTTTTACCTGCATTTGTTTCCCTATTCCTGCTTTACAGCTCCACTCTTGCACGCCTGGTGGCAAAGCATCAAACAGGTTCGCGAGGTGGAAAATGCGACTTCATTGCTCCTGGATACGCAGGATTACCTGCTCCAGTGGCACGACCATCCTGAATACTTTGAATCCTGGCAAGCGGACTACCTCTCATTTCAGGAGAAGATCCGCTATACAGCGCGAAGGCAGGAAGGACTTGGCATTCCTTTATATTCAGAGGCCGTTAGCAACACACCGGTCTTGCCGCTTATTGCTTCAGGAACTACTGGAAGTCTACAGTTCTTGTTTGCATTAGAAAAGACAGTGGTGCTCACACGCTGGTTCGATTGTCGCCTACTCCTTTCTCGCTTACCCACACCACTGCTCAATCTGGCGAATGAGAAACTGGGGGATGAACCGGTTGCGCTTCTGGTTGAAAGTGTTCCATCGTCGATGAACTGGCTCCTTCCTCACAATGCGCTTACACGAGAGGGTGTCAAACAGCTTTGTCAACGACTAGGTGCTCTGCATGCAATTGCACGAGAACTGGTGGCCGACGAGGATCATCTCCGGCTCATCTATGACCTGGTCACTGCTGCTGCTGCCGATCCGCTTGCCCTCTATCATGAGGTGGATCGGCTTATTGAGCGCAAGGCAGCACAGAAAAAAGGTGGCAAGACAGAGTATCAGGCTATGAATCACACAAAGATTGTCGCTCCGCTTTTGGAGCGGCTGTTAGACTAAGGAGATCGCGGATGAAGGAATTAAAAGCCCTGGCAATTCACGCAGCCCAAAAACGTATCCGTGGCAGATCGTACAAACGCAATTCGCTGCTCAAACCGTTGGATATCATTCTTGCAGAATTAGATCGCTGCCCAAATACGCAGGATGAGAATGAAATCGAGTTTGCGAAAACAAGTAGTAAAGGACTGATTGCCGAGCACGTCAAACGCATTGCGCGGGGTGTCTATACCGAGGATATCTACCAGTATGTAGATCTCTTTTTCAACGATGTTCTCGATCAGGCGCATCATAAGAACGCCAACAAGCTTCTCCAGCGTGAGCGGTCACTGCGCAGTGCCTATCTCGTCTACATGCGAGAAGCACTTGCGGAGATCTTCATTGCATCAGGAAAAGCGAAAAGCGCACAACAGGCACAACAAGAGCTGGACAGAAATGAGCAGGACGAAAGCGATGATGAAGAGAGCGCGTAAGATACCTCTCATGATAGACCCCTGTTTTGTCATAGTGATTCTACCTATGTGTGCCAGTTTTTCATAAAAGAAGGAGATGTGTCATGCTACGAACAAACCAGTTACCTACGTTGAATCAGTACGCTCAGTACTTACACGATCACTATAGCAATCTCCCGTATGGGAAGTATGTTCACCTGATCATTTCACGTAAAACGGAATCGGAGACCATTTTTCGTACGGAGGGTAGCGGTGAGGGTCTCGTGAAAGAGCTTGTCACAGCAGGAATACAAAATGCGCAGCCTATCCGTCGAGTGATGATCAGTAAACGGAAGCAGACAGCCGTCGAGCGACGTGTTGGGCGCGAACTGTTGCGCGAACATGAGCTACTCAAAATGGTCACGGTGAAAAAAGAGGTGCAACCCTGTTCACTCAACACAAATGCACCCTGTGGAGATTGTATTGACTGTATGCTCTACGGTTTCGCTGTCGGAGGCGGTGGTGCTCAGAAGAGCCGTGTGATGACTGATGATGCTTATTCTCTCGGACCAGTCGCACAGGTGACAGGGAAGCGGACCTTCAATGCCACTTTCGATAACGGAACGATGCGTAATCCCTTTACGAATGAAGCTTCCACTTCGATCAATGAGGATGAGTATGTGCTACCGGAAACACACTTCCTGGACATTGAAACGCTCAAAGACGTGACGCTGGGCGAATTGCAATACGTCATTGGCAACGTACTTCGCAGCAGTCGCTATGGCGCGATAAGTAGCCGCCTGGGACGAGTGCGCAATGACCTCATTGCCCTCATTTTCAGTGATACAGAAATTTTTTCTAACCTCGAATTGACCCAGCAAGTGTATGACTTACTCAAAGGATCACAGGATGAACTTGATTTTCCGTTACGGGATAAAGATGTCAAAGAGCACACGCGTACAGCTATCGAGCGACTGCTGGCACGCGTGATTGGGCGCGAACCGCTGGTCGTGCAAGAAGAGGCATTGGACCGTGTGATAGCAGAGACGAGCGCGCTCTACCGCAATCCTGCTGATGTAAAGGCGTTTTTACAGGAAATTGATCAGGATTATCAGGACCAGAAGAGAAAGAAGTAATCAGGGGAGATCGACGCTATGACACTACAGCTCTACCGCGCCGATCTCACACTCATGGAGTCTACCTACTTCGCCAGTCGTGAGGTCGGTACACTCTATGAGAGTGAGCCACTCATCGGTAACTATGCGCTAACCTATGCGCTCGGCTTCTGTGCCTCTCCATACGATTGGAGTGGACCGCCACGCTATAAACAAGATCTCTCGCCTCTCAATGAACGAGGTGTGTATGTTACGCCAGCAACCTTTCAACCTGGGAAATTAAAGTACGCGTTTAGCCAGTTCAATGCACAGTCAGATAGCTTCTACTTTCGTTTTGATCAAAATGCCATCGCAACAGACCGTGAGAAGAAGGCACGCGCTGCCAATTTTCCACAAGCAGGCAAAATACGTATGTTAGGCGTCGAAAGCCAGGCGGTCTTCTACCTGCTTTCACTCCAGGACGATTCTCCACAACTACCGAGCTATATTCGGCTGGGCAAGTTTATGAGCAAAGCACGCATTGTCTGGAGCCAGCTAGCACTTGCATCGCAGCAGCCTGAAGAGGCTGAGCATGATATTCCTTTTTTTCTGAATGCTGCCGATCTTTCGCCGACACAAGTAGCAAATCTACGTGCATTTTCCATCTACAACATTCATCCCGCACCACTGCTCAGTAGATGTCGTTTGCGCACATCTTTCTGGCGCGCGACAAATACTGATGACGAAGTTCTGTATCTACCTGCTGGTCTATCGTATGGAGTTGACGAGTTGTAGAGAGGCGAGGAGGGCATTTCGTGCTATCCATGATACTTTTGCCACAAGATGAATATCGCTGGACCGGGGAAAATCCATCTTCAAAGACGTTTCCAGTCGAAGATGGAAAATATCCTCTGTATCACCAGGTGCGAACCTATAATGCAGACGAGCCAATTATCGTGAACATGCATAACACTGGGACGGGAAAGACAAAGGCCGGGTTGCTGCGTTTGTTGAAGCGTGCACAAAAGAAGGGGTTTGAAAACATCAGGCCAATCTTCGATGATGCGCTTCTCATCGCACCAACGAATGAGTTGATTCAGCAGCACGTGGAAGATGCGAAAGCGTTTTGCACTGAGAACGCGCTTCCGTATCGCGTCTTGCCGATTACGCGCGAGGATCTGCTCTCCTATAAGGAGAGGGCGGGTTTTAGTGAGGAAGCGGTGCGCTTAAGTGCTGCCTTCCACTACATTCTCAATGATCCGAGCAAGGTGCATGGTGATACAGAGAAACAGGCAACGCTTTTTGTTGTTAATCCAGACATCTTCTACTATGCAATCTACTTTGGTTATAACATGTTTGACAAAGGAGCGCTTGCTAACGATTTTATGAGACACTTCAACTATATTATCGTTGATGAGTTTCACTACTACACGCCGAAGCAGTTTGCAGCGTTTCTGTTCTTTATCAAGTACTCAAAGTCTCAGGGGTACATTGATAGCAAGACCAAACAGCGACAGTTCTGTATTCTGACAGCTACACCACGTCCACAGGTAGAAACATTTCTGAACAATCTTGGGGTCTCTATTGCATGGATCAAACCTGGGGAGGTTGTGCCAGGGGATGAGAAGTTTCTCGAACCTGTGCGGGCGCTAACGCCAGTGCAACTCACGGTCTATAGCACAGATGAGCTTCAAGAAGAAGAGCAGATGGGTGGCCTGGTGAGGCTTGTGGAACGACAACGCGAGAGGATAAAGCAGTGGCTCAATGGGATGCCAGCTCTCGACGGAGCTATTATCTCCAATTCACTCGGAGCCATTAACACGCTTCACCAGACGTTGCTCTCGTTCATATCAGACGACATCATTGGTCGTGTCACCGGCGCACAATGGCGTGAAGATCGTCGGAATGCAAAGGAAAAACGCTTGATTCTGGCAACGCCCACAGTGGATATCGGTTACAACTTTGAGCGCTCCGTTCCTAAATCCCGACAAAATATTGATTTTCTCCTGTTCGATGCCTATTCGGGTGATGATTTCATCCAGCGCCTTGGACGAGCAGGACGGGTGCTTGCCAAAGAAGAGAAAGACGTTGAGAGCCTCGTCATGGCAGTGGTTGATCCAGATAGTTACGCCCTCCTCAAAAACCTGGATGGTACAACGGTGAGTCGAGCAGACTTGAGCCGAGTTGCGCTAGAGATGCCACGTAAAAATGACCTGTATGCCTACATCCGCTCAGGTGCTATCATTGAACTCTTCCGACCCCTTTTGTCGCTCCAGCAGGGGCTTGCTGATCGTGCGCATCTCGATGCATTTCTACAAGAGATCCAGCATCTCTTCTTCGGTAATGCCACTGGAAAATTGAAGACGTTGCACGATCCCTACATCAGAAGGCTCTTGGGAGAATATGATACAGCAAGTAAGTACTATAGTGGGTTACAGGTAATACCTCAAGAAGCATTTGAGCTGTTGCCATTCCTGCTGGATGGTAGAGCAAAGCAAGAAAAAGTGACGGAAGGCAAGCCGCAACTGGAGCACTGTCTGAAGCAGTTTGGTCAACGATTAAAAGATGGCTGGCAGAAGCAGGTCCCTTCTGAGGCGAAAGCGACACCGGAGAGAACGGTGGCATGGCTGCAAAAGGATCTTCGCTCCTACTACAAAGAGAAAGCACGCTTTAGTTTCCGTGAAGGTTTTCAACCTCCACTTGTGCTGCTTCATGACGCGGAT
>DAOUDD010000209.1:0-3201 GCA_034431765.1 Ktedonobacteraceae bacterium | reverse complement strand
GCCTGTCCCGCTACCGCTACCGGCAAGCCGCTCTTCCCCAAAGAGATCATCCTGGGCGTCAAAGAGGCCCTCTTTGTGCGCAGCGACGAGATCCTGGGCCACGACTCGCTCTTCAACAAGCTCGGCGTTGCTGGGGTCAGGGCTGACAAGACCAAAGATGAGAAGGAGGCGCACCACGAACCTATGGTTGGCGGCACCATCACCAAGGATGCCCTCTGGTCCTGTACCACCTGCATGGCCTGTATGGAGAGCTGCCCCGTCGAGATCGAGCACGTGCCGAAGATCGTCGATATGCGCCGCTCACTGGTAATGGAAGAGAGTGATTTCCCGCCCGAGGTCACGTCGCTCTTCAACAACATCGAGCGCAACGGCAACCCATGGGAGATCAGCAACGACAAGCGCGCCGAGTGGGCCGCCAGCCTGAACATTCCGCTGATGGCTGAAAATCCTGACGCCGATGTACTCTACTGGGTCGGCTGCATGGGTTCGTTCGACCAGCGCAACCAGCAGGTCGCCACCTCGGTTGCCAAGATCCTGCTCGCCGCGAAGGTTAACTTCGCCATCCTCGGACCCGAAGAGACCTGCACCGGCGATCCTGCCCGTCGTATCGGTAACGAATACCTCTGGCAGATGCAGGCGCAGCAGAATATCGAGACGCTCAACGGCTACGGCTTCAACACAACGCCCGTCACAGTCGAGCAGGCCGCCCCGAATGGTGCAAGCAGCAACGGCACAAATAGTACTGTTCCAACGAGCACAGCAGTTGCGACGGCTCCCAAACATCGCACCATCATCACCGCCTGCCCGCACTGCTTCAACACGCTGGGCAACGAGTACCCGCAGCTCGGCGGCAACTACGATGTCGTCCACCACACCGTCTTCATCGACTCACTGCTCGCCGACGACAGGCTGCAACTGCCGCAGGGCTTCGACCAGCGCAAACTGACCTACCACGATCCCTGCTACATCGGACGCTACAACGACATCTACGATCAGCCGCGCCGCACCCTCAAAGTGCTCAACAGCAACGGCGTGACCGAGATGCGGCGTAACCGCAACAAGAGCTTCTGCTGTGGCGGTGGCGGTGGCCGCGTCTGGATGGAGGAGAAGATCGGCACCCGCGTCAACCAGGCCCGCGTCAACGAAGCCCTGGAGACAAACGCCGACGTGCTCGCCGCCGCCTGCCCCTTCTGCATCACCATGTTTGAAGACGGCATCAAAGGCGTCGAGGCTGAAGAAAAGATGAAGATCGAGGACATCTCCGAGATTATCGCTCACGCCCTCGACCGGGATAAGCAACCGAGTAGTGAGCCGTAGTGCTGTGCTGGTGACCGGAACGAATCCGGTCACTAGGGGCAGAGACGTACGGCGCGTAGGGAGCAGGCTTGCCTCGCTCCCGCTCCCATTCGCGCCTATCGTTTCTCACATCAAGAGTCGCAATAAATCTCTACCAAAACACCTACCCCACGCTCGACCCACACCCCAGCACCAAACGAATACTCCCCGACGAGGATAGCAAGCGGCTTGCCTGGTCCTCTGTGAGGGATGTTCTTGAGAGCGAGCTGACCTGCTGCGAGAAGTCAGAGAGATGTTGACATGCGGGCCCCTCATTCTCCTGATTGAGCACGTTACGTGCCTGGCGCAGCTTCAGTTCCAGGCTCTGCTGAATCGTTGCTTGCAAGCGAAAGCTCCCCAACAACTGGATTAAGTCTCCGATCTGGCGTGCCTCCCCATTCACGATCACCTGAAAGCTTGCCCTTCCTACATTCCCCGCTGGATCACTCGCGCTGCATTGCACTGTCGTGGTCTTGCTTGGAAAGAGGCTCCCGGAGGGAGGCGTACAGGTAATCTTGATCCAGCTCGCATCCGTGTCAGGATCGCTCGCCATCACACTATAGGTGACGACCGCCCCCTTCAAACTTGTCGCATTCACTGTAATCGTTCCCGGTACGCGTAGAACAGGGGGCGTCGAGTCTGGATATGAGAAGAGTTCCGCTGTTGTGGCAGAGTTAGCACCATTGGGATAGCTGTAGCCTCCAAGCACCAGCACTTTTCCGTTCGTTAGTAGCGTGGCTGTATGCTGCTCACGCGGCATTGTCATACTTCCAGTCTGTGTCCAGCTTCCACTCGCTGGATCGTACAGTTCCGCTGAGGTGGTGTCAGTGCGCAAGGGAAAGGCACGATAGGGATTGGCATGCTGATAAGACCTGTAGCCGATATATCCTCCTGCTACCAACACTTTTCCGTTCGGCAACAACGTTGCACTTTGACCCGAATACCGTGTAACATTCAAGTTTCCTGTTAAGGTCCATTTTCCACTCGCTGGATCGTACAATTCCGCACGTCCATAATCGCCACCGGTCACCAGCACTTTGCCGTTTAGCAGCAATGTTGCTGTATGGTCCCAACGGGCATCATTCATGCTCCCTGTCAACGACCAGCTCCCGCTTGCTGGATCATACAACTCGGCTGAGGCAAGGTTGTTGTTGCGGTTTGAATCAAAACCGCCAGCTACCAGCACTTTTCCACTTGCTAACAATGTCGCTGTGTAACCCGAACGTGCCGCCGTCATGCTTCCAGTTTCCGACCATGTTCCGCTTCCTGGATCATACACTTCCGCTGAGACAAGAGAGCCATTTGTGTTGTAACCACCGACTACTAGCACTTTTCCATTCGACAACAGCGTACTCGTCATATTTGACCGTGCTGTATTCATACTTCCTGTTGCCGACCATGTCCCACTTCCTGGATCATACATCTCTACAGATGTGAGGGAGCCACTTTCGTTGCTGCCTCCCACTACCAGCACTTTCCCGTTCGATAATAATGTCGCACTATGGCCAGAACGTGCAGTTTTCATGCTTCCGGTCACCGACCACTTGCCGCTTTTGGGATCATACAGCTCGGCTGACGGAGAACTATTCCCACCTGCCACCAGCACTTTTCCGTTTGTCAGCAGTGTCGCGGTATGCCCTATACGTCCATACTGCAAATTTCCCGTTGCTGCCCAGCTTCCATTCGCATCAACTCCACGAGCATAGACATTCTGCGTCAAAGCCATTCCAACCAGACACAACAAAACAAAGATGACAATATGTAGAGAAATCTTTCTTTTCACAACTCTTTCCTTTCTCTTCACACATTCATAGGGGATTCATTAACTGAGAGCACAGTGAGGTCTTGCAGATGAGGAATCTTTGG
>DAOUDD010000208.1:0-14064 GCA_034431765.1 Ktedonobacteraceae bacterium | reverse complement strand
CTCCAGGCCATTCGCTTGCTCCTTGATCGTCCCTGACTTTTACTTTGCCCTGGAGGCAGGCTGTCTCGCTTGCACTTTCTCACTTGGTCAGGTATAGTCTCCTCTAGAGCGATGAATGGCGCATTGCATCAGCAGAAATCTTACCGCACATCCGGCGGACAGACAAAAGTGTTTACGATCTTTTCGCTAGGAGTTCGAGTGAATCTTCGTATTCTCTCTGCTTGAGGTGGGAAGAGTAGAGCGTACAATGAAAAGGTCGGGTAAGAATTATGGTGATGCACGCCCATCTGTCGCTGTCGCTGTGACCTCAGAGGATGCTGACCCCCCTCGACGGAAGAGGAAGGGAGTGGTGGGAGTAGGGTTGTCAATGCGGCGCGAATTGCTCAGGCAGTTTGCTCCTCAGTATCAGGAGGCATCAGTGACGCAGAAGCGCGTGGTGCTCACCGACTTCGTTCGGTTCACAGGCTATCATCGCAAGTATGCCATCTCGCTGTTGAATCACCACCATCAGGAGCAACAGGTGGTGGAACGTCCTTCGCGCTGTGTGTACAAAATGGATGTGCAGGAGGCATTGGTACAGGTGTGGGAACACAGCAATTGCCTGTGCAGCAAACGACTCATCCCGTTTTTGCCAACACTTGTTGCAGTGCTGGAGCGACATGAGCATGTGCACCTTTTAGCGGAGTGTCGGGCGCAGTTGCTTACGATAAGTACAGCCACTGCGGATCGACTGCTTCGTCCACATCGGCAACGAGTGCGGCGTGGCCTCTCCACAACACGCGTTGGGACGGCGCTCAAGCAGAATATTCCCATACGAACCTTTGAGCAATGGGATGAGCAGAAACCTGGCTTTGTGGAAGCCGACCTGGTTGCTCATTGTGACACCTCAGCGGCGGGAAGCTATCTCTTTACATTGACACTGACCGACGTCGCAACAGGCTGGACTGAGTGTCTCCCTCTGTTAACAAAAAGTGCGGAGGCCGTGCTTGCTGCTCTCCATCAGGCTCGCTCCTTCTTTCCTTTTCCCTTGCTCGGTATAGATACCGACAATGGCACCGAGTTCATGAACGAGCAGCTCATGGCCTATTGCAAGCAGGAACAGCTTACCTTCACTCGCGGACGCCCTCTCATCAAGAACGATCAATGCTACGTGGAGCAAAAGAATGGGCATATTGTGCGTCAAGTAGTGGGCTACGCTCGCTTCGTGGGAGAGCAAGCATGCCAGTGCTTGGATAAGTTGTATCGTGTCGTGAGTCTGTACGTCAATTATTTTCAACCTTCGATGAAGCTGTGTGGCAAGCTCAAAGAGGGCAAGAAGGTGCAGCACATCTACGACGAGGCGAAGACGCCACTGACACGACTGCTGCATGCAGAGATACTCCCTCAAGAGCAATGGTGTGCCTTCCTCCAGTACTTCGAGAGTCTGGATAGTGTCAGGCTGATGGAGCAGGTCAAACAGGCGCAACAGGCTCTCTTTGCGTATGCGACACATCTGGTTCCCCACAACACGATGCAAGGAACGCTCCCTGCATGGAAGCAGTTTCGCATGGTGGGCAAGGCACTAGTGCCTTGTGCCTATGCAACGGTGGCCAGAGGAACTAGTGTTGCAAAAGGAGAGGAGGAAGTATCTCAACGAGATGCTTTACTGTCGTGGCATCGGACAGACAATGATCCATTTCAGGGAGCGTGGGAACGGATCGCCGAGTGGGTGTGCGCTGATCCTACACGCAGTTGTCGAGCTATGTTTGAGGAATTGCGGCAACTCTCCCCTGAGCACTATCAGCCGTCGCATTTGCGTACCTTGCAACGAGGGGTGCAGAAGATACGTGCGCGACTCGCTCTTTTGAACGTGCCGCCGCACGATGATGTGCATGAGGCTGAGGGAGTTGTTTCCGTCGAGCATGATAAACAGGGAGAGCGTGCTGTGGCGGTACACGAGCAGGAAGCACGAGAGGAAGAGACTCAAGGCTCAGTGCTCAGTATGTGGTGCTGTGTGGAAGAACATTCTGACGCGGTGTGCTCCCCGCAAGAACCCGAAGAGTTCCTCGCTCTCAACCCTTCGATGAAACTCGATGCGCTGCCTGATGAAAACGAGAGTGCTCTCGAAGTGCATTCTGGTGTCGCGGCCCAGGTCAAGACCTCGACGTGTGTGACGATAGCAGAGGGCATTGAGCAGTATCTGGAGATACAACGGTGGACAGGGCGACGACCAAAGACGCTGGAATGGCATAAGACGGCGTTGCACCTGTTGGGGCAGTACCTGCGAACGGAGTGGGGGTGTCTACTGCTTGCCGAACTAAGAGAAGAGCATCTTCGAGGATGGATGCAGTGGTTACGAGCGCCGACAGCGATGGGGATACATCGCACCGAGAACACTATCACCTCCTATGCCCGCTCTGCTCGTGCATGGTGTTGCTGGCTGGCGAAGGATGGCTCTCTCTTGCGAACGCCGTTTACAAGAATACATCTTGCCAAAGGAGAGCCGTCGGCGATGCAGCCTCTACAAATGGAACATTGGGAGCGGCTGCTTCTGGCATGCGACATGCCAGGAGAAAGTGGACCAGTGCCGCAGTGGGCACCCGCACGCAATCAAGCGCTGTTGTGGGTGCTCTATGACCCAGGAATGAGGCTCTTTGAGGTGTGTAACGTGCGTCTGAAAGATGTTGACGTGGAGCAGGGCACGCTTGTGGTGAGAAGCGAACGGTTCAAGAGCCGGCAACTCAGACTTGGGCAGAAAGCGAGCCAAGCGGTGCGTCTGTATGTCGAGCAGTACCGCCTGGGGGCTTCTGGAAGACTGATGGAGGGGAGTGGCATGCCGCTGTTTCTCTCGGAGACAGGACACGCTCTGACCAAAAATGGGATTGTATTGTTGTTTGCTCGTCTGAGAAAGCGGGCAGGACTCACGCGAGAGGAGATTGGACCAACCCTGCTCCGAGATAGTTTTGCGCTCCGGTATGTGCAAGCGGGAGGAGACGTGTTCATGTTGCGGGACGTGTTAGGGCGCGAGGAGAGTGCTATCGTCAAACGCTCTCTCTGCAAGAGCAACACAATGCTGGGGAGTATAGCATCTGAATCGTGAGAACACACCTGTTGGTGAGCAAGAGGGTGATGGTGGAGAAACTGTTATTTCCCAAACGTACTCCTTTAGCCCACAGAGTGTTGTAAGAGTATGGATGTTAAGAGTGTGTCGTAAGGTGACCAACTAGAAGCGGAAAGGAGCCAAGCGCGTCAAGAGGAGACGGATGGTGGCGACATGGATAAACGCCTCACTGCTGGAAGGCAACCCCTTATAATGGCGGGCTAAGCGCCGGAAGCGGATCAACCATCGGAGATCAGGGCAATCGTATCTAAATAAACTCATCAAGAAGAAGGAGAGGGCGAGGAGGTGATACAATAGGTCGAAAAAGCTGGAAACACCCGAATGGAAGACAGCACCCTGCGAGACCTGGAAAGCCTTTTTGCGCACGTGGAAGACCCTCGAATGGAGCGAACCAAACTGCATCGCTTGCGCGATATCATCATTGTGGCGATTTGTGGAGTCATCTGTGGCGCAGAAGGATGGGTTGAAATCGAAGAATTTGGGAAGGCAAAAGAAGCCTTTTTTACGAATCTGCTCGATTTGCCACATGGGATTCCCTCTCACGACACGTTTGGACGCGTCTTTGCCCTGCTCGATCCAAAGCAATTTGAAGCGAGTTTCCTCCAGTGGGTTCAAGGAATCAGCAAGACGGTCAAAGGAGTGGTAGCGATTGATGGCAAGACGCTTCGACGTTCCCATGATCAGTCAGCAGGCAAGAAAGCCCTGCATCTGGTGAGCGCATGGGCAGTCGAAAATCGTCTGGTTCTCGCGCAACTGGCGACAGAAGAGAAATCCAATGAGATCACGGCGATTCCTCTTCTTTTGAAGCAATTAGCCCTAGCTGGGTGTATTGTGACCATTGATGCGATGGGAACACAAACGAAAATTGCCTCTCAAATTATCGAGCAACAGGGAGCCTGTGCTCTGGCGCTCAAAGAAAACCAGGGGAACCTGTATGAAGAGGTCAAAGCCACGTTTGCCTTGGCTGAGAAGGATGGCTTCGCGGCCTTGGAATGGGAGTCGGATCGTCATGTGGAGAAAGGCCACGGGCGGCTTGAGATCAGAGAGTACTGGACCATTCGTGACACCGAGATCTTAGAGCACCTCGATCCAGAGAAGAAGTGGGATGGGTTGCGAGGGATTGGAATGGTCCGAGCAGAGCGACGGACAGGACAGCACGTGAGCAAAGAAACACGCTATTTTCTGCTCTCGTTCTCCGAGGTCACCACATTTGCGTCTGCTGTCCGAAGCCATTGGGGAATTGAAAACAGCCTGCATTGGGTGCTCGATGTAGCTTTTCGGGAGGATGACTCACGCGTGCGCCTGGGCTATGCAAGCGAGAATCTTGCTGTGCTACGCCATATGACGTTAAATCTCTTGCGTCAGGAGAAATCGTCTCGTGTAGGCATCCATGCCAAGCGACTTAAAGCTGGCTGGGATGAAACCTATCTCCAGCGTGTTCTTGATGGGGTTCGTTAGATGCGATTGCCCTGCATCGGAGATGGAGTATCTTCCCAGGCAGAAACCTTTGTGATATATTAGGCATTGCCTCATATTTTTAGGTTATGTCGAAGGGATGGTGCGGATAAATATGGCGGATAACCCATTCTTGAGTATTGTCAGTACAGCGGAAGCGTTTGAACTCACCACGGCCACGCATGAAGAATCGCTGAGCTATCAAGCAAAGTTGTTGGGGTTATGGGAACAACAACAGCGCATGCTGGGATATACGGAAGCATCGATCGCGAACAACAGTAGGAACCTGGACACCTTTTTAACCTTGTCTGGGAGATTCATTTGGGAAGTGACGACCTACGATGTTGATCGCTTCTACAAGCAACTGGTTGGAAGAGGGCTCGCGTACTCGACCAGGAGAAAGTATCAATCCGTCATCACCACCTTTCTGGATTACCTTCGTTCCAGGCATGCTCACGATATTTGGCAGCGCTATCGTGTTGCAGTTCCAGCAGTTTTAGATAAATTTAATCGGCATACGCATCGCCAGGATGATCGAGAAGATGCGGTTGTTCCTCCAGCACCTGAAGTCCTCGAACGGTTTTGGGCCGGGCTCAAAGAAGAGTTAGTTACCGCCAGGAAGTTTGCGCCTCTGGCACGAGATTACATGTTGTATCGGCTCCTGGCCCTGGCCGGTCTGCGAATCAATGAAGCAGTGATGCTTGATGTGAAAGACTGCCGGTACGCTTTGGCAAAGGCTCGCGAGGATCAGGATACAAATCCCGGTTTGTGCCGATGCTCGATAGTCTGGATCAGCTCTTGCGCTGGTATCTGAAAGATGTACGACCATTGTTCACTTCAGCTAAAGATGGCCCGCTCTTTCTGGCAGAAAATGGGGAGAGAGTCGATAAAGATACGGTACGAGCTGGTCTGGTCAGAAGGCAAAAAGCCTTAGGGTTCACTCCTGAGGAGATGTTTACGCCCCACCAACTCCGGCATGCCTTTGCGTCAACCCTGACGGAGCGCGGAGTGGATTTGCTTACCCTGAAAGAACTGCTCGGCCATGTAGAAATCAGCACCACTTTTCTGTACACGACTCCTAGCTCAGACTATGTAGAACGGCGTGTGAAGCTTGCACAGGAGAAATGGCGAAAACTCCTACAAGAGGGAAAGGAGGAAGCAGGCTCATGACATTGAAGTGGCGTCTCCGGCAAGTGATGGCTGACCGAGGCATCTGGTCAGGGGCAGAACTCGGAAGGCTTATGGAACAGAAAGCTGGCTACAAGCTTTCCGCACTATCGCTCAGCGCGCTGCTCACCGAGCAACCAAAGCAGATGAAGGCTCAGACCATGGATGCACTCTGTACCGCTCTTGACTGCACGCCAGCGGATCTGTGGCAGCATACCCCATCATTGATCCAGGTGGAACAGGGGAAGCAAGAACCACCACAGGCAGTCAACGATACCTCCAAACGAAGCCTGCCACCGATTTAGAGGAAAGGGAGAAAGCTGAGATGACGCAACCATGTTGTCCGGAATGCGGGGGCGCTTTTTGGCCTTCGGATCTAAAAGATGGTCGGAAAAGCTGTAGTTCCTGCCAGAAAAAGAGGCGCGCCGCGCATTACGTCAGCGACCGCTATCTCAATCAGGCATTCACGACCGAATGGGGGAAGGAACTGCTCAGAAAACTGGGTGCGTTCCTTGAGGAGCAGGAAATCCGGTTTGAGACTCGTGGGCGCATGCTTCCAAAAGCTGCCGCCCCTTTTCAGGAAGCAGAGCGCTGTTTCAACGGGCCAAAATGGATTGAGCGAGGGTGGTTAGAGGAGGCGAGGCCATCGAAAAGATGGGCGTGACCCTTTTCCCCACCTTCTTCAGAGCCTTTCTGATCCAGGAGCAGATCCTTGAAGAAACAAACTCGGATGAGAAAATCCGGCTCTCCATTCAAACACGCATAGGCAAGCTTCCTCAGGGCTATCAGCGCGCTCTGGAAGTGTACTTCAACGAACGTTTAGCCTTCAGAGAAAGGCAGATCCACTTGCACGCCAAACGCCCTCTTGCGCTTGACACGCTCCTCTGCGATTTGGATGCCTTTGCTCGACTTGTTCGATGGTTGGCAACATCGCTGCCTCAACTCAGTGGGTGGGATATGATTCAGGAAGAGCATATCCATACGTTTTTACTCACCTTGAGTCTCAAGACAAGAGAACTGGACCGCCAACGTCTGTATCGGTTCTTTCGCCTAGCGCACAGGCGTAGATTCATCGCACATATTCCGCTCATGAAGCTGCCGCGAAGGGATTTGCCACGAACCATTGAGCCGCTCTCCTTGGAAGAGCAGAAAACTGTCGCGCGCATGATACGAGAAAATCTGTATACTCGTCCAGAAGAAGCCTGGCTCTCGGCTCTCTGTTTCTATCATGGCCTTTCTTCATCTCAGATTTGTCGTCTCAAACAGAACAGGTAGATGTAGAGCGCGGCCTGATTTTGATGGAAGGAAGACCACCCATCTATTTGTCGACTGAGGATTTCCTCCTGTTGGAGCATTTTTTGCAGAGGCGAAAAGAGTTGCCCTATGCGAAGAAAAAAAGCTATTTGGTGATCAGCAATCAAACGAAAATCGACGACAGACCGATGACCCAGGAATATGTGGCAGAGAAGGTCCGAGCGTTGACGGGTCAGACCTCGCAATGTTTGCGCATAACGTGCTTTGCTGCTCTTTCAAGTCTCTATGGGCCTCAACTCCTGGTCGAAGCATTTGGCCTCTCGCTGGATCAAGCTTCCAGGTATGCAGATTTGAGGGAATTTCTTTTGGAAGAAGAAGTAAATCAGCAGAGGGATGCCTTTGCTGCTTTATCTCACCTTTGAGTAGGAGAGCGTCAAAAGAGAATCAAGACGTTTCTCGCTTGTGCAAGTTAGGCTGTAACGAACTTGCATGTCAAGAACATGCCCATTTCCAGGCAAAGGTGCGTTCGATCACCCAGCGTCGTCGTTGCACCTGAAATCCTCCTTTGGGTTTGCGAATCTTGACGGGTTCGCCATCGACCAGTGCCCAGTCAATAGGGGAGTCGTTGGTAGGCTTGGGGACAATTTCGGTGTCCCACTGCAGACGCTCTTTGATCCAGTCCCTCAGCAGCCCAGTATAGCCGTAGTCAGCAAAGAGATGACTGATGCGGGGAAAGCAGGTGCCTCGTTCTCCTAAGAGGTGTTTGGCTCCTTCCCGGTCGGTCACATAGGCAGTGAGAACTTTGACGGCCAAGACAAAGCCTTGGGTGTCAACCAGGGGTGACGTTTGCGTCCCCAGATTTTTTCCCGCGTCGAAGCCTCGGTCGCTTCCACGCACAGCACTGGTTTTGATCGATTTGCTATCGATGATGGCGGCACTGGGTTCTTCCTCTCGGGTGAGGTTGCGTCGCACATGTTTGCGCAAGGCTGTCATGGCCTCTTCCCACACCCCACTCAGCTTCCACTAACGGAAATAGTGGTAGACGGTCTTCCCGTTGGGCAACTCATGGGGCATGTGTCTCCACGCACAGCCTGTTCGCAGGACGTAGAGCACGCCATTGACCAGCTCGCGCTGCGGAATGGTCGGCTGGGTCGTATCGGGCAAAACTTCTGGGATCAATGGTGCCACTACCTCCCATTGGGCGTCTGTCACATCGGTTGCATACAGCTTTCGGATGCACTGGGTCCTCATCGCTTTGGGGTCCTTTCTTCTCGCTTGCCTTCGTCCTTTCTTTTTCTATCGGCTACTCAGCCTCTTTACGACACACTCTAAGAATGTTTTCTTCGTCGTTCAGTTTGGAAGAGAGGACAATTTTCTCAGAGAGATGATAAAGCCATCCTCTAAAGACGCTGTTTGTGTTCGTTCAAACGGTAGTAACTGTGTAACCTATAGTTTCTTCTCAATAGAGGAGACCTAATGAATTTCCCGCAAGCTACAGCAGCGTCACATGACTACGAAGGAGATGGGCCTATCTCTGTCATAGAAGCAGGGATTCACTCCCTTCAACAGGGACACCGGAAAGAGGGTCTTGCCTTATTTACATTGGCACGTGTTCACTCCGACGCTACTTCCTCCATACTAACAGATACCCTCGATACTCTTCTTGCTTCTTTGCAAGGCTACTGGAACGCGCAACAAGCTCTACAAGATGCTAGCAGACGTTTTGTAGAGGCAGAAGCTGAACAAGAACTTCAGTTACGTGCGCTCCAGTGCATAATGCGTGCTCTGCCGAACCGACCTAAAAGGTCGTGCGATAACCCGTCTTCTCAAATTATGTCGCAGAGAGAAGCATCAGAGCGAGCCACTATCGCTATGGCGTTATTTCCGGCCAATGCTGATTTACAACCAGAAAAGCAGGAGCTAAGGCTGACTATTTCCTGCTTTGGTCATTTTACCGTCAAACGTGGCTCCATATCGTCAATCTTGGGTCAAACCGCAATGGCCAGATAATTCTGCGCTATCTCTGCGCCCAGCTGCAGTATAGTGCAAGTAAGGATACACTTATGAGCCTGATCTGGCCTGATCTGTCTGAGGAGAATGCGCGTCGCAGGTTACAGGTAGCTATCAGCGCTATTCGCTGTGCCCTCAACGAGGGCTATCTGCAAGAAGCTGGTGGGGGCTATATCATCTATCGGGAACCTTCTACCTACTCAATCCATCTATTCCGGTTTACACGGATGTACGCGAATTTATCACACTGTGGAAAGCCGGTGAGCATGCTGAGGAAGAGCGCAGAATCGCCTGTTTTGAACAGGCATGCGCTCTTTACACGGCTCCTTTTTTGGTCGATGATCTTTTTGCTGATTGGACCTACCTGCAGCGTGAGGAGTTTAACCGACTCTATTTGACGATGTGCCATGCGCTGACAGCACATTATCTGGGTACGAGCACGTATGCTCAGGCAGAGCAGAAATGTAAAGCTATCCTCAAGGACAATCATTGTGATGAACTGACACATCGCTAGTTGATGCGCAGCTAACGCTCCAGGAATCCCAGGGGCAGGTGGGTTTCGATTTTCTGGGGTGGACTATCCGACAGCTTGCCGTGGGCAAGACGCACACGGCAAAGAATCCGTGAGGGAAGCCACTTGGATTCAAAACGATCATTACTCCCAGCAAAGAGGCAATGAAACGTCATCTTGCTGCGATGAAAGTGGTGGTTGAACGAAACCGACATGCTCCCCAAGAAAAACTCATGCAAGAGTTAAATCAGGTGAATCGCGGATGGGCCAACTACCATCGCCGAACGGTGGCAGCAAAAACATTCCAAACCTGTGATAATGTCCTCTACCTCCAATTGCGGCGGTGGGCCAAACGTCGCCACCCACACAAAGGAGGACACTGGATTGCGAACAAATACTGGCATGTGCAGGAGGGAAAAGGCTAGCACTTCCAAAGTCAGTAAGCAACGCTGTGGAAACATAGCCAAGCACACGTCCAAAGGCACAGTAAAGTCAAGGGAGCAGCCAGTCCTTACGATGGTGATCTCCTCTACTGGAGCCAACGACTCAAAAATCACCCTCTATGCAACGGGGTGAAAGGAGTCCTTTTGCGCAAACAGCAAGGGAAATGTCGCTGGTGTGAGTTGCTCTTTCAAGACACCGATGTCATTGAAATCGACCACATTACGCCTAAAAGTGAAGGGAGAGGCGAAGAACTCAGCAACAAATGCTTGGTGCATCGTCATTGCCATGATGAACGACACGCCGGGCGTGTCAACAGTATCTGTGCCAAAGACCCGATCATTGAGCAGCCGGATGCGGGAAAACTCGCCTGTCCGGTTTTGAAGCCGAGCGGAGGGAGTAACCCCTTCGCTTAGGTTAACAACCGGGTTCGCAAGCATTCTACGCTCAACTATTTGAGTCCAGTAGCTTACGAACAACAGATGAGATAGTTTTCACCTTTCTTGCCTCCGAAAAACTCCGGAAAGCCCAAAATCCATTGGCGTTTTACGACGGATGGCGCTCGTATCGAACTCAAGCGACGCTATCCTTCCATTGAAGTCAAAGGATGAGCCACTCTTTGTTCAAATGATCTCGGACAGAGTACTAGTTCAAAGCTTACCGAGGCTCCCATGCTATGATCAAAGAATGCAAAAGGCCTCTCAAGAAAAGGAGTAATGTGCTCAGCAAGAGTTGCAACTAGTGGCTCTAGTCGAGTGAGGAGAGATTCGCGAAAGCGACTTTCGTGACCGGGTAACTGTATAGGAAACAATTCTACAGGCAGAGAAAGGTCTTGAGTCCAAGTCCGATAAACTGAAGCCCCTCCGCCAGCATAAGGGAAACAAAAAAGATTCGCTTTGACATACGGCTTCGGGCAAGTAATCCAAAGATCAGGTAAAATGGTTGTCATTTTTCTCTTTGCTGCACAATTAAACCAGTCACATCACAATAACAGAAATTTTACTTCTTCCCTTCACTTGAGTATGCTGCTTGAGCCATCGCTTTACGCAAGCTCAACGGCCTCATATCAGTCCACACTTCTTTAATGTATTGAAGACATTCTTCTTTTGTTCCTACTTTTTCAACATTATTCCATCCAAGAGGATTTTCGCGATGCGCAGGCCAAATTGAGTATTGCTCTTCATGGTTAACAACAACTTTATATACTATATGATCTTCTTTCTCTTCGTAGATCATGTGATCCTCCTCATTAATGCTAAAATAAAAATGATGTTACTGCATTACTGGCTCAAGCATTATAAGTTTGCCAATGCCCTGTAAAGTTGCCAGATCAATATCAGCTATACAACGTACTTTCACATAATTCAGAGTAAGAGTTCCTTCTACGTGAATTGTACCCTTTTGCTGTTCAAAAAGAGCTTGACTTAGATCTGTGGCATCTTTATCTATTTTTACGCCCAAGTCAGTACCACCAGCAGTATCAGTAAACTTAACAAAAATATGGCCTAATTCCATAAGCCGCTTTTTAAATTCCCTAGAGGATGCTTGTGGTCCTCCAACGACGATAGGATGATTTCCCGTCGAAAGATACTGCACTAAATTTTTCACTGTTAAACTCCTCACTTCTGTGCAAATCTAAAATGTTTCATTATCTCTGTATATTATGGAATATCAGAGACAATGACTCGCTTCTAAACCCCAACTATCTTTCTTTATGATAGGGAAGAGATTTTACCAACAAAATGTCTGTAACATCTTGATCAAAAAGGTTAGAAAAGCTCTAAGTGAGTTCCGATTCCCTTTGCTACAGCTCGATAGTAAATCTCCTGTGCACAAGCTATATCTTCAATAGCTATACCAATAGGGTTGAGTAGAATAATTTCTTCCTCTGTTTCCCTACCAGGTTTGTTCCCTATGACGATCTCGCCCAATTCTGCATAAAGATCTCTCCTCGAGAAACTACCTTCCTGCACTAATTGATTGATAATCTTCTTTTCACGATTACATTGATTCCAATCATCAACAATGACTTTACTCGCTTTGAGAAAAACTTCCTTATGAAGATCCATGAGAGAAACATTACTGATGAAGGTACCAACTCGAAACCAATCATAATCGATATAAGGGGTGTCTGTGGTGGTACAGGTAATAATGACTTCTCCACTACGTACCGCGTCTTTTGCTTCTTTTGCAACTACCCATTGAATTTCTGGGAAGGTGTTACTCATCTCGAATGCTAATTTTTCAGCAATAGAAGCGTTAGTATCATAAACGTAAATTCGATTGATAGAAATAAAACAACTTATCATAGTTACGATATGCATTTTTGCGATCGGCCCACAACCAATATAAGTAACGCTATGAAAACTGTTTTTAGCCAAATGGCTTGCTGCTAAAGCGGTAACCGCTGCAGTACGCATACCACTAATAAGGCTCCCTTCGAGTATCGCTATTGGATAATTTGTTTCAGGGTCATTGAGTATGATGATAGCACTTGCTCTTGGTAGACCCCAGCGTTGTGGGTTGTCATGTTTACTGCCCACCCATTTTATACCAGCTATAGGAGCGTCTCCGCCAATATATGCTGGCATCGCGATGATACGATCTGCAACATGTACTTGCTCTCCTTCCCTGCGTAGATAAGGTTTCAGCGGCTGTACATATTGCCCTTCTACATGGCGTATAAAAGCCTTTTTTACCCCTTCAATATACAATTGCGGCGATTGTCCGCCTACTTGTAAGATATCAGCTTGATTTAAATAAAGCATCCCTGGTTTTCGGCGTGTAGAGTCAAGTATTTCACTCCAGTGAGAAAGCATAAAAACACCTATATTGTACAATACAAGTTATAGATATGAAATATGTCTATAACTCTTTACCTTTTTCTGCTGCACCAGACGGTGTAGGTACAGAAACAATAACATATAAATTTCCGTTTGACAAGATATTGACATTCACATCCGTTAATGTTAACATTTTCTTCAGTTACCATCAAAAATAGAGGTAACTACTCAGGCCTCACATGACGGGGAAAGAAATGCCGTTGAAAATAGCAACGAGAGAGGAGAGCATGGTATGACCTTACTTGTGTATGGTGGAAAGGAAGCTGCGAATGCGATAAAAGACTGTAGCTTCCTCTGCACTGCGAAAGGTGCCCGCAATCTTTTGTTGCACTTTCAACAAGCGACTGTCGCGCCCGGCTTAATTATTGGTGAAGGGGATGGAGAGGTCATCGAGCTGAGTCAGTACCCGATTGGCTCGCTCAAGCAAGTTCTTGCCTGCGCTTTGTTTGGTCCATCCCTTTCGCTTGAGGATAACAGCCGTTGGGAGAGGTTGTTCGGCGTAGCCAGCAGCCGAAATTTCATAGGAGCGCCCAACCCATTCATCGCGTCCAAGAAGGGGAATCTGGCGATGGCCCTGCGCACGCCACTCTTTGGTCGCAGCATGCAGATCCAGCAACCAAGTGTGCATGTCTTGAGACCACGTTTGGTGAGGGTGCTGCCTCAGCGCCTCACCGTCTTGCAAGAGATGAGCGGCACAGATGCTATGAGCACATGCATAGGCATCGTAACTACTCCAGCGATCATGCATCCTTCGGCCTCGAAAATGGGGCCAGATCTCAATTTGCACCCAATGCAGGAGCGTGGCTTGCGAGAGATAGCATCCGCAGACCTCGGCCATCGCTCGACGAAGGTTTGCTGCTCTTGCGGCTGATTTTCGAAGTCGCTCTTCCAGAGCCTCAATGCGTTGCTACAAGTGGACAATGAGCTCGTCTTGTTGTCTCAGGTGCTCGTGCAATGCTTGATTTTCTGCTCGATACTGGATGAGTTCTTCTTCTGGCTTCATACCTACTATTTTACACATCTTTTGGCTCTTCTACAAGTGTGTAGGAGACCTGAGTAGTTACAAATAGAGAAAGGTTCAAGACAAGAAAAGCATACATACTGTTTTTAACAAAAAAGCAGTCTTTTCAAGTTTTACGGATGTATAAAGATATAATGGAAATGCATTCTCTTTTTGGATTTTTTTCAATGCTGGAACGAAATACTATACTGTCGTTTGGGCAGGAACCTTTGTGGGTGGTGGACCAGTTGCAGCCCAACAGTTGCCTGTACAATATCCCGCT
>DAOUDD010000207.1:0-10078 GCA_034431765.1 Ktedonobacteraceae bacterium | reverse complement strand
ACTTGCGTCAGGAGAATTTTGCCATTTCCTATGGAAATTTTGCAGTACCTTTTTCGGATGTTGAACAAGGATGAGCAATGGTGGGGATAAAAAAAGGATGGATTGTGTTTCAAACTCCTGCCTTGACCCGCGACTCTGCTGGGACAGGAGCGAAACACAATCCATCCAAAGAAAGCGTCTATGACGCATTTTGTTCTAATGATTGGATGTTTGCTTGCTGTTATAATACTATACACTATTCTTTAGAGAAATGTAAGAGCTGCAAGCACAAAAGCACGATATCCACCCAATCGACCATGTGGCTGCGGCGGCGAAAAAGGTGTGTTTGCATGCTCCGAAGGTGTGCAGTATAATAGAGAGAGACAACTTCAACAACCAAAGGGTGCACGATGGGGTGCCGCTCAAATCTGCCTCAAGCCCCACCTCCCACTTCCAGAAACGAGGAAAAGATGTACAAAGGTCAATCCGGCATGTGGTCCTGGCTATTTCATCGCGTTTCAGGACTCGCTATTTTAATTTTTCTGTTCCTACACATTGTAGATATCTCCATGATCAGCTTTGGTCAGGGGGTCTACAACAATAGTGTCTATCTTTTCGATCAGATTATTGTGCGCCTGTTGTCGCTTTCATTGATTGCTGCCGTTCTCTATCATTCCTTGAATGGCATTCGTATCATGTTAATCGATTTCTGGCGCAAGGGTGTACGTTATCAGAAGGTGCTCTTTGGCATTGTGTTGGTATTAACGATCCTGGCTTTCATTCCCATCACCTACTTCGTTATTGCCCCGATGATTCCCTGGTTCTTCCACTTGCCGACAGCCCGCAATCATTAAATACTACTGATCCTATTGACTGATACGAAGCATAGAAGCAGAGCTTCGTTGTCAATCGGAATAAAAGGGTACACCCGATCTACGCGCCTAGAAAATCGTCTGATAAAGGAGAATTTGTTGTATGATGCGGATCTCTAGTGGTTATGGTCCACGCCCAACAAGTGGCGGTTTTGAAACTTTTTCCTGGTATTTTTTTCGTATCTCCGGTATCGTGCTCATCTTCCTGGTTATCACTCACCTGATTATTATGCATGTGAGCAACGACGTTTCCTGTACGACATACTCTTTTATTGCGTCCCGCTACGGCAACCCATTCTGGCGTCTCTTTGACTGGTTGCTGCTGACACTGGCTCTGACCCATGGCATAAATGGGCTGCGCGTGGTCATTGATGACTATGTCCGCAATGCAAGCACGCGCATCTGGCTCTTGTCCATTGCGGCAGTGCTGCTGCTGGTCTTCTTTATGCTGGGAACCATTACACTGATTACGTTCCAACCTGCCGCGAACGTAGGTCCACCATGTATTCCCAGGTAGAACGAAGGATAAATAACAAGGATAAATAACTATGTATCACAAATTTGATGTCATCATTGTAGGCTCTGGTGGTGCTGGCCTGATGGCGGCAATGCAGTTGCCCAATGCCAGCGTGGCGGTCCTGACCAAGGTCTATCCCACTCGCTCTCATACAGGAGCTGCGCAGGGTGGCGTGGCGGCTGCGCTAGGCAATCAGGAAGAGGATCACTGGCGCTGGCATATGTACGACACCATCAAGGGCGGCGACTATCTCGTCGATCAGCCTGCCGCAGAGGTGCTGGCACGCGAGGCGATTGATGCGGTCTATGAGCTGGAGCATCGTGGCCTTCCCTTTAATCGTACGCAGGATGGACGGATTGATCAGCGCCGCTTCGGTGGGCATACGCGCAATTACGGCGAAGGTCCAGTGCGTCGCGCCTGTTACGCGGCTGACCGTACCGGCCATATGATCCTGCAAACGATGTATCAGAACGCGATCAAGAACCAGGTCCGCTTCTTCAATGAGTTCCTCGTGCTCGATCTGCTACAAAATGAGGGCGTGGTCTGTGGAGTCGTGGCGCTGGAGATCCGTACCGGCGAGATTCATACCTTCCACGGCAAAGCTGTAATGTTCGCGACAGGTGGCTATGGTCGGGCCTGGCGTGTGACAAGCAACGCTTTTGCCTGTATGGGAGACGGCATGTCGATCGCCTATCGACGCGGCGTTCCATTGGAAGACATGGAGATGTATCAGTTCCATCCCACCGGGCTGTATAAGGTCGGTGTTCTGCTCAGCGAGGGCGCGCGTGGCGAAGGCGCAAAGATCCTCAACGGTAAGGGCGAGTACTTTATGGAACGGTATATGCCCACGCTCAAAGACCTGGCTCCGCGTGACATCGTCTCACGCTGTATTATCAAGGAGATCAAGGACGGCAATGGTGTTGATGGCAAGGACTATGTCTACCTCGACCTGCGCCACCTGGGAGCTAAAGTCCTCAACGAAAAGCTGCCCGACATCACCGATTTCGCGCGCAACTATCTCGGCGTCGAGCCAATTAATGAGCCTGTGCCGATCCAGCCTACCGCGCACTACGCCATGGGTGGTATCCCCACCGACCTGGATGGCCGTGTCGTCATCGACCCACAATGGACGCCCCTCCCGGGCTTCTACGCCGCCGGTGAAGTTGCCTGCGTCTCTGTACACGGTTCTAACCGTCTAGGCACGAACTCGCTGGTTGACCTGATCGTCTTTGGTCGCCGTGCCGGTAAACATATGGCAGAGTTTATTAAAGAAAACGATCATGTATCACTCCCGACGGATGCCGAAGAGCACTCGCGCCAGATGCTTGACTCGCTCTACAACTCTAAAGGAGGCGAGGCGGCAGCACGTATTCGCAGCGAACTGCAGAACGAGATGATTGATAACGTCTTCGTCGAACGCACTGAGCGCGGCATGCGTCACGCCCTTGACACCCTTGATGGGCTGCAAGAAGCCTATCGCAATGTGCAACTCCAGGACAAGGGCAAGTGCTACAATACTGAGCTGGTCGAGACCATCGAGCTTGGCTTCCTACTCGATTGTGCGGAAGCGACTATTCACGGCGCACTGGCACGCCAGGAGAGCCGTGGTGGGCACTTCCGGCTTGACTACGAGCAGCGTGACGATGCCAATTGGCTCAAACACACGCTCGCCTACAAAGGTCAGCGTGCGCACGACGTTCGCCTGGAGTACAAAGACGTCATCCTGATCGATGATCCCGTCTTCAAACCCAAAGAGCGCAAATACTAACCACTTCACGTAGTGTTTCAAGAAAGAGATAGAAACATGAACGTACTCATACGCATCAAGCGCTACAACCCGGAGCAGGATGCAAAACCATATTGGGGCGAATATCGGATTGAAGCTGAACCGATTGATCGCCTGCTAGACGCACTTAACACCATTAAGTGGACCATCGATGGCACACTCACTTACCGCCGCTCCTGCGCGCACGGCGTCTGCGGCTCCGACTCCATGCGTATCAACGGGCGCAATCGCCTGGCGTGTAAGGTGCTCATGCGTGACGTTGGCAACAAGGTCACGATCGAGCCGATGCTCGGTTTCTCGGTCATCAAAGATCTGGTCGTTGACATGGACCCGTTCTTCAACAAGTATAAGGCTGTCAAACCGTACCTGATCAACCATGATAACGAGCCTGGTACCGAGCGGCTGCAAAGCGTAGAGCAGCGTGCAATTTACGACGAGGGCACCAAGTGCATCCTCTGCGGGGCCTGCACTGGCTCCTGTCCTTCCATCTGGGGCAATCCCGATTGGGTCGGTCCCGCCTCTATCGTCAATGCGCATCGCTTTATCTTCGATAGCCGCGACCAGGGGGCGGGCGAGCGTCTGCAAATCCTGGGCCGCCGCGACGGCGTCTGGCGCTGCCGTACTATCTTTAACTGCACTGATGCCTGTCCACGTGGCATCCCCGTAACCGATCTCATTGAGCAGGTGAAGCGTGCCATCGTTTACGGTCCCGACCAGGAGCACGAGACCAAATAGAGTATGTGTGCATAAAAAAACGGGGACAGTGAAATGTCCTCGTTTTTTTATGCACAAAAGTACTCACTGCAAAAACTCTTCCAGATAGGTATTGACCAACTCTGGCTTCTCCTGCTGCACCCAGTGACCGCTATCGGGAATACGTAGCACGCCCAGGTCAGGAACCCATTGCTCCAGACCATGCGTAAGCGCGATATCCAGCGCCACATCCTGCTCTCCCCATATAAGCAGCGTTGGAGCTGTAATTGTTTTAACCTCTCGTACATTGCTCTTTGAGCGAAAGAAATCCCGAAATACGCTGCGATAGTACTGTAAACTCGCTCTCAACGCACCAGGTTTGCTCATGGCAATCCGATACTGCATTAGCACATCCTGTGGAAAAGCCTCTTTGTGCACCGCTGACTCATAGATCGCCTTGCCGATAGCTTCAGCCGACTTACGCTCTAACAGATACTCTGGCAGCCAGGGAAACTGGAACGCGAGGATATACCAGCTCTTGCGCAGTTGCTTGACTGTTCGCAGTTCGCGTTGCAATGCACGTGGATGAGGAGCATTCATCACGATCAGCCGCTCAGTTGCTTCAGGATATATCTGTGCAAAAGACCAGGCCAGCACTCCACCCCAATCATGTCCAACAATCGTCGCCTTCTGGTATCCCAGCGCGCGGATCAGACCGAGAATATCGCGCACGAGATTTGCGACATGGTAACCAGAGCGCGGCTTATCACTATCATTGTAGCCACGTAGATCAGGTGCAATGACTGTATAGCCAAGTTGCGCAAGGAAAGGGATTTGATGCCGCCAGGAGTACCAGAACTCTGGAAAACCATGCAATAACACGATCAGAGGACCTTCCCCTTGAATAACATAATGCATGCGTATACCATTTGCAATAGCATCGCGATGCTGCCAGGTTTCGACCGTCTTGACCATCACTCTCCCCTTTAACAACCTTTCAGTCAGATGAGCGTGAGCTAGACGCGGAGCGTCGTTTCTGACTGAATAAGATAACGCGGAGCGTCGTTTCTGACCGAATAAGATAACGCGGAGCGTCATTTCTGACCGAATAAGATAACGCGGAGCGTTATTTCTGAATGCACACTCATGTTATTTTCTTTCGATTTCCTTATAGTCTACTATACTACTATAGCACAAAATTCTCTGTGCACTCTCATATATAGAGTTCACCACATAAAAAAACCGCTCCCACAGGGAACATGGGAAGCGGTTTCGCCGATAGGTAGGTTAAAAACATTTGGGCAAATGTGTATTTATAGAGTACAGTCCAGGTGTCCATTTGTCTATTAAGGAGAGATAAAAAATCGGCATTTTGTATATATTTTTCATTAAGAAAGTCTGCCACCTTGTGGCGGCAGACTCTGTTGTGTATTCCCATCGTGAAAGGACATGGATCACACCTTGTGGGTACCAACACCAGTCAGTATACCCGCAATTACAAATTTTCCCAACAAACAAGCAGTAATTTCGAGATGAACATACTACAGGAGAAGAATACTACAAGATCCGAAGTTTGCTCGCCTTGCTACAGCGTTTTGCTGGACGTACTGCTGTTTTCGTAGAGTCAGGTCGCTGCAACTGCAGCACAAGTTCAGTAATAGATGCAACCTCGGGTATCCTGGGCGCTTCAACTCTCTCAGCAAGCTCAGTACCACTATACCCCACAGTTCCTTCCGTAGCATAAAGCTGTCCAGCTTCATCTTCAGGTCGTTGTGTCAGGCCTTGTAAGCCCTGTGAATCTACAGCCTGCGCTATCCACTGTATCCCACATACACCGCAGATGCCGTGGCTCGCCTCATACAACTTCGGTAGTGGTGTTGGAGAAAGACGCTCCCCCGCTCCGTTAATTAAGCATAAGCACCACGCGCACTGACGCACCATAATCCCACTATCCTTTCCTGGCAGGCGCTTCTTGTTTGACCTGTCCAATACATCTCGCTTGCATTTGCCTATTCCACAGGATAGGCTGCGAGATCAATCCTCCAGGGGTTCCTTCTACACCGTTTCAGAATACAGAGAAAAATCTCTTGTTTCTATTGTATCGCTGTGATCCGCATGATTTCCGCTTCGTAGTCTTGTAGTATATGTCAGAGACGAGAAATATAAAAAAGGCGCTAGCTCAATTTAAGCTCGACTTCTTTATGAAAATCCATCTTCTCTTCGTGAACGAACAGAAATTTCAGATCTCGCTTTCCATACGCTCACAGCAGAATCATAGTCTTGCGTTCTGGAGTATCATTACTTCCTTGACACTTGCTCCACACCGACAACACTTGTACAAATTTTTGATGACGAAAACGTCACCTGGTAGATCCCCCCTATCTATTATAATCAATATGCTCAAAAAATGGATAATTTTGTATAAAGATTTTACGGAATTCCTCAAAAATGGTTAAGAAAGATGTATTTTGTGTAACAAGCAAAGGGAGAAGGTGCTTTACTGTTGCAGTGTATAGTATACCTTGATCTTTACGTCTGCAAAGTCTGCGCGCCGCACTATCAGGTCCATCTCCCAGTTACCAGACATACTGAGACTATCAGTCGTGGCTGTATACTCTCCAGCTCGCCCACCAATGGGTGCAAACTGCAAAACCTGTACGCCCATATCCATGTCTAGCATAATAAAATGAGCAAGTACCCCGTCTACCTGAGTCATAGGCCGGTTGTCGCTTATTTTCAGCTCTACTGTAAATGTGTTACTACCGATTTTCCCTGGATTAATCTCCATACGATAGCTGATATCAGCGGTCTGCCCTGCAAAGAAAAGGGGACCTGTAGATTTTGTAGAAGCGGAAACCGGGGCTGGAGGAGGACTTAGACTTGTCAACGCGCCGACAATCAGTAGCAGCAAGAGAGCTAACGCAAATTCTACCCGCACAACACGTTGGAATCTACGCTGTAGTGCGCCTGCCGCAAACGATCGAGCTCCATCCTCATCTCCCGTTCGCGCGGCAAATTTTCGCATACGTGGGCTAATGATGAAAGCATTGCATGCTCCTAGAAGGATCAGCAGCCCGAATATCCCCACCTTGAGCAAAAGCGCTCGCCCATAACTACTTTCCCAGAAAGCCGCAAAGACTGATGCAAAGTCTCCCCTCAACAACGTATCCAGCACACCCAGTTGTACCAACGCCTGCCCTGTTCCGGTTATTAACAACAGGCCCACAGATAGCAGCGCAATACGAGTAAAAACTGGAATAAGTACTGCGAAAACACGTGTACGATTTCCCGTTCCCGGAGCAAGTGTGCTAATAGCTGCCGGAAGGATCAGAACCAACGAGAACAGGCCGCCTACCCAAAAACCTGTTCCAAGCAGATGCAGCCAATCGGTGGCAACCAGAATCCACGCTGCACGCTGTGCAGCGGCATGTGAGTTCAGCGAGTTTGTGAACAGCAAGACAACGCTCAGCACCAAAAGCAACCAGAGCAACCGATCCGTCAATCTCCTCTTTCGCATCCGTCGCTCAAAAAAGAGGGTAAGAAATGCAGCCAGAAGCAAGGTCAGGCGTAGCAACCAGATAGCCCCAAAACGGCTATGCAGTAGGAACGTTACAAGCGCTCCTGAACTGATTGCCTGCCAGGAAGAGATGGCGCTAACAACAGAGACCTGGTACATCAAGAAACTGACCCAGCCAAGTGCAAGTAAGAGAAGATATCCGAACACATATTGCAGAGTACGCCTGTTCATCTGCTCGCTTGCCTTGTCCAGCACACCTTTCATATCCTCGGCGAGAGACGTGATACTCGGACGCCAGACCAGGAGCAAGAAGATAAGGCTGCCAACCAACCCGGCGAGACCCAGATAATTGATCCAGCGAATCGCAACACTCCAGGGATTCAGGTTACTATCCGCTGCTTGAGCATCTTGAGCTTGGTCAAACGAGGAACCTGTTCCTGTTGGCAATGCACCTCCACCCACAACGAAGCTGAAATTGTTGGTAACCACATGCCCATCCTCGGCAGAGACGGTGTGAAAAACAACAGTATATGCACCATCAGGCAGACCCGAATGCAGCGAAATAAGCAATGAGGAGGAATTATCAGGAGCAATATGGCTATCATTTGTGTCAACACGCTGCCGCTTCTGGTCAAAAACATGCAAGTAGCTATACGCAGGCTCAACCTGTTCCGTAAACCAGACCTGGACGATCAAAGGCGGTTTACCACTGGGAAGATGCGCATTCGCAGGAGGGTTACTATGATCATACTGAGCGTGCACGAAATGCTGGCTGTGAGCTTCAACATGTCCAGGTGATAATACAATAAATAACATAAATACGCATAGAAATAGCATTACTTTCAGGGGAATTTTTATAGAACATAGCTTCATGAAATTCTCTGTATTTCAATGATATTTTCATAAAACACTCGGAGTTTACCTGGATTTTCAGGTAAACTCCGATAGTAGACATCGAGCCTATCCGCGTAAACTTTCAGCAGGCGTTTTCGTTTCGGCAACTGCCGGGACTACTCGTGGTCTTCGCGTAAGCGCATAAGCGGCAGCACCAAGGCCGAGTACGCCGAGAATGCTACCAATGATGCCAAACGTTGTAGCTGTACTTGCACTATTTTGCGCATCCTTCACTGAATTTTTCAAACCAGCAATCTGTGGATCTGCCTCCTGCGAAGAGTTTGCGGGATACGCCTGAATCGCTTGAACTTCGTTGAATCCAGTGGGGCTGCTCGTAAATTTCTCATCAATCGCTTTGTTTTCGAGCGTGCCAAAGATGTGGAAAGTATAAGCACCCGTCTTAGCAGGCATAAAATAGGCATTATACTTGCCCGGATTAGCCCAGCGCGGCTCCATAGCAAGCGCCAGCGGCTTCACTCCACCCATACTGACCTCGACTTTGAGCGTCTTGTCCGCATTATTGACCGGATTCGAGACCACGCGCGCACCATCTGTGACTGTGTACGTACAATCGCCGCCATTACAAATAGTTAGATCAAGGCTATTTTTCGCCTGTGCGTATGCCGGCTCATCCAGAAAACCTACCACAAATGTATAATTGCCAACATGACGCTTCTCATGAGCCGATGCCGTTGCAGGCAGAAGTACCAGAACTAGCAGGGAAGCAAGGAGAGCGACACCCGACGCCGCAAAAATCTTCTTCATCATTCAACCTTCTCCAATGTATCACATACAAAATAAAAGCTTCGAGTACAGCAGAAAATATCTGCTGCTCTTCTTCCCATAGAAAAAGGAAGTACACTATTAGCATAACCGATCGGGGCCATCCTGTCATGAGGAGAAGTACCTATTCTTTAGAGCCGAAGTGCTCTAAGGAAAAGATCATCGTAGTACAGCCAGGCATCATCCTTTTTTGCTTAGCGAGCATTAACTGTAATAGTGTGATAGCCAGAGGAGCCATCGGGCAGAGGTGGTGCAAGCTGCGGATCTTGCACATTGCCCTCTTTGTCGGTTGCGCGCACCACAATCGTATACGTTCCAGCAGCAGGCTGCCAGGGGATCTCCCATAACACCCATGTGAGATCGGAGAGCGGCTTCTTTAGCTTCGCGGACTGCCAGCTCCCACCACCATTGAAGCTCACATCCACTGCACTGATCCCTTTGTTACCAGAGAAGGCGACACCCGCGACATAAGTTGGTTTGTCTGCCTGCACAGAGGTCGAGCTATGTGGGGTGTCGATGCGCGAGGTCATGCGTACAGGAGCGGGATCGCTCCAGCCGCTCTGCTGCCAGTAGCCCTTAAAATCTGTATCAACCACCTCGATGCGCGTGATCCACTTGACATGCTTCATCCCATAAATGCCAGGCACGAGCAAGCGAGCAGGATAGCCATGCCCAGGAGGTAACTGAGCACCATTCATACGTACTGCAACAAGCGTCGTAGGCTCCAGCGCCTTGCTTAGATGAATGCTATCGGTATAGTCGTCGGCAGCATGTAAAACAATCTTCGTTGCACCTTTTTTCACTCCACCCGCGCGTTGTAGCAGATCGGTCAATGGAATTCCTTCCCACAACGCGTTGCTCATATACGTCCCGCCAACCTCATTGCTGATACACATCAATGACTCATACTGCTTCTTCAATGGTAGCGCCGTTAATTGGTTGTAATTGAGCTTGTATGGTGTGTTGACCAGTCCATCGACGCTGAGCTGCCAGCTTTTGCCATCCACATTTGGATCGGAGACAATGTTTTTCGAGAC
>DAOUDD010000206.1:0-6208 GCA_034431765.1 Ktedonobacteraceae bacterium | reverse complement strand
TCCTATAGCCTTTGCTGCATATCCGCTCGAACAGTACGCTGATGTGGACGAGTTCACCCTGCGCTCGTCTCCCTCCATCAACGTGCTGCTCGATGAGTATTACGCGCGTGCTGAGTGGCGTGACGCCGTCGATGACCTGCGTGGCCCGCTGCGCAAAGTCTTGCAGACGCAGCTTGAGCGCTGCAAACGCAAGGCCGAACTGCTTCAACACGAGATGGCGACTACGGAGGAAGCGGCGCGCTATCGGCTCTATGGTGATCTGCTGCTTGCCTATCAACACGAGATTGAGGAGGGACAGAAGGGGCAGACCTCTGTCACCTTGCACAACTACTTTACGGGCGAGGAGAGTGCGCAGGCAACTGTAGACGTGCCGCTCGATCCACGTTTCGGTGCCGTAGATAATGCTAACCGCTACTTCCACAAATATCACAAGCTGCGCCGCGCGCTGGAACTGGTTCCAGGACAGATTGAGCAGAATAACGTCGAGCTGGCGACACTGGGGCAGCTCTTGACAGACCTTGTGCTGGCCGAAAACGCGGCAGAGATCGCGCTTGTACGCGAGGAGATCAAGACCGCTGGCTACCTACGCGGCAAGGCTGCCATTGATAAGAAGGCGAAGAAGGCTGCGCAAAAGGGCAAGGGAGGTAAAGGGGGCAAAGGAGGCAAGGGGAAGCCTACAGCACCCGGTGGCGGCGTCCCTCTCCATGTGCAAAGTTCCGATGGCTTTACCCTGCTGATTGGCAAGAACAGCCGCCAGAACGAAGAGATTACTTTCCACCAGGCCACCTCGAACGATATCTGGCTGCATGCCCGTGGTGTAGCGGGCGCACACGTGCTGATCAAAGCGGCCGGGCGTAGCGTGCCACAGAGTACAATCGAGCAGGCTGCAAACCTTGCCGCATACTACAGCGAAGCCCGTGGAACTACGCGTGCACCCGTCGATTATACATTGCAGAAGCATGTGCGGCACATGAAAGATGGTGGCCCTGGCATGGTCATCTACGAGCGCGAGCACACACTTTATGCCGAACCTGATCGCGCACTGTCTCTGGTAAAGAAATAGTTGCCACGTTCTCGTGAAGAGCCGATATTCATCTCCTCGCGGTACTTTGTCACGGTGCGCCGTGCCAGGGGGATACCCCGCGCCGTGAGGAGGCGAGCAATCTCATCGTCACTGAGCCGATGGCGCGTATCTTCATGCTGAATCATTTCACGGATACGGTCCTTGATGCACAGCGAGCCGTCGAAGAAATCGGAGAAAGGGATCAGCCGGCCACCCGGAAGGAGCGCGTATTTATTGGCAGTGGCCCGGCTCACCGTTCCTTCATCCAGATTAAGCTGAGCCGCAACCTGTGCACGCGTGAGCGGACGCAAGAAGCGTACCCCTTTCTTTAGAAACTCGCTCTGATAATCAACGATCAGCTCTGCGACGCGTTTCAGCGTACGCCAGCGCCGGTAGACACACTCAACGAAAAATTTCGCACGATCTCGATGGTGCTGCATATAGCGCTGCAGATCACGATTTTTTCTCTCAGCGCTTTGCTGCTCACCCAGGTCCGAGTAAGTTGTGATATGAAAGTTATAGCGCTCCTCTTCGATCAGTGAGACCTCAAAGCCACTCTCATCTTTGCGAATAAGCACATCCGGGTGAAGGTAAGAGGCTTCAGCCTGGCTTGCAGTCGTGCGATGACTTGCCTGGTAGATGTAGGCAGGATAGGGATACAGCATGTTCCCGATATACTGGCTGGCATGACGCACAGCCTCTTCAGAGGCTTTCAGTTGTCGCGCAATTTCGGCAAAGGAATTGCGTACCAGCAGGTCAAGGTGGGTGTCAATGAGCGTGTACACCAGTGAGGGGGGAGCATCAGGCTCGCTCAGGGCGCGCAATTGAATAAGCAAGCACTCGCGTAAGTCTCGCGCTCCAATCCCTAACGGCTCCAGCGTTTGGAGCTGGCTGAGCACATATTCCACCCGTTTCAGCGGCACCTGAAGATAGCAGGCAATCTCCTGCGGCTGCACTTCCAGGTAGCCGCGCTCATCCAGATTGCCGACCAAGTGCTCCGCAATCGGTGCATCATCGGGCGAGATCAGCCCTTCTAGCTGGGCAAGCAGCACCTCTGCCAGCGTTTCCTCGGTCGCAATACTGAGTAGCGGATCATACTCATCTGCCATATCCCCTTCCTGAAAACCGTCGTTGTCAATATCATAGGACGCATGTTGAAAGCTCGCCTGAAGCTGTGAAGACTCAGCTTGCTCATACGCTGTTGAAAACTCATATGTTCCCTCACCAGAAGCGACAGTCCGTACAGCTGCAGCGTATTGTCCACACACTGTACAGCTCTGACCGCTTAGCGGTGCGCCGCAAAAGAGGCAAACAGGCCGCTCTGTCACTTCGAGGACCGAGTTTTCTGTCTGTTCCTGGGTGATAGTCTGCTCAAATTCATCTGCCGAGAGATGGAGAATGGTACTTGATGTAATGAGCCGTGTGCTCACTTTCAGAGCAAGGCTCGTCTGAGGTTTCTGTTCCAGACGCATACAACATCCCTTCTACATGTCCACACACATACTTTACATTATAAAAAGACATAATATTTCTCATATAGGGTACATTCTGGTTATATTTATTGACGTAATAATGCAGGTAACAGAGTAAATTGAGAAGCAACAATCACTATACTCTTTTACAGATAAATTCTACCATTTTCTTCATCCTTGAGGCAAAAATAGGGGGATCAGATTATACACTTGTACACATTATTCCACTCATACCCGTCCATTTATGGAGCGAAAAATAGGGGCCAGATGTATCGCGCCCATTGTTTCCCTATCTCCCCTTTTCACCTCCCCCCTCCCCAATTATAACCAGCCACGTCTACTCAGCGCATCTTTTGCCGCTTCTTGCTCGGCTGTCTGTTTGTTACGGCCCTGCCCCCGACCCGCGACCAGTTCTCCCAGCACAACTTCGACCGTGAACTCGCGATTGTGGGATGGCCCTTCCTGACCGACAAGCCGATAGGATGGGGTAATCCCGTCGTGCGCCTGCGCTAACTCCTGAAAGCGCGATTTATTGTCTTTGAATAGTCGTTTCTCAACAATAGTATGAGCCAGCGGATCGAGGCGAGGGAGGAGAAAGCGCTCCACTGCGCCCAATCCTTGATCGAGGTAGATCGCTCCCAGCACAGCTTCAAAGGCTGATGCCTGCACACGCGGACCTCCACCGTTGTGCTGTTCACCTCTGCCCATCAAGAGAAACGTGCTCAGATTGATCTCGCGGGCAAACTGCGCAAGCGTCTCGGTACGGACAAGCATAGCGCGCACATCTGTCAACTCTCCCTCGCTCAGATGCGGAAACGCGCGGTAGAGGAAGTCCGCGCTAACAAGAGCAAGGATTGAGTCGCCGAGAAACTCCAGCCGCTCATTAGAGCTTTGCCCAGCACCTGGTGACTCATAAATATAGGAGCGATGAGTGAGCGCCAGCCGCAAAAACTGCGGTTGCTGAAAATGAACTCCTAATATCTCTTCTAATTGTTCATGCATCAAAGTACCTCTATAGAAACCTCTGCCCTGGAAATGTCCTCCTCTATCAAAACTGATCTACAGTAGTCCAGCTCTGACACTTCCAGTTAGAGGATGGGAATGGTGGTCATGTTTCTGGAGCAAGCCGACAGGATACGTTTGAGTCTCAAAGGAGTGTTCTCTTTCTCGCTCTTTCTGCCCCCGGTCAACATCCTCATGCAGCTTTTTTCGACTCCTGGACTGCTCAGTCGTTCAGAATATGCCTCATTGTAGCGCGTTTTAGGCTGGATCGCAATGATAACGCATAGAAATATAGCGCTGCATTGCATTCCTCTTCTCTGTTGTCTGCTCGTGCCTGTAACCCTTCCAGTGTTTAGAGAGATAAGATTTTTTGTGCACGCTGCGTACAAAAAATTTTATCTCTCTAAAGAAAAATAGCTCATTTATGAGCTAAAATATGTACAAAAGCGAAAATGAAAGAGCTGTATGTTTCGCTGGAACCGTCTAGACGGTTCCAGCGAAATGTGCTACTCTTAACGCGGCGACTTGAGGAAGACAGGCAATCGCGGGCCGCAAGGTCCGAGGAAAGTCCGAACTCCATAGAGCGGGATGCTGGCTAACGGCCAGTGAAGGTGACTTTAAGGAAAGTGCAACAGAAACAAACCGCCGCCTCTTCATCAACCGTGGGAGAGCGGTAAGGGTGAAATGGTGAGGTAAGAGCTCACCAGCGGCCAGGTGACTGGCTGGCTGGGCAAACCCCATCTGGAGCAAGACCAAGCAGAAGGGACAGGACGAAAGTCCTGGCAGGTTGCTCGCCTGTGAACTTTCGGGTTGGTTGCTTGAGGTATCGGGTAACCGATATCCTAGATAGATGATTGCCGCCTGTGTCGTCGCGAGCCGACATGGGTACAGAATTCGGCTTACGGCTTCCTCAAATTCGCCGCCAACTGCATCTCGAAAACCTGAGCGCGGAGCGCTAGCTCTGAGAAGAGCGTTAGTTTTAGCATAAGATCCAAAAGCAAGAAGAGACAGGTATTTCTCCTGTCTCTTCTTATAATCTATCCAATGATCACGAGTAATTTACCCGTGTTAGTGGCTGATACGGTCATGCTCAATGAGCCAGCGCAGAAATGTGAGTCGGCGGCTCTGTTCGAGCAGCTCGCGATACTCAACATGCTCGGCGGCATGCTCTTTCATATCGAGAAGCCGGCTCGCTTCACCCTCGCTAAACCCCATTGAGAGGAGATGCTCGAAATCGGCACCCTCTGTAATTGAAGAACGCTCTGACATAAACGACGCTCCCTCTTTAACTATAAGGACAACAGACGTAGATCTGAGCACTATGAGATGCTGTGCCGCGTACCAGAATAGTCGCTGCGAAGTATCTCTCTTCTATAATATGTTGTAAAGCTATAAATGGTCAACCTACGGAAACGATGCGATCCAGAGCATCTGTGGCGTTATCACTCGGTGAACGTCGCGTCTTTGCGAAAATGGTGGATGACTATTGTACGAAGAACAGTGAGGATAAGTCCTAGTACCTGAGCGAGGGACAGGATGAATCTTGTTTGATGTCGAGAATAATAGCACAAATTTTCTATTTCGTCCACCCTCACAGAAATGTTCAAGTGTTCGCCATCAACAAATGTCCCAAGAAAGCAGAACTGAACAACGCGTAGGGAGCGCGCTTGCCTCGCTCAAGAACGTACAAAACCTAATGGCGCTCCCTACGCGTTCGACATACATCTCCATCTACTACAAATCTTTCACTACTTAAGCATTCTCCCAAGCTTGATCAGCCTTAGCGCTCGCTCGGTCGCCTCATGGATCAGCCGTGCAGCATGCTCTATACTATAGACTAACGACATAGGCCGAGAGGGTAATACCGCAATCCCGGCAACTCCCATCCCATAGAGCCATTGATAATTCTCCTCCAGCCCACCGGTCACGACCACCACTGGCACTCCATGCCTCTGCGCAAGCCTCGTTACAGCAGCCACACTCTTACCATACCCTGTCTGCGCATCCAGCTTCCCCTCCGCAGTAATCAGCAGATCAGCCGTTTGGAGCATATCCTCCATTCCCACCGCCTCCAGAACAATCTCTGCACCAGGACGTAGTGTTGCGCCGAGAAACGCGATCAATCCTGCTCCCATACCTCCGGCCGCGCCTGCTCCCGGTACTTCATGCACCGTCTTATGCAGATCCCGCTCGATAATATGTGCGTAGTGCAGCAGAGCCGCATCCAGCTCTTGCACCATCTCCGGCGTTGCCCCTTTCTGTGGCCCGTATACCGCCGTCGCCCCCGTTGGACCACAGAGCGGATTGCGCACATCACACGCTACCTCGAACGTGCACGAGGCCAGACGTGGGTCCATCCCCTCCACACGAATGGAGGCAAGCCTCATCAGTGCAGCACCCCCAGGACCCAACACTTCCCCATTACTCGTCAGCAGTTCAGCGCCTAATGCTTGAGCCATTCCCGCCCCTCCATCATTGGTTGCACTCCCACCAATTCCAACAATAAAATGCCGACATCCCCTATCCAGGGCCGCACGAATAAGCTCCCCCACTCCATACGTCGTCGTGACGCGTGGATCACGCTTTTCAGCAGGCACAAGTGGCAGACCAGCACACGCCGCCATCTCGATCACCGCCATTTTCTCATTCTCTCTTTTATCCCTGTTATCCC
>DAOUDD010000205.1:0-25585 GCA_034431765.1 Ktedonobacteraceae bacterium | reverse complement strand
TTGGCTATTTTACTGGTGTAGATGCCTATCTGAATGCGTATTATACACGTAATTATGACACTGCTACTATCCAAGGAGTAGCAGCTCATGAACTTGGACATGCTGTTGGCTTAGGGCATTCTAACGGCTGCGTTCTTATGACGCCTAATACTTCCACTCGTCAGTCTTGTGGAGTAACCACACCGCAACAAGATGACAAAAATGGGATAAACTCTATCTACTAACAGGGTAATCACCGAAGCATGTAAAGGAGACCTACGTACAAGAACTCAGTTTCTCATAAGAAGAAACACGATCAGGAAGGAGTAAGTATATGAAGAAGTATTTACGCATTAATACTACGCATCTCCCAACTTATTATAGACGCTGTAACAGTCTAGTTCTAGCGCTGCTTACTTGTTTGCTCGCCTTTTGTTTGAGTGCATGTGGTGGTCAAACAATTACAATGCACGCAAGTTGGGCAGAGTACTACACCACGCTCAAAGATTTGAAACTTCACTCCGATTTTGCTGTGAGCGGGCAGATCACGCAGATTGGCTCTGGCGTAAAACCTGGTGATGGTCCAGTTTACTCGGATGTGACTCTGACTGTGAAACAGGTGCTGTGGAATGCTCATGAACAAAAAGCTGTTCCTCCAACGATTGAGTTTCATGAGAACGGCGGGACATACAATAACAATAAGTATGTAGTGGACGATGATCCTCTGTATGCGGTTGGTCAACGTGTTGTGCTTTTCTTTACGGAATATAGCCCTGGTAAGTATCGAGTGACAGGTGGGCCAACGGGAAGGTTCCTTGTCGAGAATAATCAGGTGAAGCCTATTGCAGCGGATGGCGTGAGACTCTCTCAAGGGACAGATGTGAGTAGTTTTACAAGTAACTTGCAGACCTCTAATTGAGTGAACATCTATGTGTCGAGCAGGTCAGCAGAGGGGTGGCTGGCCTGCTTTTTCTGTTTCTTTGTGTGTATTCGTATTTGTATCAGGCCGGTATCAATGAGACTACCCTACCCTGTTCAACGGCCAGATCAGTACGTCCTGGCGCTGGGAGTAGTGGAGGAGGGGTGAGGTGTCGGGGAGGGTGATGTTGTGCGAGCGAGCCATGGTTTCGTACTCTAACTCCCACTCGGCGTCCTGGAGGGGCCAGAGACGGTGGTGGACCTCGCCTCGGTAGAGACGGTCCTGGAAGGAGGTGTAGAGGCTGTAGCGCTCGGTGAGCCAGTGTTGCAGTGAGCCACGTGTTGCTTCAGTGACCTGACCGATGGGTCGATACACGGCGTCGAAGCCCGCAGCAGGCGCTCCACGATGTGTACGTAAGCTGTGGTAGCGAATACTCTCGCCCTCGCGTTGACAACTCATCACGGCGTTGTAGTAGGGCAGGTGGTAGATAGCGCGCGCAATGGCGACGGCGAGTGGATTTCCGGCATCCAGGCTGAAGAAGTAGACTCCGGGAATAGCTCTTGCTCGCACGTATGTGCGTACGTTCAATTCGGGGAATTGCGAAAGACCACGGACGGAAGGTAGGCCACGTGGGTGGACGTTGCTCATGCGAAACGGCACAATGCCTACCCAGGCTTCTCCTTCAAAGGTATCGATCTGTAAGCTTTGGGGAATGAGCGCTCGTAGCTTATTGGGGGGAAGCGGCCAGTGCGCGAAGAGCAATTCTTGCCAGCTCTGTGTCATCACCCATGGACTCTTCGGCGGTGGCAATTCTCGGTGTTCGATAGCCTTTAGAATCTCTGCTGTATTCATTTCTGCCCTCGTTGTACTTTTTGTCATTGCTTAGAGCTTGCGCGAGAGGATGATGCCGGTGTTCAAGCCGATGGTGTGCAAGCCACCGAAGAAGCGAGCATGCTCTATTTTCACGCAACGATCCTCGACAAAGGTCATCCCGGCCTCTTGCGCGATCTCGCGTGCTTCCTGGTTACGCACGCCCAATTGCAGCCATAAGACTTGCGCGCCGATCCTCGCCGCTTCTCGTGAGATCGCGGGCGTGTCTGCAGGCTTACGGAAGACATCGACGATCTCGATCTTTTCTCCTGCCTCTTGTGCTGCCGTTAAGGAGGGGTAGACGGGCTTGCCGAGTATCGTCTGTCCGACGTAACGCGGATTGATCATGATAACATCATAGCCCTCGGCCTGCAGGTAGATGGCGACGAAATGGCTGGGACGATACGGATCGGCTGAGACGCCGACGATGGCGATATGGTGATACTGCCGCAGCAGTTGCAGGCGGTCGTACATATCGGGTGAACGCAATTCGTGCGACTGCGGCTCTTGCTGACTCATAACTTCTCCCTCTCCCTTGTTAGCAACGAAGCTCTTTCCTCCTATTATAGTCTGCGAGAGAGTGCAGTGTAAAATGTGGCAATCCGGCGAACTGTACCCTGCCTGGGATTGTGATACGATGGAGGCGTGAGTTGGAAAATTTCTCTGTATTTCAGCAAGGAAGACGCCATGCCAGAAATTGATAGTGATCATATCTTTGGTTTTGATACGCTCGCTGTGCATGCCGGACAACGGCCAGATCCTACCACGGGAGCGCGCGCTGTGCCTATTTATCAGACAACGTCGTATGTGTTTGATGATACGGAGCATGCTGCGAATCTTTTCGCGCTGCAACGCTTTGGCAACATCTACACGCGGATCATGAATCCAACGACTGCTGCGTTTGAGGAGCGTGTGGCGGCGTTGGAAGGGGGAACAGGCGCGCTCGCTACAGCATCGGGAATGGCAGCACAGATGGTGACGATGATGACGCTACTGCGACCCGGAGATGAGATTGTTTCGTCGAGCAGTCTCTACGGTGGGACGCATACGCAGTTTGATCTGACGTTGCGTACCTGGGGCGTACAGACGACCTTTGTCGATAGTACAGACCCGGAAAATTATCGTCGTGCGATTACTCCGCGTACACGAGCACTGTACGGCGAGACCATTGGGAATCCACGTGGTGATGTGCTCGATATTCGCGCCGTTGCGGATATTGCGCACGAAGCGGGGATTCCGTTGATTGTGGACAGCACGTTTGCCACTCCATATCTGTGCCGCCCATTTGAGCATGGAGCTGATATTGTCGTGCATTCTGCGACCAAGTTCATGGGTGGGCATGGCACCTCTATCGCGGGCGTCGTAGTTGAGTCAGGCAAATTCCTCTGGGACAATGGTAAGTTTGCGCATTTCGTCGATCCCTCGCCCGGCTATCATGGGGTACGCTTCTATGAAACCTTTGGCGATTTCTGTTTTTCGATGAAGGCGCGCTGCGAGACCTTGCGCGATACCGGTCCCAGCCTCAGTCCTTTCAACTCGTTCCTCCTCTTGCAGGGTCTGGAGACGTTGTCGCTACGCATGGAACGCCATTGTCAGAACGCTCTGCGCGTAGCGCAATTTCTGCAGGAACATCCAGCGGTGAGTTGGGTGCGCTATCCTGGCCTACCTGCTGATCCCTCGTATGAGCTTGCGCAACGTTATCTGCCGCGTGGAGCCGGTGCAATCTTCACCTTTGGCGTCAAAGGAGGATATGAGGTGGGGAAGCGCGTGATTGAGACGGTGCGTCTCTTCTCCCACCTTGCCAATGTGGGAGATGCACGGAGCCTGATTATTCATCCCGCCAGCACAACGCATCAGCAGTTATCAGAAGAGGACCAGCTTGCAGGTGGTGTCACACCTGATCTGATTCGCCTCTCTATCGGTATTGAGGATATAGAAGATATTCTGTGGGACCTGGATAAGGCATTGGTAAGAAGCGCGTAGAGATTAAGCTGTGACGGTAGAGGGTGAGAAGAGATAAGGAGGAAGCGTTATGGGCGAACAAGCGATGGAGAGCGTATGGCGCACTGCTGACCCTGAGTTGCAGTATGTCTACGGTAAGCTGTTGCAGGAAGTCTTTTGTCCATGAGGAGCCGGAGCAGGTCTGTGAGCACGATGGTGTTCTTGCCATTGATTTAGGAATCAAAACGCTAGCAACTGGGGTCAACGAGCAGGGGCGCTTCTACCACATCGGCGGCTTCAAAGGCGCGCAGTGGTACAACAAACAGCTTGACAAAATTCGCTCGAAGCGAGATAAATGTAAGAAGAAGTCGCGGCGCTACATCCACCTCTCCAAGGTCTACAAGCGCGTCGCGCAGCGTAAGCGCAACAAGCGGAAGGACTCGTTGCATAAAGCATCGCATCTCATCGCCCACCGACTGGTTGAGAGAACCGTGGTGGTCGGAGATCTGTCCCAACGGCAAATGGTCATGAAGGAACACAAAGAGCGCAACAAAAAGCTCAATCGAGCGGTGTATAATGAGTGGGGCCTCTACACCTTCGTGCAGATGCTCAGCTACAAATGTGTGCTCTCTGGGAAAGATCTCTACCGAATAGATGAACGCAACACGTCCAAACAGTGTAGTGGCTGTGGGCATCTCCAGGCCATGCCGCTCTAGAAACGGACCTACAGTTGCGCGGAATGTGAACTCGCCATGGATCGCGACGACAACAGTGCCGTCAACATCCTGAAGCGGTTCCTTGCCCGGCTGAGGGCCACACACGGTGATCTCATGCGGTGTGCGGATGTTTTCACCGCAACTGACAATGTTTGAATACATTTCGGAAGGCAGAGCTATGGATCGTCAAGAAGCAATTGATTTTCTCCTGGATCATTATGAGAATCCACGCAATCATGGCAGTATAGAGCATCCAGATGTGAATTTGAACGGTGGCAATCCTGGTTGCGCCGATGTTATTACGATGCAGGCGCGTTTCGGCAAAGATGGCAAGGTGCAGGAGATTGCCTGGGATGGCGAGGGCTGCACGATTAGCCGCGCCGCTGCCTCGTATGTGACGGAGCGCGTGCAGGGCATGACGGCAGAAGAGATCGAATCCCTGAGCTTCGAGGATCTTGTCGAGGAGCTGGGTCGTGAACTGGTTATGACACGCCCAACCTGTGCGACGCTGGCGCTGGGCACTCTGAAAAAAGGCGTGCACGAGTACCACATGCACAAACAGGCGGAAGAGGCTCAATACTAAATCGTTTTGAGACTGTAGGAGTGATAATCAGGCGAGGTTGTATGTTGCGCGCCATGCTGCAAGGATGGATAATGCGTGGCGGTGCAACTGCTTATGCGCGGGATCGTTGAGCCAGCGGCTCACCCCGGAGGGGTGGGGAAGTGGGAGGTAAAGCATGCCATCTTGTTCGCGATACGTGCCGATAACTTCCTCCAGGCGCGCCTTGCCGAAAAAGGTCTCGATTGCCATGGTGCCGACGAGGAGCACAACTTTCGGGCGCAGGATACGCAACTCGGCGTCGAGATAGGGTCGGCAGAGCGCCATCTCCGGGGGAGAGGGTTTGCGATCACCGTTGCCACGCACGTTTTTGCCTGGATCACAACGTGTCAGCGAACTGAGGTATGTATGTTCATGCAGATAGCCAGGTGGAAAGCCCGCGCTCTCCAGCCACGTCTGCAAGACGCGCCCACCAGGTCCACTGAACGGTCTATCCTTTGCAATAGAGCGATGGCCGGGAGCCTGGCCGATAACCAGGATGCGATTATCTATGTGCCCGCTCACGATTGGGTGCGCAACGGGGATATAGCCGTGTTCCTGGCAAAGACGGCATGCGCGGATACGCTGTTGTAATTGTGCGAGTTCTGTAGCCCTTTGCTCCGTTGAAGAGGGCTTATCGGCTGGTTGTTCGAGATTCGTGAACATTGTTCCGTGTACCATCTGCTGCGTTTGTACTTGGCTCGTGATAGTGCTGGGCCAGGTGGCGATATTGGCCGCGATAATACGCAAGCGGCTCAGGTTCTCCTGGAGGGGTTGAGCCGTTAAGGCTCACTCGCTCGCCCTGCTCTGTATATTGTAAGAGCATCTTGGGTGTAAGCGTACTCGCTGCTCTTGCCTCCTCGTTTGCAAAGACGACCTTACCAGCCGTGCCCATCGCTTCGACCTGACCGATGAAGAGAATATGATCGCCACCTGGATACTCTGCAACGACGCGTGTATCGACAAAGGCCAGGACATCGTCGAGAATCGGTGCACCGGTAGCCGCACGTGCATACGAGACATTGCAGAAATGCTCGAAGCGTTCGTGGGAAGGGGTCGCGAAGCAGCGTGAGAGTTCGCTCTGCTGATCGGTCAGAAAATTTACGGCGAATATCTTGCTCTTCTGAATCATTGGCAGCGTACTGCTCATGCGCTCAACGCTTATAAGGACGAGGGGAGGCTCAATCGAGAGGGAGAGAAACGCGCTCACGGTCAGGCCTCCCGGCACTCCATCCAATACTGTCGTCACGACAGTCACACCGGTAGCGAAGCGCCCCATTACCTGCCGGAAAAAATCTTTTTCAAGTGTCATCTAATTATCCTTAGATCTTATGCGAAAACCAACGCCGCTTGATCGCGGCTCGTGCTTCGCACTCAGGTTTCCGGATAAGCATTTAGTTCAGAACGTAGGAACGCCATACCTCTGCATCGAACATATGCTGGTTCCTTCCCCGCAATGCTAAGAGCGTGCCGATGCTCTGAGTGCCAGGGCCACTACTTGTATTAAGAGTATCATGCTCAGGCCCCGCCTTGTCAACTGACCTTCTGTACAGGTTCGGGCATTGTCATTCGCACTTCCATGTTTCTTTTACCCATGATGTTTGGGATGAATCTTGGCAGAGCAATAGATGCGAGCATGCAGTTGAGAATGAGAACGCTCTGGTAGAAATCTTGCGCAACCTGGACAATGCTATAGGATTATGCTAGATTGTTGAGAAGAGGTTGGAATAGAAGGATAGAATAAAATATCTCATTATTGTGTAGATTGGAAAGCAGGTGCTTGATGGTTGCAACAGATGAAGGTGTAGAGAACATTCCTCAGTTATTTTATCAGGCTTTGCCACAGGTAATGCTTGGGAATGTTGGGCCTATGCTTGCTCTGTGGTCAGAGAGAGAGGATGTAAGTTATTGTGATCCTGAGGGAAAGCCGCACCAGGGGCATGCAGGCCTTGTAGCTTATTGGGAGCGAGCTGCACGACTCAATGGTGAAGATCCTGGCAGCATTTCAGTGACGGCAGAGTTGCTGGTGATGCAGAGAAGTGAGAGCTTGATCTGCGCTTTTATGAACGAGCATATCAGGATAAGGCAAGGGAATCAGGTGTTACAAATGCAGGCACGAGGAACAAATATTTATCGGTACGAGGAGGGACAATGGCGGATGGTTCACCGTCATTCTGGTTCTCCAACTGAGGAGAAGTAGGTTCAGCGAAATCTATCTATTAGAAGAGAAGAGGAAAAGAATCTGTGTCGATACGTTCTTTGTCCCCGACGCTCTCCCGGCATGAGCGAGGGAAGCGCTGGCTCTCGGCTACAGTTGTGCTGACCGGTTTGAGTGGGCTGCTGCTCGTTGTGGTGTTGTTTGCCGTGAGCATTGGCTCAACGCCGATCCCACTGGGAACAATTGTGCAGATTGTATTGAACGGAACCGGGCTCTTCCACTTCTCTCGGAACTGGGATGGCGCAACTGAGGTGATTGTCTGGCAATTGCGCTTACCACTCGTGCTTGGTGCTGCGCTTGTCGGAGCGGGACTCGCGGTGGCAGGTGTGCTGTTTCAGGGCATGCTGCGCAATCCACTGGCTGATCCCTTCTTGATTGGCACCTCTTCGGGAGCGGCGCTGGGGGCAACGATTGCGTTTACTTTGCCGTTTGATCTCGCCTATGGTTTCTTCTTTCCGCTGACCGCGCTGCTCGCGTTTGCGGGCGCTATGTTGACCGTCTTGCTCGTTTACGCGATTGCACGCACAGGAGGGCAGACACCGGTCATTATGCTGCTGCTGGCGGGAGTGGTCGTCAATGCTGTGCTTGTTGCAATACAAACATTAATTCTGACCCTGCATCCTCCAACGTCATCGAGCGGCTTTCAGAGCCTCTTCAATTGGCTCTCCGGCGGTATCTCCGTTCCCGACTGGCCCTCGTTGCTGGTGGTTGCAAGCCTGATTCTTGTCGGTATAGTGCTGGCGCTGTGGCTGGCGGGCGTGCTAGATGCCTTTGCGCTGGGAGAGGAGGAGGCGGCGCACCTTGGCTTGCATGTTGAGCGCTCGAAGTTTCTGCTTGTCCTGGTCGCCTCGCTGCTCACGGCCGCCGCCGTTTCGATCAGTGGCTTGATCGGCTTTGTCGGCCTGGTCACGCCCCACCTGTTACGTCTGGTGCTTGGTCCTCGTCATCGCCTGCTGTTAGTCGCCTCAGCACTTGGAGGTGCGATCTTTCTCGTGTTGGCGGATCTGCTAGCGCGTGTTGTGCTGGCTCCCGCTGTCCTACCTGTTGGCATCTTTACCGCCATGGTCGGCGCACCGTTCTTCTTATTTTTGCTGCGCACAAGGAAGCGAGAGTATCAGTGGTAAAAGCTACAGCGTTCGCTCCCTTGTTGGAGATGCAGGGGGTAACGTTCGGGTACGGTCAGAACGTGCTGCTCTATGACGTCTCATTACAGGTGCGGGCAGGCGAGATGGTTGGATTGCTGGGGCCGAACGGAGCGGGGAAATCGACGCTGCTGCGCTTGCTGAGTGGTGTGCTGAAACCGCAGCAGGGGGCTATCTTGCTGGAAGGACGGAAGCTAGAGCAGTGGGGAAGACGCAGCATTGCACAGCGTGTCGCCGTCGTGCCGCAGCAGCTAAACGTTCCCTTTGGCTACAGCGTCGAGCAGATGGTGGATATGGGACGCATGCCGTTTGTGCGCTCGTTCTGGGGAACGCGTTCGCAACAGGATCGGGAACAGGTGCAGGAGGCGCTGCAGGCGGCGGGAGTTGCGCCACTGGCAGGGCGTATCTTTAACGAACTGAGCGGCGGCGAGCGCCAACGCGTTACCATCGCTATGGCATTGGCTCAACAACCCGTTGTGTTGCTGCTCGACGAGCCAACCGCGCACCTGGATATCAAATACCAGGTTGAGAGCCTGGAACTGGTGCAACAGTTGAATCGGGAACGCGAGGTTACCGTCGTTGCCGCCATGCACGATCTCAACCTGGCGGCACGCTATTTCCCGCGCCTGCTACTCTTCCAGCGTGGAATCGTTGCCGATGCCGGACCTGCTGAAGTGCTGGAGTCCGCACTGCTGCGCCGTGTCTATGGTATCGACGTGCAGGTGGGTATTCTGCGTGGCTCAACCCATCTTAGTATCCTGCCACCAACAGATGGAGGTGACGGGCGTGAGCAGGAGCAAAGCTGTCAACCGAGTGTCCATGTAATTGCCGGAGGTGGTTCAGGTGAGCTGCTGATGCGAGCATTGGCTGATGCGAAGATACCATTCGTCGCAGGAGCACTGAACGTCGGTGATAGCGATCATACCCTGGCGCTCCGGCTGGCTGACGAAGTGATCACCGAGCAACCATTTTCACCGATCTCCTCCGAAGTTTTGCAACGTGTACGTGAGAGCCTTGCACGTGTCTCACTTCTTGTGCTCTGTCCTACTGCGATTGGGCCAGGAAATCTTGCGCTGTTGAAGGAAGCTTTGCATGCTGCACAGAATGGCTTGCCTACTGTCTTGCTGCAACCCTCTCCTGTACCGGACGAGGAGGAAGAAGTGCAGGATGAGCCTATAGATATGGAAGAGGTGATGGCGCGTGATTACACGGATGGCAAAGGTGTTGCCATTGTAGAGCAATTGTTGCAGGCGGGAGCAATTGTTGTTCATTCGGTTGGAGCGGTTGTGGAAGTGGTAAAGAGGAAAAGTGTTGTAGCGTTGTGAAACAGTATGAATGTGGGGAAGGTGGAACAAGCAAGGATGCTAGCCTTGCTTGTTCTAATATGTTAGAGCGTCGTGAGCAGCTCTGGTGCTCCGTCGGTGACGGCGAGGGTGTGCTCGAATTGAGCGGAGCGCGAGCCATCGGCCGTTCTGACGGTCCAGCGGTCATTCATGATGCGCGTGGTTGCTTTGCCGGCGTTAATCATAGGTTCGACGGTGAATACCATGCCCTTTTGCAGGCGCATGCCTGTGCCAGCTCTGCCGTAGTGGGGTACAGTCGGGTCTTCGTGAAGGGAGTGACCGACGCCATGTCCGTACCATTCGGTGACGGTAGAGAAGCCGTTCGCCTCTGCATACTCCTGAATTGCCGCACCGATGTCCCCAAGACGTTTGTTGGCCCGTGACTGCGCGATCCCCAGGTCACGGCAGTGCTCGGCGACTTCCAGAAGTCGTTGCGACTCGCTATCGAGCTGGCCGACCCCATAGCTCATGCACGCATCACCTACCCAATTGTGGTAGAGGACTCCAATGTCAACCCCGATGATATCGCCCTCGCGCAGCTTCTCATCCTCGCGCGGGATGCCGTGACAGATAACATCGTTCACCGCCACGCAGATTGTAGCGGGAAATGGAGGGACGCCCGGCTGACCATTGCGACCTGGTCGTGCGCCGTAGCCTTTATAAATAGGCGTCCCTCCTTTGCTGAGAATATAGTCTTCGGCGATGCGATCCAGCTCCAGCGTCGAGGTGCCGGGGACAACATGGGGGCGTAGCACCTCGAATGTCTCTGCCACGAGTCGCCCGGACTCGCGGAGCTGTGCGATCTCTTTACGTGATTTCAATAAAACGGCCATACTCGTAAATTCCCTTCATTTTTTCGCGTGCGTACGTTCTCTCTTTAAAGAGCATATCCTGGAGAGCAACGTAATCTTCTCCTTGAGCGGATTGCAAACGTTTGCTAAGAGACGCTGAGGTCGGCGTCCTGAGGCTGTTCCCAGGAGAGCAGATCCGTCGTTGTCACGGAAAAGTACTGATTAAAGTAAGTAAGGAGATGATCAATGGTAGTGTAGTCGATGCGTTGACTCTTGCCTGTATGTAAAGCTGCAAGCACACTCAAAGAGACGCCGCTCTCCTCCGCGAGGCGACGCAAACTCAGTGTAGGAACGCCTTTTCTGGCGCGTTCCACATTGACACGGGCCAGCAATAGCCGTAGCTTGCAATGAATGGTCATCGGCGTATCTTCCTCCTCTGTCGGCTCTCTCTCCCTCTCGAATTGAGGGTAGTGTAGCAGGATTGTATTGACATGTCAATACAATCCTATGAGTTATCGGTACAGGCAGAAGAGAGACGATGGGAGCTATTGTAGAGAGTACATGTATCATAAAAGCATAGCAGACGTGGAAAAATTGAAGCTTCTGATAATTGACGAGGGGTGTTGCTTCGAGTAGAATACATTCTTACGCAACCGGAAATGTCTGCACGGTTGCTTAACTGAGAAAGCTTCTTATAGCCAGGAAAATGTTTGCTATTTTGGTTGTTTGCTCGTATAATGCTGCTACACTATTTGAACATATGTTTGTCAACCGTAGGATTTTGCTGTCTGAGCCGCCTAACCACAGGAAATGAAGGGGTGTATTATGAGCGATGTAAGCGATGAAAGAGTGGCGAATGTCACATTGCGCCTGCCCTCGACTTTAAGTGCCTATAGTGGGGGGAGGAGTCAGATCGCGCTGAAAGCCAACACCATTGAGCAGCTCCTGGAATCGCTGGCGCGGCAGCATCCTTCGATCTGGGAACGTCTCTGTACCGATCAGGGCAGCATCCGTGAGCACGTCAAGATCTTTGTGAATAACCAATTGATCAGGGGCGAAAGTGGCCTGAAGACAGAGCTGAAGTCAGGGCAGGAGGTTATTGTGCTGCCTACGACGTTCAGTATTTGATTGGTGCGCTAGACAGGAAAGTATGTGATTGTGTTATTATATGGACGAGTTAAAAGGTGTGTTCACATATCCATACCACTCTAATGAAAGCAGGAAAGCTCATGTTGTCATTAAGTGTTCATGTGGTCGTGATCAAAGACGGAGAGATCTTACTGATCCAGCGCGAAGATTTCAAAGTGTGGGCTCTGCCCGGCGGACAGGTTGAGACAGGCGAGTCATTGGCTCAAGCGGCAGTTCGTGAGGTCTCTGAGGAGACCGGTATTCAGGTGGTCTTAACCGGACTGCTAGGGATTTATTCGAGACCTCACTGGATTGATGGTGACCATAACATAGTATTTGCAGCTAAACCTGTTGGTGGCGTCTTGCAACCCCAACAGGGAGAGGCCGATGACGTGGACTATTTTTGCGCCGATAAGCTTCCTGAACGCCTGCTCTGGTGGCATCATCAACCTATTCGTGACGCGCTTGCCGGTGTGAGGAGTAACGCAGTATGGCAGCAAGACGTACGCTGGCCTGCAGACTGGATACCAGTACAGGAGGCACTTGTCTTGCGCGAGCGTGGCATGTTACCAGAATCGTTGCTTCATGCAAGTTGGGAGGCATGGTGTAGGGAACCACAGCCAGGCGAGCAGCGGCGAGAAATTGAGGACAGTAAGTAAAGGATAGTAAATCGAAGAATTGATACTTTCTGTCTCCAAAATCGCTGCCTTCTGGCACGTTTTTTGTGAGGTTATGGAGGAAAGATGGATCTAACGTTCACGAAGTATTGACACTGACACGCCTTTCAGTATAAATGTATTCTGTTGCAGCTCGTTTGTGTATCGACAAATGAGGTATTTTGTTGCTGGATAGCGTGTTTTGCTCCATGTGTCTTCCTCGCGGTTTTCCCTCGTGCTCCACCTGCTTTTCCTTGATAGACTTTTTGTTGTGGTCGGTTCTGGCACTTTTACGAGAGTTGTCAGGGCGATTGTTTTGTGGAATATATGCCATTAGAGGAAAGAGGTGTTGTGTGTTTGAGATTCCGCAGCATTTTGTGGCGGCGATGATAGAGCTGCATGGGCAAGAAGGGCGGGAGTGGTTGGAGCGTTTGCCGGACATTCTGAGGAGGTGTGAGGAGCGCTGGGATATCAGGATGAATGCTCCGTTTCCGAATATATCGTTTCATTATGTTGCTCCTGGTGTGTGTGGAGATGGGGGAGAGGTGGTGGTGAAGGCGCATTCTCCCACCGGTGAGTTCCGGCATGAGACGGATGCGTTGCGTTTCTTTGCTGGGCGAGGGGTGGTGCGGCTCCTGGAAATGGACGAGGGGGATGAGGTGTTTCTGATGGAGCGTTTGCAACCTGGTACGCCTCTGAGGAGGGTGCAGGATGATGAAGAGTCTATTGCAATTGCCGCTGCGACGATGCGGCAGATGTGGCGGGCGGTGCCTGATGAGCATACGTTTCCTTCTGTGCACGATTGGGAGAAGGGCTTCGAGCGTTTGCGTCGCTGCTTTGACGGTGGAACGGGTCCTTTTCCGGTGAAGCTTATTGAGCGAGCGGAGCGATTGTATGCTGAGCTTGAGGGTTCTAGTGCTGAACATGTACTTTTGCATGGTGACCTCCATCACGACAATATTCTCGCGACGACAAATGAAAGGTGGGTTGCGGTCGATCCGAAGGGGCTGATTGGTGAGCCATCTTACGAGATTGGTGCGCTGCTGCGTAATCCCTTGCCGGATCTGTTGCGTTTGCCTCATCCTGAGCGGATACTGGCGCGGCGCGTGGATGGACTGGCAGAGCGGCTTGGCTTCCAGCGTGCACGTGTGCGCGATTGGGGATTCGCACAGGCTGTCCTCTCGGCATGGTGGGGTTTTGAGGATGCCGAATGTGTCGGGTGGGATGCTCTGGCGTGCGCGGAGTTACTGGCAGAGATAAAATGGTAGTGTAGTTTTTGTGTATTGAGTGTGTTGTGTTCATTGTGCGATACCTCTGTAGGGGAGCAAGCCGAGGAGACTCTATCCTCGGCTTCGCGTATTGTCACCCAAAGCCGAAGTGAGGCAAGGAAGGTTGCTATTCCTGTATTCGCGTGTTGGATGAGATGGGTGTGCTGGTTAAGGATGGTGAAGGAACCTCTGGTATGGTTGTGGTGGTAGGAGAGGTTGTGTTCGTGTAAGTGGAGAGGGGTGCGCAACTATCTGAAACACCACTCATACCCTGGGCAATCTTGAATGCGTCGAGCGGTTGAGCCTGAAGCATCTCCCGTGCTGCAATGGGATCAGAGGAGCCGATTGCAGCATTTGCCGCCGCTGCACGCATAACGTTTTTGTCGATGGCGTTGTTCAACCAACCAGAGCCAGTCATGCCGACCATAACAGCGCTGCCTAAAGCCGCCAGTGTGATTGAAGCGCTGGACAGCGTGATCCCTAGCTGGCTGATCGGTCCGTAGAGCAGCCAGGAGACGGTGGAGGCGGTGCTGCCGACGATGATGTTGCCGATGAAGCCGGGCAGGAGAATGTTGGTCCCGTCTCCTTTGGGGACACTGTGTGGGAGAATGAGACCTTTGTCGTTGAGAAAGCTATTCATCAATCCTCCCAGGCCGCCTGCGAGAAAGATGAGTCCGAGTAGTTGCCATACTGTCATGTTCGTTGCTCCTCCCAAATGTGGGGAATAGACGTACTGTGGATAGTGAGGGGAAAGTGGAAGGGTGATAGTGGGAGAGTGATGAAATGTGCGCATGCATTTCGGCTCGCTCTGCTAGAACTTGATGAGAATGAAAGGAGTAGCAGGGGGAAAGCTTCTGATGTGAAGCAAGCGTTAGGGGAGACAACCTGTTCGACGATTCTCTTGTACAAGGAGGGTCACAGAAGCTATGCCCCTGTTATATTTCTATTCTCAATCCGTTGCTAAAAAGCGGAAGGAGAGACATGGTATTTTCTATTCATCTGTAAAGGCTGGAGATGTGATGCTGCACAATATTCGCCTTGTTCATGGCTCGCCACGCAGCAAGGGGGAGCATTTGCGCCGAACGCTGTATTACGATTTTCAGTCTATGCATGAACTATTGCGACAAGGTGGTCCACGACCAGAACATCCTGTAACTGACACATGGATTCGTGACCGCTATCGCTTACTGATGCGTGCAGTTGATGCCCGTAGAAGCGCTTCGTATGCACACGGGGAGATACCTTATGCGTATCAGCCTCCAGCCGAGTACGGTGTTGCCTGGCCGGATGCTCAGGAAGAGGTGAATCTGCGTCCAGCGCTTGGCTACAATAAATACATCTAGTGTCTCTGCTAGGCGAAGGGCAATGGCGCTTTTGAGAGTGTCTGGAATTAGACGAGAGGGAAAGAATTTCAGGCACTCTCTTTGTCGCACATACAACGATGAGTTTCGATGTCTGTACATGATGAGGACAAAAAAGGCGTTGTAAACGTAGAAGTTGTGGGCGCGTTCTATCTTTGGATGGTGTCTGAACTCGTTGACGATACAGAGGCCTCCTTGCCCCTAAATAGGTCTCCATCCCTGAGAACTATTATACAAGAAACATCCCGTTTTTTCAATGGTTACTTGTCACGTCGTCCTGTGTACAATTCAACTGTTCATTGTAAACGAGAATCTTTTTCGGAACATGCGAGATGGGCACGCCATGGACTCTATAAATTTGTTGCGTTCCTGGTTCTCTCATAGTTGCGGTATACCAAAACGAGAGGAACAGCCTCAAGGAGAGCACAGGTCGTAATCCCTTCTTCCACCTCAAACATATCAGCAGAGACCACCTGCTGATAATAAGCGTGAGGTTATGACAGCCTTTGTTACTTTTTCCTTCCATTCATCCTCGTTGGCTCCAGATGCATCACAAGGACTCCTTGCAGAAGCGCGCGGAGAGAGCAGACAAAGTTCACCAGTTCTATCAAAGAATATTTCTTCTGAGAAAGATGCCATTAGCAACACCTGGGTAGTAGGAAAAGCTCTTTTTACCCTTGACACCCTGTTAGATGCATTGAAGCAAGAGCGATACCATCACATTTTTGTGATAGGAATCTGTCAGTTTGCAGATGATATTGATGTGGAGCTTGTGCGAAAAACCGTCAGGCGTTTTCGTCTGATTGGAAAGTTAGTAGCTCCTGAGGATGTACATAATCTGCTCTTGCAGATGAACTCACCGGAATGAAAGTGTAGCTGCAAGTTTTACTTTGTTGAGCGGGCTGTGAACCTCGGTATTGGAGAGTAAGACCGCCATCTCCTGCTATAACGCGATCCTCTTTCTAGTTTTATGGAAGCTGTGGCAGCGTTGCAGTAGGATCGCCCAGGAGCACCATGTTTTGAATGTCACGGGCCGCGAGTTGGGTGTAGAGCAGTGTGCCAATGGTGTCCTCTCCCTGGCTGTAAGCGCGGAAGGCGGCCTCGTGCTCGCTGTAGAGTGTGGCGAGCGAGGCGTAGAAGGGACGGAGCGCCAGGCCGACGGGCTGCGGCTGATAGATGTTGTTGTAGAATATCTGCCGGATGGGGCTGGTGAGGTATTGACCAGTCTCGGGCTGGCGAATCGTCCAATCGAATGTTGGCTCGACATGTCCGATGAAGGCACGCAGCGGCCTGGATGCGCCAAGCAGGGCGGTGGGAAGTGGCGCGACCTGCGAACCCAGGCTAGCGACTCCCTGAAGCACCTGGTCGATAGGAGAACCGGCCTCAATCAGGCATAGTGCTGAGTTTGCCTGTCCGATGCAGCCGTAGCTGCTGCTAGCATCACCACCCGCGGAGCAGCAGGCGTGTGCATACCAGATCGCGCCATCGGGTTGCCAGTGCGAGAGCAATTGAGCGATGTCAAGCGCCTGGAAGTCCTGCGCAACGGGGACGCCGAGGTATGCTCTCATGAGCGCTTTGTCTGAGAGCGGTCCGGTCTGGCCGTGACTGGTAGTGACGACCAGCGCGGGCCGTCTCTCTACAAGGGCTGTCTGCAGCGCTGCTCCGCTGGCCTGCTGCTGGCTACCGTCCAGGAAGAGCGCGTTCGCTCTGAGCGTTGTATCCCCTTGCCAATCGGTGAAGACGCTAGCTGCAATAGCATCGCGCATGAGGTGGGAGATATCGTTCGGGTCGTGATCGACAGCCCACATTACGGCCTGGTCGATCTGTGACCTGGCGTCGCACCACTCTGTGAGAAGCGCCTGGATGTAGTGCTCCAGCGCAATTCCTTGCAGGTCCAGCCGCCCGACTGCGCAAGTTGTGTTGAGTGTGTACTGCAACTGCCAGGGGATTTCAGCCGGAGAGCCGTAGATGAGCAAGTAGTGAGGGAGCGCATCGGCGGCAAGCCCTCGCGGAGAACCGCTGATCGGCACATCTCTGCTGGTAGCGTAGTTGCGCAGAAACGCGAAGCGATTGGGCGAACCTGGTCGATAGCGAAAAACAGGGGCATTACCGCGTGCTTTAACAAGAGCCTGGATGGGTTCGGGGGCGTCGTCCGCTGAGGCAAGCTGTGCTGGTGTCATATCGTCTCGTTCAACGAGCACGAGTCCCCAACCGACGCGTGGATTGCGCCAATCGGTCAGGTCAAGGGGAGGTGGGACGCGTAAGAAGTGTTGCACGATTGGTTGCTGAGAGCGTAGCGTCCATGCTCTTGCCCTGATGGAGACGCGACTGCCAGGAGCTGTAACAGGAGCATCGCCCATCCAGGCATTAGTCAGCAATGTGGTAGGCCAGTATGCGCCGGACATATATCCTCCGAATAGTATTTATTAATCGAGTGCAGATGTATAAAGATTTTTTTCAATATTAGTGATACGTTGATCGATCTCGTCAAAAACGCTTTGCGGGACTCCAGGCAACGTTTGCATAAATGCACGCCCCTGGCGTAATGTGTCGAGTTCCACCTGCAAGGCAGTCTGCTCGTGTGCGTTGAGCAACGGATTGGTTGTGCGAATGCGCAGCGTAAATGGTTCAGGGCGAATATAAATGATTGGTAATGTCCATGCTTTGTGCACGGCGGCAGTAGCCGTTAGCGTGCGCCCACGGCTGTATTTCGCACAGAGCTGTGTGCGTGGAGCCTGCAACGCATCGGCCCATTCAATGACAGTAACTCCCTCCTGAGCCTGTTCTTTACTGCGCGCAATCTCCTTCAGCACGCCTTCATAAAAGGCACGACAGAAGGTATGGGCATCATCAGCAGCAATCACCTCGCGCATGCCAACGACGGCGGGAAATCCCTGCGTCACCAGTGCTCGGGCAAGCGAGTGTGCATCCTCGACTGGTGCTGCGCCAAGACAGGAGTTGAGCGTTACCAGCCAGATATCGTTGTCTAGCGTTGTGATCTGGCGCAGCTCGTTTGGCTCGATAGTCACACTACCTCGGGAGTCCTCCCCTTGCCAATCTGCGCGTGTCGCCAGTTCCAGATGCGTGCCTCCCTCAGTCGAACCATGACAGAAAAAATGCAGAATGTGTGGCGCGAAGGTGCCGATGGCCTCAAAGAAACTATCTTTATCCGCGAGATAGTGCGCTTGAATGTGCGGATTGTTCAGCGCTGTAACGGTTTGTACAACCTCGTCCTGGCACGCAAAGACTTCAATCGTGAGCGGAAACGGCGATGACTTGATCGCCGCGTAAAAGGCCTGCCACTGGGGAAGTGCATCGACGCTTGCTGCAGCGAGAACGACCATGATCTTGAGCAGTGATTTGAGGGTGCGCTCGATAACCGGGATAAATGCGGATGAGTCAACGATGCGAGCGATGGGCCAGCGTTTGTCCAGGGCAAGAAAATGGGAGTGTGAGCTGTAGAGCGTCTCCCATGGCAATGCCTCGGCACGGTCTGAATTGAGGTAGAGATAAATAGGAGAGAGTGTCCCTCGGGGGCTGGCGAGTGCCTGTGAAAGTGCATCGTGAACGGCGGGATGTTCGAGCAGTGTGTCGAAGAGTATCTGTCCGGCGCACTGCACCGCCTGCTCATCTAGCTGTCCTGTATTTAAATTGATGAATGGTTGTTCGCTACCCGTACAGGTGAGTGTATAAAGATTTCTTGCTTCTGGAAAATCGCCGGGGGACTGATAAAGATTAAAACTAATGTGATCGCCATCGTTAAAGACACTGACTATCGTTCTCGTCATTCCTGACTCTCCTGAGGACGCTGTATCTCGACTTCCTGTTGTGCTGCGTGCTGCTCAAGTGTTGTTGAGAGGAAACGCAGCGCGCGTGCAACTCCCTGCTGTACGGCGTCCTGGATGGAGAAATCTTTACTGGCTTTAAGCATTTCCGCTGTCGATTGTTCGAGGTAACGTTGACTCGAAGCGATCCAGGTAGGAGGATTATCCGGTGACTGAAGTGCTTCAAGCGTTGCCCCTTTCGCCAGCGTGTAGCGGTCTAACAGAATACGTTGATCAGAGATAGGCAGGCGCGGCACAAATTTTTTGAGACGGCTGGGATGGCAATAGAGACTGATCGCCTGCGATGCCTGAACCAGTTCACAGCTTTCGTCTGTGAGAAAGCGATAGGTTTTTGCGAGAACTGATGCGGTAGGATCAGTCTTGATCTCGTGCAGAAACACCGATCCTGTCAGCAGACGTGCGAGCTGATCCGTTAACAGGCGCAGACCTGAACCGGAGAAATTGCGCCTGGGCGAGGTGAAAGCGACAGACCAGGCTCCCAGGTAGGTTGCCAGCGTTGCGAGCTGTTGTGCGCCGATTTGCCAGGAACGGTTCTGGTCCTCGTCGCTATCGGGTACGCCTTCGAGCAGGAGTGAGCCAAGATCAGTCGAGAGCTGCCCATGCCCGATGAAGTGAAGCATATCGACGCTGCGATTCTGGAAGGCGTCGAGTATCCAGAGGAACCACGGGTTACTCAGCGAGCCGTGCGTCTCGCGCAGTGTATTGAGCGGGCCGCTCGAAACGTAGGCGGGGGCGTCTGCTGGATTGTAGAGTTGCACACCGCTACCATCACGGATACGCAGCCGATCCTTTAAATCGTGGCGTAACTGTTTGTAGGTTATGTCATCGCTGAAGATGTGAATAACTACTGGCTGCCGTTGCCCGTCAGCAAGCGCATCAAGAATAGTGCGTGAGAGCAGGTTCAGGTACGCTTTGATAGGGAACGTATCGTGCAAGACTGCTCTTGTTGCACAGAGAACAATATTTAGATGGCCCGATGAAGAAACAAAAGGATTGAGCACATAGTAGGGCAGGCGCAACAAAGGAGCGTGCAGGTGCGGCTGAAGCAAGCGTTCCCAGGGGATCAGTGGCAGATTGCCAGAATCGTCGGCAAACTTGAGCCAGAGCGGAATATCCGGTCCCAGGATGCCATCGAAGCGATTCTGAATCTCGCGAATCACAGGTACGGGCAAAGTATAATGTGGGCCAACATAATGATAGTTTTCAACCAGGCGTTGTGTTGGTGGAAGCCCCAATTGGGCGCAATCAACTACAAGATCAGGGGATTCCTGGCCGGGAATCTCAAATTTGAAAACACAGGAGCCTTCTGGTGAAACTGTTCTATCCAGATAGAGCTGGAGCACGACCAGCTCATGTTGCGGCTCTTGAGTACTCACGACGTTTGCCATAACACCAACTACCTCTACTGCTTGGTGCAGTGTCCTCAATGCTTACAGTATCCTCAATGTGGATCGAACAAGCAATGGTTGAGAGCCATACACCAGTTTGCCTCTGTTGCCACGTCAGTGTACCTGAGTACCCTGAATAGGTCAAGTGATTTTACATGAGGCAACCGACACATATTAAGAGTATTATAGCACCATGCGCACGAAATTCCTTATAGAAAGCGGAGGAGATCAGGAAAATCTAGCCCACATAGGCCCTTTGGGAGTAGTAAATTGACACTATTGCATATGCTTTTTATACTGATACAGAGCATGCTAGCAAGGATACGACAGAAATAGACGTTCAGAAGTACCATCTCCCCGGTCACTTCCCAATATGTACATCGAACTTCTTGAACGCGGCTAATGGGGTATATAGATAGTGTGTTATTGGATAGTGTTATGGCGTAGCTTATCACAGAGCATATTCTAAGGCGTTATTGAGAAGGTGATGGTGTGTTGTATGTCTTTTACTCAGGATGAATTACAGGCACTTAATACGCTGTTTGATCAGAAGATGGCCGTGCTGCGACGGGATCTTGAGCGCTCTCTTGATGGTCGAATACAGGTGATCCGGCGCGAATTTGAGCAGCGCATGGTGACGACGCTGCAGGACCTGTTGCGTGGAGTGGTGCGGCGTTTTGGTGAGCAACAGCATAAATTTCGCGATAGCCTCTACCATCGCCTGGATGCACAGCAGGCGCGAACATTGCAGGCGATCAGCGGGGAGGGAGAGCAGAGACAACAGGCGCAGCAGTTGGATGATGTGGTTGAGCGTGCGCTCGCCGCGCAACTGCTGGCGATTGAGCAGTTGATCAATCAACGCCTTCCCCTCCAACCCACAGAGATTTCACTTCCCTATAACGGTGAGAACAAGCCTGAGTTTGATGCTATCGAAGTGCAGACGGAGATTCCCTGGGAAGACCTGGTCGAGCTGATCGAGAAGGTATTGGACGAACGCCTGGTGGAGGTCACGTCCACGTTACAAATGCGGCTGCGCGAGATGGAGCGTGCACTGACGGTTCAGATCAATATCCTCCATGGCGAGCCAGGAAGAGAACCGGGAGCCGAAGCGCAAGAGAACCCGGTTGCCTCATTGGTGAGTCTGCAAGATGTCTTTGCCAGCATTGAACAGCTTGAGCGGATCGTTGAATCTATGCAGGTTGCGATGACGGCGAATAGTGCGTTGATCTCGAACCGTCTCTATCATCACCAGCAGCTCCCACCTGAACGCGCTCACCCTACCCATCCAACAGTGCTCTCCAGTGAACAGCAGGCGGAACGAGAAAACAATCCCATCCCTTTCTTGAAGAAACGTGAAAACGACGAGGGGTAAGAGCAGGTAGCTCTGCTTTCTTATATATCTTAGCTCATAAATGAGCGATCTTCTTTGGGTGATGAGATTTTTTGTGCGTGCAACACGCACAAAAAATCTCATCACCCAAAGCACTGTGAGCACGTAAGCGTGAATATACAAGTAAGGAAGGGAACGTGCCGCTTTCTTACTTTTTTTATTGACCTTAACCTGCTCAATATAGTATACTGTGCAGGCTTTTTCTCTATTAAGAACTCTCATTTCATCGTCTCGTTTCAAAAACAGCATTTGGTATAACACGGGGTAGTTACGAACCGTCCCGTGTTCCTTCGTTTATTGTTGCTCGTATTTGTTTAGCTGGTGTATGTAACTTTCATGTTTTTCGCCTATATCCAATGATATACGGCTTTTTTGTGTTGTGCGCATTTCTGGAGAGGAGCTATGATCCGGTTTTATATTGAGGTTGCCCGCGCCTCTTTTCGTCGCCAATTGGTGTATAGGTGGGCCAATATTGCGGGGCTGCTCACGAATATTTTCTTTGGCTGTATCTATAGCTACGTTATTATTGCGCTCTACCGTGTGCGCCCGACTGTAGCAGGGTACGATGTACAGGCTATGTTGCGCTACACCTGGCTCGTGCAGGCTATGATTATGGTTGTTACGACCTTTACATGGCGAGATTTAATGGATACGATTCGGACTGGCGAGGTTGTGACGGACCTGAGCAAGCCGTGCAATCTGTACTGGTACTGGTTTAGTCGCGAGATGGGGCGCAACGTCTACTATCTGCTCTTTCGGGCATTGCCGCTCTATCTGGCTGGCATGCTGCTCTTTCATATCGGCCTGCCTGATACGTGGCATATCTGGCTTCTCTACGGCATGGTGCTGATCTGCGCGGCCACGCTGGGCATCGCATACCGCTATCTCTACAACGTTCTTGCTTTCTGGCTGCTTGAGGCGCGTGCACTGAGTGGATTTGCACTATCTGTAGCCTTCTTTTTTACCGGTTCCTATGTGCCTATCCCGTTATTTCCAGCCTGGTTGCGCACTGTGGCAGAGTGGTCGCCGTTTCAGGGCATGATGAACTTGCCTGCGCAAATTTTTCTGGGCAGGGTGCATGGCCTGGCTCTAGCAGTAGAGGGCGTACGCCAGCTTGTGTGGACACTGCTTCTGACTCTCCTTGTGTTGTGGCTGACGCGCCTGGCAGATCGGCACGTGATCGCACAGGGCGGCTAGAGGACAGTTTAGAGGAGAAAGTTTGTATGTTACAGGCAGTATTTGCTGATCTGCGTCTGTACCGCCATTTGATAGGGATACAGATTCGCAGTCAGTTGCAATATCGTCTCAATCTTGCGTTTGAGATCATCACGCATCTTGGTATGACTGGACTTGAATTTTGTGCGCTGCTGCTGTACTTTGCATCGTTTCCCAGCTTGTTAGGCTGGAAGGTGGGCGAAGTGTGCCTGTTGGGTGCGATTATGTCGCTGAGCTTCGGGTTAGCGGAAATGGTGGGGGCCGGTGTCGATGCTTTTCCGACAATGATTCGTCGTGGCAACTTTGATGGTGTGTTGTTGCGTCCTGCGGGGGCCTTTTTGCAGGTGATGGGCAGCGATTTTCGCTTGCGTCGTCTGGGCCGAATCACGCAGGGAGGGGTTGCATTTGTCATTGCCTTGCGTTTGCTACCAGGTGTGCATTGGACTGTGGCGAAGCTGATCGTGCTGCCATTGGGCATTATCAGTGGCTCAATACTCTTTATCGCTCTGTTCCTATTGGGGGCAACAGTCTGCTTCTGGTCTATCGAGACGACTGAACTCACTAATATGGTGACGGATGGTGGGCGCGACATGCTGACATATCCCATTACCATTTATGACCAGGTGTTGCAACGGGTCTTCTTATTTGTTATTCCGCTTGCGTTCGGCTCGTATGTTCCGGTCTGTTATATCCTTGAGCGCTCGCTGCCCTTTGGACTGCCTGTCGAACTCGCCTTTATCTCGCCAATCATTGCCTTGTTCTTTGCCTGTGTTGCGGGCCTGGCCTGGCGCTTTGGCGTCTACCACTACCAGAGCACTGGAAGCTAGCTGTACCTGAGCATCCGAAAAGGTCTGACGATTGAGCACAGGAAAAATTCTCGAAAGGAAGAGTATATGGAGCGCATTATTGAAGTCGAAGGCTTGCAAAAAACCTTTCGCATTGCGCGGCGGCGCAAGGGGATATGGGGTGGTCTGCGTAGCGTTGTTAATCCAGAGATTCGCAGGGTTGAGGCGGTGCAGAATCTGTCGTTGTCGGTTGAACGGGGCGAGATGATTGGTTTTGTGGGGCCAAACGGAGCAGGCAAGAGCACGACAATCAAGATGTTGACAGGTATTTTAGCGCCGACGAGAGGGCTATTACGTGTTGCCGGGCTGGTTCCTGTGCGCCAACGGCGTGAGCTGACCGCACGTATAGGTGTTGTCTTTGGGCAGCGCACACAACTGTGGTGGGATCTCCCGCTGCTCGACTCGCTGCAGTTGTTGCGGCACCTCTACCGGGTGCCCGTAGCACGGCATCGCGAGAACTTACAGCGTTTGCGCAAGCTCCTTGATCTGGATGAGTTCATTGATACACCCGTACGTCAGCTTTCGCTAGGCCAACGTATGCGTGGCGATCTGGCGGCAGCACTACTGCACGAGCCTGAACTGCTCTATCTGGATGAGCCGACGATTGGACTGGACGTTGTCGCAAAGGCGCGCATTCGCGAGTTTCTCTTAGCGCTCAACGCTCAGAGCGGGACGACGATTCTGCTGACAACGCACGATATGGACGATGTAGAACTGCTCTGTCCGCGCATGCTCATTGTCGATCATGGGCGCAAGCTGTACGATGGCAGCGTAACAACTATTCGCGAACGCTTCGGGGGAGAACGCACGCTGATTGCCGTACTCGATAGCGCTACCCTTGCAACACTTCCCAAGAACGAAGCGGGCCAGTCTTTGCTTCCCGATCTTCCCCCTGGAGTGCGACAGGTGCGCGTGGAAGGGCCGCGTTTCTGGTTGGGCTTTGGACAGGATGCGCTCCCTGCGCACGAGCTAGTAGCCTGGATAGGTAAGCGGTACACGTTGCGGGATGTTACATTTCAAGAGCCGGAGATCGAGGATGTTATTCGGCGTATTTATGAGGAAGGCCTGCTGCTGCAAGAACATGTGTAGATGATTCTAGCTCGCGACATTAAGCTGGTGGTAAAAGAAAGGTGTCGAATGCATCAAGTGGGAGTTGCTGGCCAGGCTGATTCTTCTACCGGGAGGGTGCGAAGAGTGCGTATGGGAGAAAACCAGAGCCACGGCTGAGCAAAAAGCAGGCCGCCCACAACGACGAACAAGGTTGAGCGTATCCCGATAGTGTCTCCAAGCCATCCTCCCAGGAGAGCACCGAGAGGAGTTGTTGCCCAACTGATGACGAGCATAGTGGCATTGACTCGCCCTTGCAAGTGGTCAGGTGTTATGGTCTGGCGGAGACTCACTTCCTGGATATGATACATGATAAGCGGACATACAGTGAGGAATTGCGCACTTGCCAGGAGGAGAATCACCGTGAGAAGTGAACCAGAAGCCAGAGGAACCAGGAGTGCGCCAATGATACTCAGCAGCGATGCTCCGACCAGTGACGGTCCCAATCCATACCTGTGCATCACGCGTTTTGCCAGCAGCGTCCCCACCAGAAGCCCTACATTACCGCATGCGTAGATTATCCCGATCCACAGGGCATTGACCTGGAGGGTGCGCGTCATATAGAGCAGCATAAGGGAGAGCTGGATGCCCCAGAAAATGTTTGCAACCCCATTGGTTGTGGCGAGAGCACGCAAAAGAGGGTTTCTCAGCACACTGTGCAGTCCCATCCTGATCTCTGCCCAAAGCGGTTGACGAGCAGAGGGGGAGACAACATCGGTTTCTCCTGCACGGATGCGCCAGATGAAGAGGGCAGAGAGGAGAAAGGAAAGGCTATCGCCGATGATGGCAACAGGAGCTGTCAGCAGCGAAATGAGAACGCTCGCCAGGTTAGGACCAACGATTTGTGCAGCAGATTGACTCACCT
>DAOUDD010000204.1:0-15357 GCA_034431765.1 Ktedonobacteraceae bacterium | reverse complement strand
CAGGCGCGTCGCCACTGCTGATACTACAATCGGAGGCCATCCTATCAAAGCCGGCGAAATGGTACGTGCCATACTTGGGTCAGCAAACCGGGACGAGGCACAGTTCCCTGATGCCGACACGTTCGATATTCGTCGTTCGCCCAACCGTCACCTGGCCTTTGGACACGGCATCCACTTCTGTCTTGGCGCTCCCCTGGCACGCCTGGAGTCGAAGATTGCACTGACCCTGCTTCTAGAGCGCTTCCATAGTATCCAAACAGTACCAGATGTTGCATTAGAACACGTGGATGGCCTGACGATGCACGGGGTCAAGCACCTTCCTGTTACCTTTCGCCACAGGTAAGGATCGAGGGGAGGGGCTAGAGCAGGTTCACCAGCTCCCCACGCAGCACCGTCACTGCCTGACCAGCCAGCACAACCCGCTCCCCCTCCACGCGCACACGCACGACTCCACCACGCTCGGATGCCTGGTAGCCGACCATCTCCTCCTTGCGTAACTTCGTTTGCCAGTAGGGGGCGAGACAACAATGGGCCGAACCCGTGACGGGATCTTCGTTGACACCGACACGCGGCCCAAAGAAGCGCGAGACAAAATCATATTCGTCTATACTCGAACGGCTGGTTGCGATCACGCCACGGGCCTCGACACGGCTCAGTTCCGTAAAGTTCGGCTGCATCCCCCGCACAATCTCTTCGGAGGCGACTTCGACGAGGTAGTCATCGACGTTGCGCCCAACAGAACGCACCTCCGCCTCTCCTACACCCAGCGCTTCCAGCAATCCAGCAACAGGTTCGACAGGGTGGGCGAGCCGAGCAGGAAAGTTTAACTCGATCCAATCCCCCGCACGTCGTGCGGTCAGGAGGCCGCTTAAGGTGAAGAAACGTGCCTCCTCATCCTCTCTCAACACATTCGTCTCCCACAAGACATGCGCACTGGCAAGCGTAGCATGCCCGCACAACGCAACCTCAACGGCAGGAGTAAACCAGCGCAGCGCAAAACCATCCTCCTGACGGGTCAAGAAAGCTGTCTCCGAAAGATTCATCTCCCGCGCAACATTCTGCAACCATTGCTCCTCACGCGGCTCTGACAGAAGACACACAGCCGCAGGATTGCCCGCGAAGGGTTTATCTGTAAATGCATCGACCTGTGCGATACGTAACTCCATCTCTCACTCCTCCTTTCGCTAACTCCTCACAACTCCACGCATCTCCTCCACCTGTGCCAGCAGACGCTCTAGAGGCATATCCGCCAACGATTTCAGGCGCAGACCGGCATGGTCGAGCGAGAGTAGTTCCGTGAGCTGGTTGGGAATGGCGATGCAGAAGATGCCCGCCGCCTGAGCCGCACGCACACCGTTGGGCGAGTCCTCCAGTGCGATTGCCTGCTCTGCTGGCACATCCAGACAATCGAGCGCGGCAAGGTACAGATCAGGCTGCGGCTTGGCATGTTGCACATCCTCGATGGTCTTGATACAGTCAAAGTGTGCGTGCAGCCCCAGCCGCGTCAGGTGTCCCTCTACCCAGCTCAATGGCGAGTTTGAGGCCAGACCGATCCTCAAGCCCGCTCGTCGCGCATCGCGAATAGTATCCTCCACGCCGGGCAGAGCTGTCTCCGCTTCGAGCTGTGCCAGATGCAGTAAACGACGCCGCTCCTCTATCTCTTTCCGTGGCAGAGAACGCCCTACCTGCTGCTCCAGAAAAGCGAAGGCATCAAATTGCGCAATGGTGCCACCAATACACAAAATCCACTGCTCCAGAGGCAAATCTAATTGATATTCGCGATATATCTCCTGCCACGAACGAAACGCCGAAATTTCCGTATCGAGAACCAAACCATCAAAATCAAAGATAAGTGCCTGTGTTCCCTGTGTCATTCGCCAGCCTTTCATAAGAAGAGGCTCCTGGTGGAGCCTCTTTCACTGCACCCTTCGTCTCGTCAACACACCACATATCCCCAATGGTCCAAAACCTGCTCTTTTCTATTCTATCCCATTTTTGTACCAGACTGTTTGCTAACGACGCGTAGAGCAGTTCCAGGGAGAGCACAAACGAATAGTAGGTAGGGAACAAACGTGCCTCGCTCCTTCTCCTCCATCAAATGCGATATTCTTCTGATTCACAGCGCTTCCAGACACGAATTTTCTGGATTCCAGCTTTCTGTAAAAGTATTCCAAACTGCTGATGAGCCTGCCCAACCTCTTCTGGATGATGTGCGTCGGAGCCACAACTGATAGGCGTACGATGCAGCGCACACGCTTTCATCAAGCGCTGCACAACGTTCGGATAGGTTAAAATATCAAAGCCATTCAATTCCAGGGCAACATCGCATCGAGTGGCTTCCACTGCCAGGCGCTCAAGTTCCTCATCAAAAGTGGGTGGCAGATAGGGATTTGTTGTACGCATGCGCACTGGATGGCTTACTACTTGAAAGAAACCACTGCTCACTGCTGCACGCAGTAGTTCAAAGTAGCGCAGCCATAAGGCCTCTCCCTTTTCCTGTCCAATATCCCCTTCCATTCTATCGTAATGCAGCTCGTCAACATCATGGATTGACCCAATCAGAAAATCCCATGGATAGTCTTTCAGAGTTGCTTGAATGGCCGCATTTTTCTCTGGAATAAAATCAACCTCAAGACCCTGACGCACATCACATTGTTCTATCTGTCGGGCTTTTTCTATTTGTTCGCAATATTCCGCAAAAGGGAGAATGACACCTTCCTGTGGCATATGAGTTAACAGGGGACGAGCCTCTTTCATCTGAGAAATATGCTCAGAGAGACCAAAGAGACGCAATCCTTTTTGTCTGGCGGCCTGTACCATAGCTTGCGCTGACGTATACGAAAGATGATTATGAAAGTCAGAAATGATTGACAGAGACATGGAGTGCTCTCCTCATAAATGCACAGATGTTGCAGTTTAATCGCTACATATTTCTAGCTACACCTTTATAGTAGAGCCAAATGTTTAAATTTTGATGAATGCAACAAGCATGTATATTAAATAATTATTAACTGCATCTTAAAGTCAGAAGTAATTGTGCTCACTTAATTTATCACTATCTTTACCTTGCGTTAAGATACATGAGGTACTCTATTTATAGTATGTGTTGAGGTGTGTGTCTCAAAATAGAAGTGACAAGGGAGAAGCCAGAATACACTTCCAGCATTCCTCACCTCAGAGCCAGAGCGCCCCCTTTTTCATCACATTATTCCGCTACAAAGATTTTAGAAAGGAAGTCCATGTCAGAATCAGACTCTCATATTCACCAACCCGATATGGTTCTGCCATATCGAGAGCTGATGGATACTGTGAAAGAACCCCCTGATCCTCATCCCGTTGATTCACGCATGACCAACCGCGCGCAGAGTGCTCAACGCCTCTCACACCGCTCGCACCGCCCGCAATTCACTCAGTTCAGGAATTTCTGCCTGGCGCTGCTTTTCCTTGCGCCAGCCCTGATCACGTTTGCCATCTTCTCGTATCTCCCACTGCTGCGTGCTTTCTGGCTGAGCATGAATGTTACCAACGAATTGGGCGATCCCGTCAAGTTTATTGGACTGGGTTACTATGCGAGCGTTCTAAATCTAGATGGCGCGAATGCTATCTATGTACGAAGTATCTTCCTCAGCATTCAGTTCACTCTTGCAGTGGTTATTTTGCAAATTGTATGTAGTCTTGCCCTCGCCGGGCTTGCCATGGCTAAAGTACGTGGCATTGGTATTTTTCGCTTGATCTGCACCCTCAGCATAGCGATCTCTCTGGCCAGTTCGAGCGTTATCTGGGCACTGATTTTCGATCCCAGTACAGGTATGACAACATGGATCACGGATCTGCTGCATCTTCCTCAGCCAGGTCTGTTGAACAACCCCGCGACCGCTCTCTGGGCTGTGATCATTGTGTCGGTCTGGTCGGGCCTGGGCTTTAATTTTGTCATCACTCTGGCTGGTATGCAAGGAATTCCCGAAGAACTGTACGAAAGCGGTGCGCTCGATGGAGCAGGAGGATGGAACAAGTTCAGGTATATCACGCTACCTCTGCTGACACCTATCCTGCTCTTTCTCTTAATCGCCAATACGATCGAAGCTTTCCAGGCATTCACGCAATTCAACGTCCTGGTAAAAGGATCTGGGCCAGCGAACTCGACCTACGTGTTTGTCCAGGCTATCTTCCAGTCCTTCTGGGTCGATCAGCGCTATGGCTTTGCCTCAGCGATGTCAATTATTCTGTTCTTCATTCTACTGCTATTCAGTGCCATACAATTCTTTGGACTGGGTAAGAGGGTACACTATTCATGAAGCTTGTTGTCAAACGCATGAAAACAATAGGCATCTACATTTTGCTTGTTGTCATTTCGCTGTTTTTGCTCTTTCCCTTGTTCTTTGCGCTCTCTATCGCACTGCAAGGCGAGACAATTGCTCCTCAACTCATTCCTGATCTCCAGCATCTGGATGTGGGTGTGTTCATCGAAGTTCTTCATCTTCAGCCTGATCTACCCTCCTGGATTCTTAACTCCTTTGTGACATCTCTGGTAGTGACGGTGGCAGTGCTGATCACTTCTTCGATGGCTGCTTACGCCTTTGTTTTTATGACCTTCTGGTGGAAGCAGGTTTTCTTCGTGCTTACGTTAGGGACAATGATGATTCCTTTTGAGGTGACCATTATTCCGAACTTTTTGTTGATCCTGCACAACAATTGGCAGGATAGCTACCAGGGTCTTATTCTTCCTTTTGTGGCAGGCGGCTTTGGTATCTTTCTGTTGCGCCAATATTTTTTCTCTATTCCCAAAGAGCTGGCAGAGGCTGCTCGTCTTGATGGCAGTGGACACTTGCGCTTCCTGTGGCAATTTATTGTGCCACTCTCGCTCCCGGCTCAGGCAACCCTGGCCCTCTCTACGTTCTTAGGTACCTGGAACCAGTATTACTGGCCACTACTGGTCACAAACGCCTCAGAATGGCGCACAACGCAAACAGGCATTGCAGCCTTTCACACCAGCGCTGGCGAGGGACAGATTTTGAATACGCAGATGGCAGCTACGCTGATCATTATGCTTCCAACCATTATTCCTTTAATCATTGGACATCGCCAGCTCGTGCGTGGTCTCACGGCCGGCATTGTGAAGTAATTCAGACCATAGTAGTCTTCGGAGGAATTATCCTATGCGTTACGCAAAACATCTTGTACCAATTCTCTTGATCCTTGCCCTGCTCGCGGGTTGTGGTACAAGCGCGGCAAACACAAACAGCTCCAAATCGGAACGCACCACAATTACCTTCTGGTATGGCAATGGTGGTCATAACGGCGATATTGTACGCGAGTTGATCAACAAGTATAACCAGAGCCAGAGCAAGTATTACGTTAATGGCGTCTTCCAGTCGTCCTATGACGACACATTAAGCAAATTTACCTCCTCTGCTGCAAGCAATGCGCTCCCAAATGTAGTACAAATCTACGATATTGGCACACAGCGCATGATTGACACCAGGAAGGTTGTCCCGATACAGACACTTATCGAACGAGATCACCTTCAGTCCAGTATCGCTGATATGGAGCCGGCCATCCGCAGCTACTATACGGTCAACGGGACGCTCTATTCCATGCCGTTCAATTCATCAACAGCGGTCATGTTTTACAACAAAAAGGCATTTCAAGACGCTGGCCTTCCCACTGATCAGAAGGTCTGGACATATAATGAAATTTTGGATGCGGCAAAGAAGCTCACAATGACTGACTCCAACGGTAAAATTACCCGTGCGGGCGTCGGTTTCTATAACTACGCCTGGCTGCTTGAGCAGGAACTGGCGGCTCATAATGTCCTTCACTCGTCTCCCAATAACGGTCGGACCGCGCGTGCGACAAGCTATGTCTTTAACCAGAGCAACGTCAGTGTGCAATGGCTGGAATTCCAGAAGAAGTTGATCGATAACAAAAGCGCCTTTTACTTTGGTGGCGATTCGGACTCTTCCGATGCATCGTTTGTCAGTGGTAAAGCGGCAATCACTTTTGAGTCCATTGCCTCGCTGCGTGGCTATATTTCGTCAGCTCAGCAAGCGGGGAACGGGGTCGATGTTGGCGTTGCCTACATGCCTCGTATTGATGGAATGCCTATCGGACGCACGATCATCGGCGGCGCTTCGCTGTGGTTAACCAACACAGGAACGACGACACAGCAAGATGGGGGTTGGGACTTTATCAAGTTCATCAACCGTTCCGAAATGCGGGAGTTCTGGTCTGCCAATACCGGCTACGTTCCAGTCCGCCTCTCCGTCTATCAAGAACCTGCCTGGCAAACTGTGGCGAAACAGTATCCACAATTCCAGGTCGCAATTGACGAGTTACACGCAGGTTCCGCTAACTATACCAATGCAGGAAGTGTTACCGGTACATTGACGAGCACACGCAAAGATATTCAGATAGCAAGCGATGCCTATCTCAATGGCAAGACGGACAGTGCGCAATCTGCGCTGGATCAAGCGGCCCGGCAGGCTAATGCTGACCTCTCAGAGTACAATAGTGCACATTCCTGATTCTCTGTTCCAGAGAAGCTCCTGAACAACTTATCCTGATGCAGAAGTAAGGGAGGCGCGCCTGGAGTACAGACGTGCCTCTTCATTATAGAGAAGGTGACAGATGCTGAAAGCTTTCCTTTCAACCCGGCAGCAATTGGCTGAAGAAGAGTTTCTCCATGATATCGGCATTAACCGTTTAAAGCTATGATTCTACCGATCATCGTATCGTCAGGAAAGTCCATCATAAGAGTTCCCACCCTGTTTTTGAGCGAACCGTTAAGATACGCTGCGAGCTTAGGATTTATGAGGTTCGCGACGGTATTCGGGAAGGCGAAAAGAGAGGCACCACTTGAGAAATTAATATACCAGTTTCCGCTTGCATCCGCCTGCGCATGATCAAGCTGATTCTTGATCGCTGTCCACTTCGCATTAATATCCCCGGCGAGAACAGTATTCACAACGTATTGATCCTGTACTTCGAGTGTTGCTGCATTTTTGATCTCAAATGTAGCATTATCCGGCCAGTTTGAAGCATCAATGCCTTTGGGTGTGCGTGCCGCCGAGAAGCGACGCAACAGGACAATTTTGCCACGCACACTCCCTAGGGTTGGAATGCGATCACCAAAATACCAGTAGTTTTCCAGACCTGCTGTGTACCAATCAAATGTATCCTCGAAGCTGCGCGTGTTGCCAGTGGGGTTGTACTCCTCCTTGACAGACATAATAATACATTCACCGGGATTGGCATTTAAGAAGTTGATACAAACATCGCGTACACCAGAGCCAAAAGTCAGATCTTGAAAAACGGAACCATGATGGATAGCAAAGACATCATTAATATGTCTGCACCGTATGTCGATACAACGTATCCCGGCAGCGAGTTGCTCTGCCAGTATTCGTGTTTGACAGACGGTAATGGCTCCTCCCTTGAGCGCACATGTATCATGTGTGCCAGGAATGCTTAATTGTGAGATTGGAGTGCTATCCGGCAAGGCAGTGAGCCAATTAGCAGAAGCACCTACAGCAAGAGATGTCTGGATGTTCGTCATAGATAGACCACCTGCCGCTATGATTCCAGAAAGAATGGCACTGGTAGTTGTAACAAACTTGCGCCGAGAAAGGTGATGGAACATAGTAATCCTCCTTGTTTCTATTACTTACGTTTAGCAGAACCCTCCGTAACTATCTTCACACGCTCTATCCCTCATACCACAAAGAGCACAACATCTTTTTCTACAACTAGAGCAGCGTTTTACACTTTCTCATAGTAACACTCTATTGCTAAGTCAATATAAAAGATCTGTTAAATATATGCTTCCGGCTTGCCTTTCTATTATTTTAAGCAAACGAAACGTATTGTAGATTCTCAGAATAAATTCGTTCTTCAGTGGGATAACTGTTCCAGAGATTTCTCTAGATCGGCTTGTAAAGCTCGATTACAGGGAAAACTACGCATTGCATTGCTCGCATCAATATTCCTCGCCGTATTTTCAGAACGAAGCAGAGAAAATACAGCCTGGAGACCTTCACAGTCCGCGTTCAAGGAGAGGGAGCAGAAACATGCTTAGAAATGGTAAGCTATCTCTACAGGACAGGTTACCGAAGAGATGTGGAAGTGCAAGCACTTCACACGGTAGTATCACGATACGCGACGAAAGGAGAGGAGGGTGTCCTTCCAATTATTTTCATGAAAATTCAGCAGCTCGAACTTTTTCAGGTGCCACCGCGCTGGCTCTTCCTGAAGATCACGACGGACGATGGGCTGGTGGGATGGGGGGAGCCGATTGTGGAGGGCCGTGCTTCAACGGTGCAGAGCGCCGTTGAGGAGATGGCCGATTATTTGATCGGCAAAGATCCCGGAGCCATCGAGGATCTGTGGCAGACGCTCTACCGTGGCGGCTTCTATCGTGGTGGACCGATATTGAGCAGCGCGATCTCTGGTATCGAGCAGGCATTGTGGGATATTAAAGGGAAACGCCTGGGTGTGCCGATCTATCAATTAATGGGAGGTCCAGTGCGTGAGAAGATGCGCGTCTACTCGTGGATTGGTGGCGATCGGCCTGCCGATGTCGCGTTACATGCTCAGGCTCGCGTCGATGCTGGCTACACGGCTCTCAAGATGAATGCCACCGCCGAAATGGAGTGGATCGACTCGCCGCTTGTTGTGCAAGAGGCGGCGGAGCGTGTCGCAGCCGTACGCTCTGCCGTTGGCTACGGAGTTGGTCTCGCTGTCGATTTTCACGGGCGCGTGCACAAAGGGATGGCAAAAGCGCTCGTCAGGGAGCTTGATCCGTATAAGCTTTTATTTATCGAAGAGCCGGTCCTGCCCGAAAATAACGAGACCCTGGCAGAGATTGCACGCTATACCAGCATTCCTATTGCGACAGGTGAGCGTATGTATACACGTTGGGGTTATAAGACGTTGCTCGCGAGCGGCCTGGCTGACATCGTACAGCCCGACCTGAGCCACGTTGGAGGCATCTGGGAGGCGCGCAAGATCGCAGCTATGGCCGAGGTGTTTGATATTGCCGTCGCGCCCCACTGTCCGCTGGGACCGATCACGCTTGCCGCCTCGTTGCAGCTCGACTTTTGCACTCCCAACGCCTTCATTCAGGAACAATCGCTGGAGATTCACTACCACCAGAGTAGTACTGATCTGCTCAACTACCTGGTCGATCCCAGCGTCTTCTCCTACGAGAACGGTTATGTAAAACGCTTAGAAACTCCAGGTCTGGGAATTGAAATCTCCGAAGAGAAGGTACGTGAAGGCGCGAAAATCGGTCATCGCTGGCGCAACCCGGTTTTGCGCACCAACGATGGTTCTATCGCCGAATGGTGATACCAATCAGCATCAGAACGTGTTAGAAAATTGTACCTGATCACTTCACACCTTTGGACAAATACAGTACAATAAGAGTTCAGACGACACACTAATGAGGGTCAATATATATCTTTTGTACGTCACCATTGGCCCTCTCCACTCGTTAGAGAAACGTATAGCTGTCGTCATTTTAATTCTGCACTTAGCGGATGCGAAGAAGGAGTTCATCATGCCACGAGAGGTTGTTCCACCCGCGGCTCACGGTCTACGCACCACAACCATTCTGATTGTAGAAGATGACGCTGATATCGCGCAATTCCTTCAACAATTGATTGAGGAGGAGACCCCGTATAGCACTACAGTGATCAATAATGGGGAGACAGCCCTGGAGGAAGCACCACGCTTACATCCCTGCCTGCTGCTGCTGGACTACCGCCTCCCGCACATCAACGGTCTTGAGCTCTACGACCGTTTACAGGCGCACGAGGAGACCCGCAATGTTCCAGCCATTATGATGAGTGCGACGCTCCCAGTGAAAGACCTGGAGCAACGTGGCGTCTACCAGTTGCGCAAACCCATGGATATTGGAGGCGTTCTTCGTATGATCACTCATGCCTTAGCTACCTCTGAAGAAAAACATTTACAGGAAAGTGCTCAGTATTCTTGAGAAGTGCGTACGCACTTCTCAAGAATTGAACACGGCTGAACATAGCTAATTCTCCCCCCTCGCCATTCACACTTCCGTATTCCAAAATAATGCTAACCTCATAGACATCTCCTCTCTCTCTACTTATTTTTTACATCTCCATGTTGTTGAACACTTTTTCTCTCTTTCATACGTTATCTTAAGTAGAGAAGCAACAAACCAGCCAGCGGAGAGACAACAACGCTTGACACCCTTGTTACAATGCGGATGGAAAGCTTTGAGAACGTCAGGAGTCTCTGCAGTGACGTAGAGCAGCCTGGCAAGCCTGGTGCGGAATTCATCGACCTTTTCGGTGCATGCGGGTATACTTCTCCTCATATGAGAGTGGAGGGAAACTAGAATAGTAGCCTCGACGCTCCCTGTCGAGAACAGTGCACGTGTCAGGACAGATGTAGTCGTTGCGGTCACAACACACTAGAAACAACCTCCTATGAGGGTAGAGGAATCTGCGCAGCTAAAAGAAAATGGGGTGTGCATGCAACCTAAGTCACATGACGCATACAAACGAGACAGAGCCTCAAGAGCATCAGATCAATGGATTGAGCAGGCCAGGATTCGATCAGACGTGTACGAGGAAGCGGAAGATCAGTGGGCCGTCCTTCGACACGAGGTGGAGGGCGAAGCCTTGCAGCGGCACGAAGAGCGATTGCGCACGGATTGGGAGGAACGTGATACAGACGGAACGGCCTTTTCCTCTGTGTCCCCCTTCGATACATTCGCTGATACACACCATGCTGATATTGCGGTCGTAGGAGTAGGCGGCGGTGGGATGAATGCCATCAATCGCATGATCGACGCCCGCGTTCGTGGTGTGCGCTTTGTTGCTATGAACACCGATGCCCAGGTCCTTGCGCTCTCACAAGCTCCCGACATTATTAGCCTGGGTCAACAACATACACGAGGATTGGGGGCAGGTGGCAATGCAGCCGTGGGTATGCGTGCCGCAACAGAGAGCGGCGAGGAGATTCGTGCTGCTCTGGGCAATGCCGATATGGTCTTCATTGCTGCGGGCATGGGAGGCGGCACCGGTACAGGCGCAGCTCCCGTTGTCGCCTCTATCGCGAAGAAATTGGGTGCATTGACTGTTGGCATCGTCACCCTGCCTTTCTCTTTCGAGGGCTCACGCCGTCGTCGTATCGCTGAACAGGGTCTGAACGAGCTAAGCAACGAGGTTGACGCTTTGATCACCGTGCCCAATGATCGCTTGCTGAACAGCGGGACGCGCGAACGCAGCCTGACTGAAGCGTTCAAGGTCGCTGATGATGTGTTGCGGCAGGGTGTGCAGGGTATCGCTGAGGTCATCAACGTGCCCGGCATGATCAACGTTGATTTCGCCGATGTTCGTAGTGTTCTGCGCGAAGCAGGCACAGCGCTGATGAGTATCGGTCAGGGAAAAGGGCGCAACCGTGCGCAGATGGCCGCAGAAGAGGCGGTCGCGGGTGGCTTTCTCAACGTGACGATTCGTGGCGCGCGCCGCGTGCTCTTCAACATCAGCGGGGGCGAGGATATGACGCTGCACGAGATCAATGAGGTGGCTGAGCGGATCGGAGCCGCTATCGACGATGCCGCCGACATTATCTTTGGCGCAGTCATCGACCCGACGCTGAACGACGCAATGCGTGTGACGCTGATTGCGGCAGGTATGGAAGAGCTACATACCCAGCGTATCGAGGCTCTGCACCTGGAACAGCACCAGCAGATACAATCAGCAACGCAACGGCGCATGACTGCACCAGCAACACCACCACCGTTCTCTGCTGAGCCAGTAGTACCGCCACGACGGGTAGAGCGCGCGGGTCCGGCAACGCCGCCTGCAACATCTATACCGCCGTCCATACCACCTACTCGCTCACCTAGCACACCTGGACGCCAGCAACGCAGCCTCAACGACCTGCGCGGCATCCGCAGCATGGGCATTCGCCAACAGACACAGCGCGGACAACACGGCTACCAGTACAATGAAGACAGGGACGGTCCAATAGACCCTCCTCCATTCCTGAGACGGCGGACATAAAAACATGAAAAAGGGGCGTATGCCCCTTTTTCATTAGCTTACTTATTCAGCCTTCCCCTCCTCCTGTTCTTCTACAGAACCGCGTCCACGCTCCCCTCCTTTTTTGCCGATCCGTGAGTAGAACTCAGAACCCTGCTGACGCTTTGTAGATTCGCCCCCCTTCTTCCCTATCTCAGCATAGAACTGTGGACCCCGTTTCTCTTTGACCTTTTGCCCACCCTTCTTGCCAATCTTAGAATAAAACTCTGGACCGTACTTCTCACGTACGGCCTTCCCACCGTGCTTGGCCTTCTGTGACCCCGGTTCAGGACCACGTTTGTTGTTTGCCATAGAAAGTCCCGCCTCTCTTAAACTTCATACCACATTTGCCCAACAAACTTCGCGGTGAGACATTCAGCATCGCTTCAGAACACCTCGCGGTTTCCCTACTGCGACTGAGGTTCTCGTGCCTGCGCCACACGGTTAGCAATCAGTGCCGCCGTTATACCCGCACCCACACCGTTATCTATATTCACAACGGAGAGTCCTGGCGCACACGTCTGTAACATCGAAAGTAAAGCGGCAAGCCCCTTGCCACCCAGCCCATAACCTATCGACGTTGGTAAACCAATCACCGGTACTGGTACCAGCCCAGCCACTACCGATGGCAACGCTCCATCCATACCAGCAGCGACAATAATCACGTCTACATCCTGCGCTAGAAGGTTACGCAATGGCTCCACCAGGCGATGCAGCCCTGCAACTCCAACATCAAAGATACATGTGACCTGGCAACCCATCTCCTCTGCGAGAAATGCTGCCTCCTCCGCTACTGGAATATCGGATGTACCGGCGCTTATGACTCCTACACGCCCACCTGTACGTATAGGCTTATATGTAGGGGTCGAGATAACCATAGCATGCGTTCCCTCCCGAATACGCACAGTATATTCGGAAAACGCTGTTCTGATCGCTTCTAGCGCATCCGGGCGCACACGGCTGATCAGAGCGCGTCCTGTCGCCTCTAGCAGCTTGTGCGCCATCGCGATAATCTGCTGAATCTCCTTCGTTTCAGCAAAGATGACCTCAGGAGTTCCCTTTCTCCGCTCACGCTCAGTATCTGGACGTATCTGCACAGGTGAGCTTTCATGAAGAGTTTCCTGGGATGCGCCCTGTCCCCCTTCATGCATATGCTTTCCCTCACTCACTTGCCCAATCTGCTCCTTGTGTAGTGTCTCTTGCCCGAATGTTCCCTCACCAGACAATTGGTTCAAGAACCCGAAAATTTCATTCATGTCTTGTTGCACAAAACCAACACTCCAAGTAGATCTTTACACAAATGTTGCTGATCTGCCCGATGCAACTGTTCATAGTGTAGCACAGTCTCTTTTATTGAGCAACTCAACTGCAATACTTTCTTACTCAGAAGTCGTAATTACGACTTTTTCCTTCGCAAACAGTAGTCAAGTGCTAGTGCTCTTTAGCAGCATAGTTCTTTATACTTGATGTAGCGAGAGAACCAGGAAATCTTCAGCCGTATAGATAAAGGCTGTACCTGCCTCTTTCGCTCAGGGGTGGTTCACTGCTGCATAGAGATTTCTCAATAGCAATCATTCATTATACTGTAGATGTGCTCTAGTATCACGCTTGTATGCAATGTGCTGCATCACTTTAAGCAGCACGCTTTCTTCAACAATTTCAGAAGGAGGGGTAGCTACTCTTTGAAAAGCACTTACAGTTTATGAAGATAGCATACTTGTCTAAACGGACTTTTCTGCTCTGCCTCGTGCTCTTTTTGCTCTGTGCTTGTGGAGCAAAGCCAGATGCATCTAACACATCCGCCACATCTGCTCAGCAAAAAACAGTACACGTTGGAAGAGGCTTTCAAAACGCGCTTCCCAAAATTCCGACGCTACCAGCGTATCGTTGTGGAGCCTGGGCGTCGAATACCACACCGGGTGTGTATAGCGTTATCACCATCTATGCACGACTGAGTCAAGATATAAGTGGCATGCGCAACATACCTGCTAAAGCGCTGGCTCACTTCAGTCATGGCGACGTGTCTCTTGCACAACGACCAGTCAGCGATACAAACGGGAACGTGTTTTTTGTTCTTCCACTTCAGGGACGTCAACCGTCGCTACAACCTACCACGGTTGAAGTGTCATTTTCTGTCGCCGGCAGATCAGTCTCTTGTTCGGCATTCTTCACCCCTCTGTAGCAGTGCTCTGGAGAGGAGCTATGCCGAAGTTATGCCTACGTTTTCCTGACATGTGGGACAGTAGTGAGCGCTGCGTTGTGCGATAACGGTACGCTCTATCTGTGTCCCACAACGAGGACAGGGCTGTCCTTCTCGATTATAGACCTGTACATGGCTATAGTTCTCGCCAGCTTCTCCCCACAGATCATGGTAGTCATTGAAAGAGGTGCCGCCATGCTCAATCCCCTGCAACAACACCTTCACAATGCCCTCGTGCAGCAGCCGTATCTCTTCAAGGGTAAGCGCTTCTGGTAAGCGTTTCGGATGCACACGCGCATAAAAAAGCGCCTCGTCCGCATAGATATTCCCAACGCCTGCAACCACTGTCTGATCCAGCAAGAGCTGCTTGATGCTGACACGCCGTCTATTGAGCTCGCTCTGCAGATACTCACTTGTAAAACTTTCCTCTAGAGGCTCAGGTCCCAGGCCTGCAAAGGCTTTTCGCTCTTGAGAGAGCGGCCACAGTTCGATGCGCCCAAACTTTCGTGGATCAGTAAACAGTAGGCAGCGACCATCCTCCAGCACAAAGCAGACGCGACAATAGCGGATCTCTTGCTGAACACTGTTCCTGGTGTCCTCGGACTCCTCCGTAAAGAATGTCGGTCCCTTTGTATTCCACGCCTCACTATCCTGTTCATGTAGGCTCATATCGAGCCGCCAGCCGGGGAGGAGCAGCAAACAATTGCCAGACATGCGGCGGTGCACCGACAAAAACAGGCCTCCACTCAGGTCAAAAAGCAAGAATTTCCCGCGCCGTCTGATCCCCTCGATCCGCTGCCCACGAACCTGATCTAGAAACGTTGCAACATCGGGATATCTCACTGTACGCTCCCAGAAGACGAGCGCTTCCCGGATCGTTGCCCCCACTACAGCAGCCCGCAATTGGCGAGCTGTATATTCAACCTCTGGCAATTCTGGCATAGTGTCCTCAAGTATTCACACAGATTCCTAGAACATTTCTTCCTGAAACGTTGCTATTATAGCACGAATCTGTGTTCTATACAGGACACTTTGCTGGTACTACATTGAGATATTGAGCAACTAGATCAACTGCTCCAAAGCTTGATCCCT
>DAOUDD010000203.1:0-21478 GCA_034431765.1 Ktedonobacteraceae bacterium | reverse complement strand
ATATTGTGAGCCAAGCCCTGCCGCGCAAGCACAGAAAGCTCTATCTCGGCGATATTGAGCCAACTCGCATGTTTGGGGGTGTAATGGATCTCCAACCGCTCTGCGAGTGCACGCGCTTGTAAAAGGGGAAAAACTTCGTAGAAGGAAGCTGGCGTGTGGGTATTGAGGTTATCCGTGACCAGGATGACTTTTTTTGCATCGGGATACTGCTCGTCAAGAACTTCTTGCATGAAAGCAGCCCAATCCTTTTTGGTTCGGTGTTCAATTACCTTGTGCTCCTTTTTCAAACGATCAGACCGCATTTCTGTTCTGCGAGTCTTGGTGGAAGCGGCTTACGGTTCCAGGCAGAGGATCAGGAGACCAGGCCCTGGTCCTCTGCCTTTTGTAACGACTAAAAGCTTCTCACAGACGAGACCGCTGTTCCGTTCCTCACTGATAGCTTTCGAAGCCAGACATAGCCGTCTTCCAACGTTGGCGGCAAGGGCTGGGCTTGTTGCACGAGTCCTCGTGGTTCTGGCCCGACCACATGGTAGAGTGTCCCTTCTCTGTGCGGGAGAGCTGAGATCACGCTCAGTTCCTCAGGCGGAACGTAGGTGGGCTGCGCGAGGAATTGCCAGGCGTGGCCGGTGGCGGACTCGATGAGCTGGCTCGTGAGGCCGTCGAAGATCAGCCGACCCTGATCGAGCACAGCCAGACGCTCGCAGGTCTGGCTGACATCTTCAACCACGTGAGTGGAAAGGATGACGATGCAGTCCTCCGCCAACTGAGCCAGGAGGGTGCGCAGGCGAATGCGTTCTTCGGGATCAAGCCCGGCGGTCGGCTCGTCGATGACCAGCACTCGGGGATCGCCCAGCAACGCCTGCGCAATGCCCAGGCGGCGCTTCATGCCACCAGAGTAGGTTTTGATTTTGCGGTCAGCATCTCCGGCCAGGTTGACCACGCTGAGGAGTGCAGCAATCTGCTGACGGCGTGCATCGCGATCGTACAGGCGTTTGAGCAGGCCCATATAGTCGAGAAACTCGCGCCCGCTCAGGTCCGGGTAGAGGCCAAATTCCTGGGGCAGATAGCCCAGGTGTGCGCGCACGGCCTTGCGCTGTCGACCCTGGCTCAGATCCGCGCCGCCAATCACGACGCGCCCACTGGTGGGACGCAGCAACGTGGACAGGATGCGCAACAGGGTCGTCTTACCCGCCCCATTGGGACCCAGTAGCCCAAACATCCCATGCTCAATCCGCAGATCTATTCCTTTTAGAGCTTCGTGTGAGCTATATTTTTTTGTCACGTGTTCTATCATAATTTCCATAAAACTCTCTTTCTCACGCATCTCGTTATCAGCGCCCATCACCTAACAGCCGCTCTTCACACCTCAGCCACCACCAATTGCAGGCGGCCAGCAGCAACGCGATCCCCAGCAGCGCCAGGCGGTTTGTCCACCAGTCCGAGGCGTCCGCGTTCCACGAGGTATACGGTAGAAAAAATGGATGCGTGCCGGCGATGGGAAGCAGGTAACCGTGGAAGAAATGTGCGCCGGCCAGGGGTAGCGCGGCGATAAGCGTGCCAAGGGCGGCGTTGCGCGTGACCAAGGTGCCGAACAGGCCCAGCGCTCCCATCAGTAGCACTGGCGCCAGCCAGAGCAGCAGCAGGGCAAGCGGGCTTTGCTGACTGACATAGTTGACCTCACTCGCCAGCGTCCAGGCCAGGTAAGTGGCTGAACTAACCAGCAGCAGCACGAAGGTCAGCGCGGCACGCCAACTCACGACGTTATACACCCCCAGACGCGTCGCCATGGTCACTTCCAGCAGCGGATCACCGACCACGAGCGAGCTGGCCAACATGCCTGCAAAAAGCCCGGTGGCGGACTCCAGCATAAAGCGGGCTATGTCCAGCGCGAGGCTTTCTCCTTGCGCGCCTCCCAGGTGCATCTGCAGCCAGGTCAGAAAGCCAGTTGCCAGAAAGCCCAGCAGAGTAAGCACAAAGAGCCACCAGTTGAGCAGGCGCAGATGATAAAAAAGCAGCAGAATAGCCTCACGCAAGGGCAAACGCCGCGCACTCGCCAGAGGTTCATAGTGCAATGATGAGTCACGCGTCAAAACGCTTCTCTCGCTGGTTTGCATCCTAAGCCCCCTCTTCGCGGTGACGTCGGAACACCAAACATCCATAAGTCAGGAAGAGCGCGACCATGCCAGTCAGGCTCAGGACTACGATATTGAGCAGTGCCAATGACATGGAAGTGGTAAAATTCGGATTAGTCGTGGGCAGCGGCGGGACGATAGGAAAGAAAACGGGATAGACGTATATGCCATTCGGGTTAAAAATACTCCACATGAGCACGTTCCAACCCGGAGCGATGTTGAAGAAGAACCAGAGCAGCGAAAAGCCGACCTGGACCACGCGCAGGGGCAGGAAGCTTGCCAGCCAGAAGGTCAGACCAATGGCGGCCAGCGACGAAGGCACATAGACGAGCACAAAGGACAAGAGAAACTTCTGAAGCAACACCATGGGCCATCCGATAATAATGGTAACCAGCGCGCAGAGCAGGTATCCAAGTAACGCCGGCATGAGCACTGCCAGGTAATTGCCCAGAAACTTGCCCAGGACGTAGCCCGCATACCCTTGCGGCGCGGCGCGCTGGAGTTCAACCATACCCAGGCGCTGATCTCGTTCCAGGCGATCGACGACCAGCAGGGCTGCCACCAGGCCATAGAACATTACCCCATAGATCGTCGTACCATAGATGATGCTATTGTTGAAGCTCTCGGCTGTAAAGTGCAGGCGCACGTAGAGCGAGGTGGGAGGCAAATGGTGAAAGTAAAGCGCGGTCTGTACTGTCAGCAACAGCAGCAGGCCGGTGGTACCGCTAAAGGCCACCCAGAGCCCCCAGCGCCGCCACTGCATGGCAAGCTCGGCTTGCGTGACGGCCCAGACCTGGCCACAAGCCCCGAGCGGGCCGCGCCCCGGAACCACACGAGGAAGTGCGATCATTGATACACGCCCTCCTTTCTGCCGAAGAGGACAAGTCCCAGAAAAGCCGCCAGGGCCATCATTACCACAAGAGACGCGGCACGAAACAGGGTTTTCATCGTGTAAAACGCTCCTTTCTTTCAAGCAGAAGAAATGCCAACACAATTGCCAGAATGGCGATAACAAAGAGCAGCGGCCCCTGGTGCCAGAAGTGTTCGTATTGCTGCTGCCAGGGAGCCTGAGGGAGAGGATGTGGACTACCAACCAGGATGGCCTGTACGCCATTCAGCATGCGCAGCCCCCAGAGGAAGGCACAGACCACCACGGCGGTGCTGGCATTGGCCAGGATGCTGAGCAGCAGAGCGATAGCGCTCAGGCAAATGAGCGGGGCCAGCCAGTTGGCCAGGAACCAGGCCGGGGTGACGATACCTTGCGAAGCCAGCAAGGGCAGAACGAGGCCGCAGTTGAGCAGCAGGTCGTAGCCAAAGACCAGGCAGCAGCGTATCCCCAGCACCAGGCGCAGCGAGGTTTGCGTGACCAGTGTGATTTCGCGCGCGGGATCGACCCGCTGGCCATACAGAAAAGCCATGCCCAGCGCGGTCAACAGCGCCGCCAGCAGCGCCGCTGGACCCGGCATCCGCTGCCAGACCGCTGGCAGGTAAACCACTGAAGCCGCCAACGGGACGATCAGCAGGGGCATCCAGAAAAGATCACGGCGAATCAGACGCGCCTGCGCACGAAACAATTCGCCACTGACCGTCAAAAACAGCCAGCAGGTCTGAAGATGGCTCTGGAGCCAGAACCAGGACGCAGGAGATTCCGCTGCCATATCCAGGCGCTGCTCGATCAACACGAAGAGGTCGGCACGCGGCTCCGGTGTGCGCATACTGACGTTCTGTAAAGACTGGCGCAACGAGCTCCAGGCGGCGACATCTGCCCGACAGGCGGTACAGTGAACCAGATGCGCCTCAACGGCTGCCCGTTCCTCTACCGCGAGCGTGCGATTCGCAAACCATTCCAACTGCTCAATGGGACACGTCGAACGGGAGAAATGTTGCTCGTGTTGCTGTGTCATAAAATTAAACCTCCCACCCATTGCGTAACAAAGCCGCCTTCAGCGCGCGCCGGGCGTAACTCAGACGACTCTTCACTGTGCCCAGAGGAATACCGATGATCGCCGCGATCTCCTTGTGGGCAAAGTCCTGAAAAAACGCCAGCTCCAGCACCTCACGCTGTTCGGGCGTCAAACAGGCCAGCGCGGCGGCGATCTCCTCCGTCGTGGTCCGGCTTAACAGATCTGCTTCCGGGGAAGCCGCCTCATCCGGCAGATCCGGCGCGAACTCCAGACCAGGCGCAGCGACCTTTGCCTCGCGGCGTAGCGTCTTAAACGCTTGGTGATGAGCAATCCCAAAGATCCACTGTGCAGCCCCAGACTTGCGCTGAAAGGTATACGCCTTTTGCCAGACGATCACCATGACCTCCTGGAGCACGTCTTCAGCTAACTCTTTCTGTCCAAGCAGGTGAAAGAGATAGCGGAAAAGTGGGCGCTGAAAGCGTCCATACATTTCAGCCAGGGCTTCGCGATCTCTTTTTGCCACCTGCAGCAGTAAGAGATCTTCGGGAGATTCTCGATGCACTTCTCTGCCGGTCACCTCCCGTGTGTACCTGGAAAATCCAATAGAAATCAACTCGCTTGGCCTCCTCATACAGTAAGTACCCGAAAGGGAAGAAATGGTTCAAACTGAGGAGAAACAATGGAACCAAAAAGCCTGAGAAACATATGCAACAGTCTGGGAAGAGGCGAACAAGAGGTTTGCGGATGCCGTATCTCAGAGAAATCAAAGGAGGGGGGCTTTCTTCTACTTTTTTAGATATCTGTGACAAATTGAGCTAGTTGAAGCAGTGACGTTTCAAAATTCGATACCGCTGACAAGGTCTTTTTTAAGCTGTAAGATCACCTATCTGATCTATGATAGTGATAGAGACGGGTTTTCGAGTTGTCGAATAGGCATCAAGTTACAGCTTGAGGAAGGTACGATCCCGCGTAGGGCGAGTAGAGCAAGACCCTTGCGGTCGCCCATGGTGGGGGTGCAGGATGGTCCAGGAAGGTGCATCCCCACCAAGAGGAGGGTACAAAAGAGCACGAGACCCTCCCCAACAACGAGAAGTTGTTGTTGAATGCAAGGAGCATACTATAAACCTGACCTCATGATTGGTCAGAGTACCGTAAACGTCTACGCCATTGCAGGCTTTAGCTCGACTTTAATCCAGCCGGGCTGGCGCTCGTCAAAGGCTTTGTAGGCGTCGATGGCAGAGGTCAGAGCCTCTTTCTCTGTCAGAATCTCTGCTGGCTTCACGATGCCGTCTGTGACGAGTTCGAGCAGATAGGGGGCATACTTGCGATGTGGGCAATGTCCCATGGTAATCGTGAGATTTTTATTCATTGCCATCCCCAGCGGAAACTCCTGCACAGTCTGCGGGTAGACGCCGATGATGGCGACTGTTCCGCCCTTCGCCACTGTGTTGACTTCCCAGAGCAACGCTTGCGCTGGTGCATCACCGGGATGCCAGTTATCACCCTGAGGATTTGTCTCAGGTGCAACCCGGTTCTCCTCTTTCTTGAAGAGTGGATTCAGGACGGCTGAGGCTACCTGGTGGATTCCCTTATGTGGACGATTGGCATCAACACCAACTGCGTCAATGACGCGATCAGCGCCGATCTGATCGGTTAGCTTCTTAATTGCCATAACCGGATCTTCTGCGTTATAATCGATCACCTCTGCGCCAAGCTTTCGCGCAGCCTCCAGGCGTGAGGGGATAGTATCTACCGCGAAGATGCGTCCTGCCCCCTTCAATTGGGCACTTAGAATGCAGAAGAGACCAACGGGGCCACAGCCAAAGACTGCGACGGTGTTTCCCTCCTTGATCTGCGCCAGATCTGCACCGTAGTAGCCAGTCGGAAAGATATCGGACAACATAATAGCGGCATCATCGCTGACAAAGTCGGGCAGCTTGATCAGCACGTTATCAGCGAAGGGAACACGTGCTTTCTCTGCCTGTAAGCCGTTGAAGGGACCGGTTGGCTTCGGACCGCCGAAGAAGGCGGCCTGAGTCTTTGGCCCATTGGGGTTAGCGCGCAGACAGAGGTCATAACGATGCTTGTGACAGTTCTCACAGGTACCGCAAGAGATTGAAGAAAGGATCACGACGCGGTCTCCCGCCTTAAAGTGCTTCACCTCTGCACCCACCTGCTCGACAATGCCAACCCCTTCGTGACCGAGAATCGTTCCTGGCACCATTTGAGCTTCGGTACCACGTACCATATGCAGATCAGTCCCACAAATAGCGCTGGCAGTAATGCGTACGACTGCGTCCGTTTGCTCCTGTATCTTTGGCTCCGGCACATCATCCACGCGGATGTCGCCGACGCCGTGAAAAACTACGGCCTTCATGCTCTTAACTCCTTCTCTCTTATGAAGTACGAAAACAAACGGCTCAAGCTTTCGCCCCGTTACTGAATGGCTCCAGTTTCACTTTAATCCAACCTGGCTGGCGTTCGTCAAAGGCTTTATACGCATCAATCGCGGACATCAACGGCTCACGCTCGGTAAGCACTTTGGTGGGATTGAGCAGGCCGGCATCAGTCAGACGCACAAGTGTGGGGAGGTACTTGCGATGATTGCAGTTGCCCATGTTGATCTTGAGCTGTTTTGCCATCGCGGCCCCTATTGGGAAGAACATTGCAGTCTGTGGATAGACACCGATGATGCCAAAGGTCGCCCCTTTAGCCGCAGCCTCTACTGCCCACTGCACTACCTGAGATGGGGCATCACCGGGATGCCAGTTGTCGCCCTTCTCCTTAGTCTTTGGTGCAACCGCTTTGCGCTGCTTCTCAAATTCGCTCTCCTGCTGATCAGCCTGTTTCGCGGCAGGACCAGAGTGTGGACGATTGGCATCAACACCAACTGCGTCGATGATACGATCAGCTCCCTTGCCATTGGTCAACTGATTGATTCTCTCTATCGGGTCTACTGAGTTGAAGTCAATTACTTCAGCTCCCTGCTGGCGAGCCATCTCTAGACGCGAAGGGATAGTATCGACTGCGATGATACGCTCAGCGCCTTCGATCTTAGCACAGGTGATGCAGAATTGTCCGACAGGTCCACAGCCAAAAACCACGACGGTATCGCCCTGCTTCACCTCGGCAAGCTTTGTGCCGAAGAATGCGGTCGGTATGATGTCAGAGAGCATAATAGCCTGATCATCGTCCAATGTATCCGGCAACTTGACCAGGTTTGTACCTGCGAAGGGGATACGTGCGTACTCTGCCTGCAAGCCATCAAAGGGACCAGTTAGCGCGGGACCTCCAAAGAAGGCAGTTCCTGCATTCTTGCCATTTGGATTTGCATTATCGCATTGTGCATAGTAGCCCTGACGACAGTAGGCACAATACCCGCAGCCAATCGTCGAGGGAACAACGACGCGATCACCTTTTTGAAAATTGCGTACGTCCTTGCCAACCTCTTCCACAATTCCCACCGCCTCATGTCCGAGAATTGTTCCGGGTTTCATACCAGGGAACGTGCCACGCACCATGTGCAGGTCAGTACCACAAATAGCGCTGGCAGTAATGCGCACAATCGCATCTGAACGCTCTTTGAGACCTGGCTCACGAACGGTATCCAGGCGAATGTCACCCAATCCGTGATAGACCACTGCTTTCATTGCTCTACCTCTTTATTCTCTATGTTCACATACTCATACTCTTTGCGCGGCTCTGTCAGTTCTACTTGCTCAAAATCATCTAGCGCGAGAATGGCAATACGCATCCCATCCAAACGATTGTTTTGTGTTGTCATATGCTTAACTCCCTCTCTATGGTTATCTATCTATTTCCACCACTACCTATACGAATCAACCTTAGAAGTCGAGACTCAGCAGTAAAATGTGCGCAGAAGGATAAAGAGAAAAGAATGACTAAATTTCATCATCGTCCATTTCCTGATTTTTCTGCTCTCCTATCAGGCCCCACACCACCCGATGATTTTGCTTTTCGATCAGATCGCTTGCAAATCAGTTATTTCAATACCAAGCAGGCCTGGACTGATCCATTGCCACATGCTCATCAGGAACGTGATGAATGTTTTCTAGTGTTGCAGGGAACCATCGTTGTCGAGGTCGAAGGGGAGCGAGTCGTCATTGGTCCAGGCGAGTTTTGTGGCTTTCCACGAGGGATCTATCATCAGGTCGTGGAAGTGCATCCACCTATTGAATGTCTTATCGTGAGGAACTCTGTCCCTGGCCCTGACAAAAGGTATCTGCTCCCCGATGGAACGTGTACAACTGACAGAAGCTATCACCAAGATGTCCTTAGTCTATTGAACAAGAACAAACAAGAAGGCGCACAAGAGCTGTAAGAACTCTTTCCATACCTGGCAAATGCTCTTCGTTTATGAAGTAGTACCTGCACTCGCAGAAACAGCCTGCGTCTCTGGCTTTGTACCAAGCGTCCAGAAGAGCAGTCCCACCAACCCCAGTAGGAGGCCAGCGGCGGCAAGCGCAAATTGGAGCAGCATACCAACCATGAGCAGGAGCAGCCCGGCAGCGGTTACAAGGGGCCAGATGGTGGGGAAGGTATGCTGTTTATAGGTAGTGAGGAGACGTGCTTCAATTGCAGCCTCCTGCACGGCTCGCTGTTCCGCTTGTTCTTTAAGCAGGCGTGTAACCACGTTACAGAGAGCGCGAGCATCAAATGGCTTTGACACATGGGTGACCCCGACGAGAGGCGATACTTTTGTGCGTGAGGCAAAGGAAGTGAAAGGCAAGAATGTTGAGGTTTCTGGTGTAGGAGTTTGTAATGTCGTATTCCAGGACAGCAATACCACAGGAACACCCGCACATTCTGGCAAGGAGCGCACCTGCTCAAGGAGCGACCAATTTCTGTATACGCTCGCATCAATATCCAGTACGATAAGGTCAAGCGAGCCAGTATTGGGTGCAGGTAGCGCAGAGATCGAAGAGGTCTCTATAACGCGCAGCCCAACGTGCTGGAATGTCAGTGTCATGAGACGACGCAATGAGCTATCGCCCTCAATGAGCAAGATAGTCGATGCAGGAGAAGCTAGCTCTTGCGCCATATATACACCTCTGTAGCTAGAAGACAGCTTGTAATTCTGAGTAAAGGATAGCTTTAAAACATTACAATGTCTTAACTACTTAGGGAATTCACCTTACAGCAACCTGAACGAATTTTGTAATTACCTTGTCAGCAAAAAAAGAAGATTCGTTTCTACATGCTGTTAATATAACACAACCTCGCAGGTGATCAAGTTGTTTTATAGCTTCGCGAGCTTATAGCCAACGTCGGGCACGGTCAGAATATAGCGTGGATGGCGTGAATCAGACTCAACTTTACGGCGTAAGCGGCTGATGTAGACCCAGATAAAGTCGATATCACGATGGTATTCGGGTCCCCACACCTTCTCTAACAGCAGTTCATGTGTCACCACCATGCCTACATTTTGCGCTAAGGTGCTGAGCAACTTGTATTCAGTACGGCTAAGCTGTACAGGTTGACCCTTCACTGTGACGAGGTGCTGCGCATAGTCGATCTGTAGTTCGCCTGTTTTGAAGAGAGATTGATTGAGTGTATGCTCTGTTGCTGGTGCCTGGCGGCGTAGTAAGGCACGCACCCGCGCCAGCAATTCTTTCATGCCAAAGGGTCTGGTCACCAGATCATCACTGCCAGCATCGAAGAGTTGCACTCGTTCATCTTCCTCACAGTCGTCGCACAGCATGAGGACCGGGATGTTCGAGAACTCGCGTAGCCGTTGCAGTAGATCCAGGCCACGCATATCAGCCAACCGTGTTGAGAGCAGCACAATATCCGGCTCTTCTAACTCTAGTTGACGCAAGAACTGAACACCATGAGCCACCACCTGAACACGATACTGCTGCTCCTCTAGATTTGCACGCACATAGCGTGCCAGGCGTGCATCATCTTCAGCTAACAGCACTTTAATCCGATGCTCCTGTCTGAGAGACAGAGTACGTGCAGAGCGTGCGCTGCGTTGTGGCCCGCTGGCCCTTTCTTCTAAAGCTGGCATAGATGGTGAAACAGGTGAAGTCACAACCTCATTTCGTGGAGTAAGAGGCAACGTGAAATAGAATGTTGTGCCCTGGTGGAGACCTGGAGAATCTGCCCAGATCTTCCCCCCATGAGCCTCAACTGTTGCTCGTGCGGCCGCCAGACCTAAACCTCTTCCACCAGTTCTATCAGGCTCAAACTCATTCTTGCCCTCACCCTGTTCTGGTTGCACGCGAAAGAAGCGCTCAAAGACACGTTCAACATGTTCTGGAGCCAGACCAATCCCTTCGTCTGTCACGCTCACACGCACCTCAACGTCATTAGTCTCCACTTGGATACGCACAATACTCTCTGCAGGGGAGTAGGTTACAGCGTTGTTCAACAGGTGATTCAAGACTTGCTCAATACGAAGCACATCGCAAACAACGGGGGGAATATGTGGTGGAATAGCAAGAATAAATGAGTGCTGAACAGCTTGCTTCTGCCAGCGCTCGACCAATTGCATAAGCAGCTCAGACAATTGTACTTCTACAACATGAAGAGGTTGGGTTCCAGCATCTAAGCGCCATACGTCCAGCAGCGTATTCAGGATGTCATAGAGACGATCGGACTGTGTATCGATCATCTGTAACATCTCGCGCTGCATCGCAGGGTCCCAGCGTGCAGAGCCACCCAAAAGCGTTGTGGCGCAGCCTTTAATAATTGCCAGTGGAGTTTTCAGCTCATGCGCCGCCATCGTCAGTGTTTCGGCACGAGCATCAGCCGCAGAACGCTCCAGTGTGATATCATCAAGCAGAAGACCGCGACCTAACAGGATTCCTGCCTCGTTTCGTACGGGGAAAGAGCGCACGCGTAGCCAGTAGACAGCGGCATCGGCAAGCGCAAGATCCGTCAGATACTCCTGTTCCGGGTGAAAATGGAAAGGCTCCAGCTCTATCTGCGCCTGTTGTGGGTCGGCAGCATGTGCGAGCAGATAGTTATGGACATCGAAGTCCTGCAAGGCAGCTCTTTCGTCCACATTCACGCGCAGCAGACGTAGAGCACTCTGGTTACTGTACGTAACACGCTCGCCCGAGTTGAGCAGCATAAAACCACTGCTCATACTCGCGCAGACTTCAGCAAGAACGCTATACTCTCGTGTAAAAGCAGCTGGGATCTCTTCTAAACTGCTTAAAGGAGATGATGGGAGCGCGACAGCATTCTTTTCAAGCCACAAATCTCTTCGCTCAGACTGCGTGCCACGCCCCTGTGAGGAGTTCATCCGAAAACAACCCTTTCCCGCCAATTTACAGTGTTACCCTACTACTTTTATTGTAGCAAAAGATGTCAATCAGGGAATCCACCTACATGTCGGGGAAGAACATGATTATTTTCCGTATTAGTGCAGACCTGCAATCATAACAATCAATGCCAGATGCAAGAGCATTGCAACGATAAAGCAGGCAGCCATAAAGACGATCCAGCGGCGATCACTGCGGTATTCCTGGAAGCGGGTGGGATAGGCATTCGGCCAGCGTTCGGCGGCCACAATACCCATAGCAATACGCAAACGTAGAGGGGAACGTACAGGGGATTGGCGTACTGCGTCAACTACTGCACCATGACACTCTTTACATAATATCCAGGAGAGGCGCGGTTCGGGCACACCTTCAGGTTCCCGTAGAGAGATCGGGCCAAACCAGATACGATTGTTACATACTGAGCAATAAGGAGCCAGACGCTTCTTTGCTTTACGAGAACTCCCCTGCTGCTCCGCAACGACAGAGTCTCCTCTGTGCATCGCGTCCTTCATACAAGTTGTCCTTTCTGATCTTTGGCCGATAGAGCTCGATACAGACCCCCTTCTGGACAAGGGTTCTACTCTATTGTAGCATATTTTTTCTACTCTCTCACACGTCAATACAGCTCTGTTGGTTACAACACATATCCTTTATCAAGAGGATTGTGGAAAAGAAAATGGGTAAGAGTGAAATGTTTTTGGAGAGTGGGAAATTGGAGGTTAGATGGAGGACATTGTCAGGTGAGAGGACGCGTAGAGCGCGACCCTTGTGGTCGCCTGTCATGTGAGCAGGATGGTTGCCCGATGTATCCTCGATAAGCGGGAGGGCGGGAGGCCCTCCCCTACGCGATTCTTACTTTTCGCTAATGGCTTAGCAGGGGCAGCAGGTAGACGGTGCTGAACACAAAGACCCAGACGCCATCGACAAAGTGCCAGTACATCTCAGCCGCCTGCACGCCGAAATGCTTTTGCTGTGTAAAGTCACCACGGAATGAGCGAATCAACACAACCAGCAGGAAGAGCACACCGATTGTTACGTGCAGACCGTGGAAGCCCGTCAGAGTAAAGAATGACGAACCGAAGGTGCCGTAGCCAATAGTAAAATGCTCACCGAACAGGGTAAGATATTCATACACCTGTCCACCCAGGAAAATCGCCCCTAACACAATTGTCATAGCCAGCCCAAATTTGAGCATCTTCTGGTTGCCCTTCCTGATGCCCGAACCGGCTAGATGCACAAAGGCGCTACTCGATAAGAGGATCACTGTATTGCCAAGAGGAAAGAGCCAGGGCAGACGCTCTCCACTCGGCAGTGTCCATTGACCACCATTGCGAATATATAGATAAAGATAAGCTGCGATAAAGTTCGCGAAGATCAGCGCTTCGGAAGCGATAAAGAAGACCATGCCCCACCAGTTGAGGCCACGACCACCTTCCTGTCCGTGCTCTTCAAGAACCCGCACCTGCTCACCATGCGGAACACTCATGTAATATCTCCTACTTTTTCAGGCTGTGCTGCTCTTCTATAGCCTCTATTATATGTATGACACGCGGCAAACGCTAGCGACGTTCCAACATCCAACCAATGACTGAAGCAATAATAAGCACGACGCCTACTCCCAGCACAATTGGATGGATAATCAGGCCCAGGAGCAGAACGATCAGAGACACAGCCAGAGCAAGCGGCCAATAGCTTGGACGTGGTATTATCTCTTCTGCATTAACCCAACGTCCCTTCCTGCGGCTTGACTTCTTCTCGCCCGTCGTTTCCGTCGCCTGTGACAACTCAGCTTGTACCTCCTCGCCCTCTACCTCTGCTGAAGTGGAGGAGGCTAAAGGCGCAGGCGTCTCAGCGATGAGTTCGCCAGCCTCATCCTTCTCTACAGGTTGTTCGACGCGATCTTTCTGCTCTTGTGACACAATCAGAACCTCTACCAGTTGATCGAGCATGCCATCTATTACAACAGTATTGATCTGTGTAGAGCTGACATGCTCTTTAAGCACAGCTAATGAGTAACTTGTCTCCAGTCAGCCACTTCTGGATATTTCTTATCGTAGAATGGACGACGGCTGCGTACCACGGGAATCTCCAGGAAGTTGTACTTCTTGGGCGGTGAAGTCGTATCCCATTCCAGCGTAAAGGCATCCCAGGGATCGTCTCCCGCCTTCTGGCCGTTCTTCAAGCTATAGATTACATTGTACATAAAGACCATCACCGAGACACCAATCAGGAAAGCTCCGATTGAGGCGAGCAAGTTCATCTCGTTCCAACCGAGGTTGCCAGGATAGGTATAGACGCGACGTGGCATGCCTGCGATGCCTAGAATGTGCATCGGGAAGAAGGTCAGGTTCAGACCAATCAAGGCAATCCAGAAATGGATCTGACCAAGACGCTCATTCAGCAACTTGCCTGAGAACTTGGGGAACCAGTAGTAGATACCTGCGAAGACACCGAGGGCAGTACCGCCGAAGAGCACATAGTGAATGTGCGCCACCACAAAGTAGCTATCCGTCACCTGGTAGTCGAATGGAACTACAGCAAGAGCCGCACCATTCAGGCCACCGATCAGGAACATGGCAACAAAACCTAGCGCAAAGAGCATGGGTACGTGAAGCTTTAACTTACCATTCCACACTGTTGCCAACCAGTTGAAGATCTTCACAGCGGTTGGAATCGCGATTAGCGTTGTACTGGAGGCGAAGAATGCCTGCGCAATGGTCGGTAGACCAACGGCGAACATGTGGTGCGCCCATACAGTAAAGCTCAAGAAACCGATAGCAACACCTGACCAGGCGATAAAGGTATAGCCAAAGATCGGTTTGCGCGAGAAGACCGGCAGAACCTCTGAAATGATGCCAAAAGCCGGCAGGATGAGGATATATACCTCAGGGTGCCCAAACGACCAGAAGAGATGCTGCCACAGCAGTGGATCACCACCATTTGTATACTGGTAAAAGTGAGTTCCCAGGTGACGATCCAGCAGGAGCAAGACGCTAGCAACAGTCAGGCTGGGCAGCGCAAAGAGCAGCAGGAACGACATAACCAGGATCATCCACGAGAATAATGGCATGCGGTTAATACTCATACCGGGGGCACGCAACTTCAGGATAGTCACCACAAAGTTCAACGAACCGGTGATCGACGAGATACCAAGCAACGTCGTGCCGAGCACCCAGAAATCGGTGTTTAGCCCAGGAGTCGCGGTATAGGCATGTCCTGCGCCGGTTGTTAACTCACTTAAAGGTGCGTAGTTGAACCAACCTGCGTTAGGAGCCTGTCCAAACAGGAAGCTGGCCTGAATAAAGATGCCACCGAAGAGCAGCAGCCAGAATCCAAACGCATTCATGCGCGGGTAGGCCATATCGCGTGCGCCAATCATCAAGGGCACGACGTAGTTGCCGAAACCAGACAGGACCGGAATAACAAACAGGAAGATCATCGTCACGCCATGCATAGTGAAGACCTGGTTGTACTCCTCAGGATTGAGCACCTTTCCACCGGGTGCAGCTAACTGGGTGCGGATCAGGAGAGCCTCCATACCGCCCACCAGGAAGAAAAAGAAACCGGTGACAAGATACATCAGACCAAGCTGCTTATGATCAACTGTGGTTATCCACGAGCCGATATAGCTTTCGCTAAAAGTCCGTCGGCGAATCGCAGGGACTACTGCTTGCTCGCCGATAGTACGGGTTGCCATGCGTAAATTCCTCCAGTATCTAGCCTTGCAGCGTAGAAAGGACAGTCAGGATTATTTTAGATTCTCCAGATAAGCAACCAAAGCGCGAATCTGGTCATCGTTCAATTGCACATTCATATCGTTACCAGGCTTGATACCCTGCGGATCTCTCAACCATTTTGCAAGGTTACAATTCTCGTACAGCTTTGGATCGTTCGGATCTTGACACGCCTCAATGTTGTTCGTCAAGACACCACCAGCGATCAAACCGCGACTGCCAAAATGTGTCAGATTCGGGCCTAATAGACAAGCACCTTTAGGATCACGATCTGGATTTTTATCGCAGTCTCGCTTTGTATCGGCATACGCCGTCACATTGTTCACACCGACAATTCCATGGCAGCTCGTACAAGCGTTCTGGAATACTGATAGACCCTGAGCGGCTGAGTGCTTATCGTTGCTTGGAGCAGGCGTTGTTGCCGCCTGCTGCTGCGTACTGACCCAGGTCTGGAATGTGTCATTATTTTCGGCAATCACATTGAAGCGCATATTCGCGTGTTGCGCACCGCAGAACTCGGCACAGATTCCCTCGTATGTACCACTTTTATCGGCGATAAACCACTTGGTATTACTATGACCGGGGACAAGGTCTGTCTTACCAGTCAGGTTGGGAACCCAGAAGCTATGGATAACGTTGTTCGAGTACAGGTCAACATGGACAGTTGCTCCTACGGGAATATGCATCGAGTCTGCGGTATTGAACTTCCATTCAGGGTAGTAGAACTCCCACCACCACTGATGTCCAATAGCAATAACCTTGATTTTGGGATGATCCGCACTCGCTGCCGGTTCTGCTTCTGGTGAGACCTGGATCAAACCGCGAATGGTAAACCCTAGAATAATAAGCAAAAAGAGGGCGGGAATTGCAGTCATGATCAGCTCTAGCCGCAGGTCTCCGTGCAGTTGTTGCGGATTCGGCCTACCAGGTCGGTCACGGAAGCGAGAAATCGAGTAGATGAGCGCACCCTCAACACCCAGGAACACGACGGTTGCCACGATAATGATGACCCAGAAGAGCGTCTTTTCATTGTCAGCAACAGGACCGGCAGTATCCAGAATAGAGGGCGACTGTTCGCCACAGGCGGCAAACAGAATAGAGGACAACAGCAGGCCGCTGAGTATAACCAGCCAGCGCTTTGTCTTTGTCCTGCGAAATACAGGCATCCTCACGTCTAAAATCTCCTACAGATAGTGTACTTTCTTTTTATGCAGAGGATCAATGCATGGCGCACTTGTTCCTCTGCATGCAGTTTGCCAGTACAAAGCAAGAAACAATAATAGCAGCCCTTATGAAAAAGGGCAGAATTTCGGTGATACTCTTTCCATCATATAGTATGGAAGTAGTGTAAGGACGCATCCTATCAGGCAACTTGCAAACATTTCTGCCCGCCTTACAAGCACCTGAACAAAGCAGCGCATGAGCATATCTTTAAGTTAATATATTCCTTTCTATGAAGGAAGTTGTCCCAACGTGTGAGAAGGTGTTTGATCCACTTTTGACTGATGACTCTGCGTAATTGTAAAGCTGCCCTGCACTTCCTCAACATCCTCGCTATCATCATCCTGCTCCGCATCTTCCTGAGCGTAGAAACGCGCTTCGGCGGCTCGTTGCCTGGCCTCCTGAGAAATCATCCAGCGCAAGAAGAGGACACTCGCAACAACGATATAGGCGATATTGGCAGGAACCCACATGATCAGTCCACCAAGCTGCTGATCCTGAACAGGCGAGAGACCCCAGATGCGTGGCGCATAGATATATGGCGTGTAGAGAGGGCTGGTAAAGGTCAGGCCAGCTCCTAGCAGGACTGTTGGCATGCCTCCGAGAAAGATATAGAGCACCTGTCCACCGATCGAGAGACGCGGCCAGCCCTCTTGCAGTGGACTGAATACCGGCCACCAGTACAGCAGACCAAATCCAATGAAGGTAAGGTGCTCTAAAATGTGCAAGAACTCATTCGTCAGCGTCGCATCATACAGAGGCGGAGCATGCCAGACCCAGAAGTCCAGGTTGTAGAGTATAAAAGCAACAGCGGGATACGTCAAAAAACGGCCAACGCGTGCAACCAGAGGCTGCCGGAGCAATGGCTTCACCAGCCACTCAGGTAGTCCTACAATCATCAGTGGGGGACCAACAATGGTGAGGAAGAGATGCTGCACCATGTGCGCGCTAAAGAGATATTTGTCGCCAATCTCGTCAATAGCAGAGAAGAGCGCAAGAAAGATACAGTTCACACCTAGAATAAAAGCAACCGCCTGACCCGTCTTAACAGGGGGACCAAGCCGATATTTGACACGAAGTGGTCCAACGGCGTACAAATACAGGCAGATCGTAACCACAGTGCCTAGAATAATCGAGGGCTGCCAGTTCCAGTGAGTCAGCCAGAACTGTAATCCCACATTCGCTCCCATAATAGTGACCTTTCCAGAAAATCCTCCTACATACTATAGCATAGGCGTTCAACCAGTAGAAAAGTGAGGATTTGGAGTAGTACACTCTCGTGTAAACCCTTTATTTCTTTTGTCTCCCGATGAAAGGCGTTTACTGCTCCTTCAGGAATTTAGGGGGAGCAAACCGTAAGTTCTTCTCCAAAGAATGATTTACTTCTATTAACTTCTTCCCATTAAGAGTTCCAATAAGAGGATCAAGCTCGATAATCCGTCCTTGATTGTACTGGATCGGTCGTTGATTTTTTGTAGCTTCCTGTACTTCTTGTGTCAACTTTGCAATCTCGCCATCTATTCGTTCCATCACTTGCTCGACATGGACAGCATGCTCAATCCGCGGCAGTACCTTACGCAGTTCCTGTATCTCCTGTAGCGCTCGCTGGAGACGATTCAGCAGATTATTCAGAGATCCTGCTACTTCCCATAGTACGTTGTTTTGCGTAAGAGGGACGCGTGCCCTAAGATTACCATTTGAAACTGCCATTTGCACTTGCAATATTTCCTGAATACTCACATCAAGCTGATGCTTCTGCTGAGCAACAGCATGTTCTTTCTCTAAAATAAAACTTTGCAGCTTGTTAATCTCTTCAGCTCGGTCGGCACGTGCAATAGCCTGCTTCATGATCCAGACAAGCAAATAAGCAATCACGGCAACACCGATCTGTATCACAGCATTGCGCGAGATGATTGTAGGAATAAGCTGATTTACGGCAGGCTCGTGCGGCACGAAATAAAGAATGCCTGCAGTTACTAAAACGTTGCCAATTGCAACAAAGAAGATACTGATTATTGGTAGTAACGCGACCGCGAAGAGCAAGGAGATAACCAGGGAATCAAAAAGCTGAATGTTCGCGAGCGAAACCTTGCCACCAGAGATAATTGAAATGCTGTTGCCAATATCGTTTCCCAAAATCAGTACAAGGCCAACAATACTTGTCAGTCCTCGACGATTCAGCAGAATGAGAAAAGAACAGATCAATAGCATCGTGAGAGAAATGAGTAGTGTAGTAAAGCGTGCTGTAAGAACCAGTAGAATTATACCTGTGGGGAAAAGTATAAAGAGCATAATAGAAATAGTCATCAGCAGCAAAATAGAAGCAATTTTACCGCGACGAGCAACATCACGCTTTTCCAGGCTGGCACTCAGTGGTGGTTGCTCTGGTGCAGTGGCCTTATACCACCGGTCAATGAAATCTCGGAAGACATTCCGCCTCTCACTCTTTATATCCATGAGTAACAACCTTTCAATTTGTCTGAAGAGTCAGGGTGGCCTGGAGCCACATACAAGAAGAAGGCTGACAACACAAGAATTTCTTGCCAGCCTCCTGATAGTTACCCATTACTTATTACAATCTGTCCGCTCAGCAGTGGTATTAGCATCATTAACACCTACTTCAACAGGGCCATTTGGAGTGTTGATGTAGAACGTTCCGCCTCCGGTTGCAGTATTCGTTTTCTTATTAGGTGCTAATGCTCCATCCTGGACAACATGGATGTAACCTCCTTGTACTTGCTCATCTATCTCATAATGAAAGCTCCTCTTCCCAGTCATGTACCATATTCCAGTTCCTGGTACTCCTTCCGTTGTCTCACTCGTCAATGTTCCATCGTCATTGTACGTAACTGTCGCCACTTTGGTCTGACCAGCTAACTGTCCACTTGTGAAATTGATTGTCACTTGCCATGTACCTGTAAGTGTTTTTCGATCTCCACATCCATATCCTGGATCAGCATGTGCGGGAGTAACTAGAAGAGTAGAGAGGAGTAACGCGCCCAAAAGTGCTAACAAGATTGAAGGCCGAAGATGTAGTCGGAAGTGCATAGAGTTTTCCTTTCAACGATGCGAAATAGACAAAACACAAGCCTTACAATGGACATACAGCAGCATATAACTACAGAATAATGATAAATTACTTTACTCACTAGTAGTCAATCTTCCGTGACTTTTTTCCTAATTACTCACTTATAATTAGTATCTTCTTATACTAGATAGTGCGTATCTATTCTCTTAAGCTACTTTTATTTGTAGTTGTAAAGAAAGGAAAGATATTGCCTTGAAAAATTGTCGCACCTTGCACTGGAAATATGCATCTAGAAACGTTCAGGCAGTTGTAAGGTGATATCCTTAGCCTGCAAGGGTACTATCAGGCCCGACACCGAAAATAGTATTCGTCAAAGTGTCTACAGAACTTATCTCTTGCCTAATTGTTTTTTCTGGAGCGCATACTATAGAAGCTACAGTACCTTCTGAGGAAGAGAAGGCGATCAGATTGATCGGACTCCATAAGGGTTGTGACCGGCTTCACTTATTTTCTTGCTGCACCAGATGAGGTGGCGTCGAGCCGCCTGGAATATTGGAGAAAAAAGATGGCATCCGTTGAAGTCTCCCCACAGCCAGAAGTGAGCGTTCTTCGACAAACAATCAATAGTTATATAAATCTGGTCAAACCGCATGTTACAGTACTACTGTTAGGTACGACAGTGGCGGCAATGTTTATTGCGAATCGCGGTGCAATGCCGGCTCTGTCAGTTGTGCTGGCGACGTTACTGGGTGGAGCGATGTCGGCGGGGAGCGCGAATAGTCTCAACTGCTACATTGATCGTGACATTGATCAGCTTATGGGGCGCACGCAACGCCGCTCACTACCTGCAGGACGTGTGCAACCTCGCCACGCCTTGATCTTTGGTATTGTACTGGGAATCACTTCATTTCTGGTTTTCTTTTTATTCGTAAATCTGCTAAGTGCTATTCTCTCCTTCTCGGCCATTCTTTTCTACGTATTTGTCTATACGCTTGGCCTCAAGCGTTCGACGGCGCAGAATATCGTCATTGGTGGGGCGGCGGGTGCGGTGCCGGTACTGGTGGGTTGGGCAGCCGTTACAAACACAGTTACGCTGCCTGCGATCTGGCTCTTCGCGATCATCTTCTATTGGACGCCACCACACTTCTGGGCGCTGGCACTGCTGATCGAGAAAGACTACGAGAAAGCGCGCGTGCCGATGCTGCCGGTAGTGATGGGTGAGCGTGAGACGCGCTGGCAGATCTTCCTGTATACATTGCTGCTGGTCATGGTTACATTGATTCCGTTCGTGATGCACACGATGGGATATTTTTACCTGGCCCTTGCGCTTATCCTGGGTGGCATCATGACGTATATGGCCGTTCGCCTTTTGCTTGATAAGACTAAAAGCTGGGCACGCACCATTTTCTGGTACTCAAACTGTTATCTTGCGGCGATCTTTGCGGTGATGGTAATTGACCAGGTGTTGCGGTAACAATATATCGCAACTGACTTTTGCCAGGCTGATTCTTAGAGAAAAGAACTTATGAAAACACGGATGAATTGGAAGCTTGCTTCCCGTCTCTCAGTTATCACATTTGCTCTGCTGGTATTGATTGTGATTGTTGTTGTGCAGCAGCAGCGTAGCGTAGCGCAAGGCGAAAATATGTCAACAGGCACGGATCTTGGAAGTGCGCCTGCACCTGATTTTCACCTAACGGATCAGAACGGGCAACAGGTCTCGCTCTCGCAATTTCGCGGCAAGCCGGTCGTGCTCACGTTCCTCTACACGCATTGTCCCGATGTATGTCCTTTAACAGCCGAGCACTTGCATAGTACGCTTGTTAAGCTTGGCAGTGATGCTAACAAAGTTGCTATCATTGCGATTAGCACCGATCCTCGCCGGGATGACCGGGATGCGGTAGAGGCGTTCTCACGCGCTCACAACATGCAGAACTCCTGGCATTTTCTGATGGGCAAGGAAGAAGAACTCGCTCCTGTCTGGTCTGCTTACAGCATTTACGCTCGTCAACAGCAAGAGAAAGTCGCTCACAGCTTCGCCGTCTACGTAATCGATAAGCAAGGTCACGAGCATAGCTTTCTCAGCGAAGACTTTACACCAGATCAACTGGTAAGTACGCTGAAGCCGCTGTTATAATACATGTCTCTACAAGGACGCCAAAAGTTA
>DAOUDD010000202.1:0-7461 GCA_034431765.1 Ktedonobacteraceae bacterium | reverse complement strand
CAGGAGATCGCTGCCTCATTTAACAATGGCATGGAGTATTTTAATACGTTTGGTGGCAATCCAGTTTCTTGCGCTATTGGGATGGCGGTGCTTGATGTGATTGAGCAGGAGCGGTTACAAGAACACGCACTTACTGTAGGAGTGTATCTTCTGCGAGGTCTACAGGGCCTGATGAGAAAGTATGTATTGCTCGGCGATGTACGTGGAATTGGTTTGTTTATTGGTGTCGAGTGTGTTTTGGACCGAAAGACACTTGAGCCGGCCCCTGAGCAGGCGAGCTACATTGTCAATCGTTTGAAGGAGCATGGCATCCTCCTAAGCACTGATGGTCCATACCATAATGTACTCAAAATCAAACCGCCATTAGTATTTACGCAAGAGGATGCAGATTTTCTGATAAGGACGCTAGACACGATCCTCGCTGAGAATGAGGCCCACATTCCGATGTATTATACACATGAACAGATTATGGCTGGAAAGATATTGTGACAGGCTCATATTGTAATGAGGTTGAAGCAATAGCCTGTACTCCGTCCTTCACTGTATGATAACTGGCACTTACATAAAGGGTATAAGTATCATTTGGATCTGGTGCGAATGCAAACTTTGCTCGTACATTTTGTCCTGGTGAGTAAGTGCTTGTGGTGGCATGACAAGGATTTTGGCAATAGGAATTTATAGTTGATTGCAGGGCAAAATCGAAAGAAGCATCAGAGATTCCATTTCCTGAACTGCCAATCGGAGACGAAAAATGAGCGTTCCATGTCATGGCGTTGTTTGTCGTATCAATCTGAATAGTCTCGATTTGCGTGTGAAGAGGTTCAGGACAGCCTGGACCACAGGTAAGCTGCTTATTTACGTTAATAGCATCTCCTATTAATTTTCCCCAATCAGTTGGCGATGTTGCTGACGTTGGCGTGGGGGCATTAATTGTGATTGTAGGAGTTACTCCTGACAGCTTTGTCCCTGTAGGTGTAGGCGTTGGTAAGCCCGATGCTGTATGAGTGTGTTCTAGCGTAGGCACAGGAGTAGGATTTGGAGTACTCTGTTTAGGAGGTAAAAGAGTAAGTACAGCTACTATTACTCCTGGGATAGCTATTACTAAGCTTATAGCGGCTATCATTACACCTAACCAAGTTGGATCATGTAAGATGTTTACTAACGGACGATTACGATTCTTCATGTATCTACTCTTTACTTCAAAAACTTACTACGGCTGAAACGTCATTGTAACAGGCTCGTATTGCAGTGAGTTTGAATCAATCTCAACTACTCCATTCTTTACATTATTATAGTTAGCTGTGACGCTTAGAGTATATTCCTCATTTGCGACCGGTACGAATGCGAACTTTGCCAGTATGTTTTGTCCTTGTGAGTAGATACTTAGAATAGCTTGAGTGTTAGCAGTAGAGTTCGATTGAAGGGAGAAATCTGGAAAAGAAGCGTTAGTAATGCCATTATTTGGGGTATCAGCAGGTGCAGAAAAGTGAGCATTCCAAATCATCACATCAGCTGCCTTATTAATCAAAATAGTATCAATTCTCACATGGAGTGGTTCTGGGCAACCTACACCACATGTAAGCTCCTTATGTAAGCTAATAGTAGCTCCACTGAGTTTCCCCCACTGAACTGTAGGCGTTGGAGATAGATTTACTGCAACACCATTCGATGTTCCTCCACAGGCTAATGTAGCGATTAGAACGATGCATCCAACTATGAAGATATTTAGTTTATAGTTAGATGATGTAGATGCGACGTGAAATACTTTATTTCTACTTGCAGTTTTTAGCTCAAACAGTTTATCAAATAAGATAAAAGTGTTCTTTTCTGACTTGTGTAAATAGGGGATACGCATTTTTACCTCCCATTCAATGCTTCACTAGTTGACATAATACTATTCGTACTACAAGTGTAGTAGATGATACTATACTATTGCATACTACTCTATATAAAGCAAGGTGTCTGTGCGTTCCCGAGAATTTCACGTCGGGGTAGAACTCAGTCACACGAAAGGAATGTACCTCTATATCAGTGATGTGGAGAGACTGAAAGACACGAGTGCCACTGATGCTATTCCTACTTGAAATAGCATCAGTGGCACTCTTTTGCGTTAGACAGAAGCTTCTTCTCTTCCATTTGACCAGATGGCACGAAACTCAGGAGAGGTGAGCAGAAGTTCGGCAACAGTGCCGCTCGCCTCGACGCGACCCTCCTTGAGGACGAGAATGGTATCAGCATGCTGGAGGACGGCACGGCGATGCGAGACAAGGAGGCAGGTGATGGGATGTTCCTCGTTCTGCCGTGCCAGGAGGCGTTCCCAGAGTTGCTGCTCAGTAGCCACATCGAGTGCACTAGAGAGATCGTCAAACACCAGTAACTCCGATAGGCGTGCGAACATGCGAGCCGCTGCCACGCGCTGAACCTGCCCGCCAGAGAGCTTAATGCCCTTGGGACCGATCACCGTCTTCAGTCCATCGACCAGTGTCTCCACATCTCGTTCCAGAACTGCTGCGTAGATTGCCTGCTGGATCTGGCTCTCGTTGAGCGGCAGGTCAAGGGTGATGTTCTCGCGCAACGTCGTGCTGAACAGGTTAGGCGTTTGCCCTGTATAGGCGCTGTGTGGCGGCACAAAGAACGCCGTAGGATCGTCCACCACCGTACCATTCCAGTGGATCTCACCCTCCTGCTTCGTTAACAAGCCGAGCAGTACACGCAACAACGTCGTTTTGCCGGAACCGATGCGTCCGGTAATCACTACAAACTGACCACGCTCCAAACGCAGATTGATGTTCGTGATGCCCCGCTTAGTACCTGGATACGCATAGCTTAAATTGTGAGCCTCCAGATGTTCTAAACGCTCTTCGATCTGGAGCATACTCACCGGTGTGTCGAACGTTGCAGCCTGCTGGTAGAATGATCCAGGAGTGACAAGCGCGACTGGCGTTGCTCCGGGCATGAGTTCGGTTAAACGCTGCTGCGCCACTGCAAGCTGGCGGTATCTGGTGATCTGTACAATCACCTCATCACTGAAGCGGCCAATCGTATCGTTCATATAGGCTATAAACAAGGTGAGATCGCCGATGGTAAAATGGTCAGTCCGCAAGGAGGCGCCAGCCAGCAGCAAGATCAGGCCAGTACTGATGCCTGCAATGCCTGTACCGAACACGCCGAGGACCACGTTGCTAAAAAGATTCTCGCGCAACGAGGCCACGCGGCGCCCATTGTTCAGGTCATGAAAGCGCTTGACGATACTTGGAACCGCGCTGGCCACCTGAATGGCCTGAACCACACCAAACATTTCGACGAGGTAGTTGCTGACTGCGCTGGACGCCTCGCTGCTCTTGCGACGGTAGTGTTCAACGCGTTTGCCCAATGTGTTGACGATGATATTTCCAACTAGCAGCGGGAGAACGGCGATAACTGTAATCTGTAAGTTGATACGCGCCATAATGAACAGCGCAACTAGCGTCTCTATGCTCATGCCAAAGACAAAGGCGCATATCACTAGGAAAAATCCAGGGCTTCTGCCATCCTTCTGAAAACGGTTGATCATATCACCGCTGTCACGAGGCAAGGCGGCGGCTCCTGGCTGGCACAGCAAATGTTCCAACAGATTCGTGCGCAAAAGGGTTTCCGTTTTGAACATAGGTAGGCGCTCAGTAAGCTGGACCGCCATCAGCGTGGTCATACGTACCAGCAGATAGCCCAGCATCAAGCCGAGCAAGCTCCAGATTGTGGCGTCGAGTTGCCTGTGCTGCGTCAGGTGATCAATAATTTGCCGGGTAAGCAATGCTGGTGCAAGTGGCAGGAGTCGGCGCGGCAGTTGCAGCAACACTACCCAAATGTAGTTTTTACGTGTGAAGTATATTAGGCGCCAAACAAAAGAGTGAGTTTTCATGCAAGCAGATCCTCCGGGTTGGTCGTTCTCAACAATTGGCTATAGTGAGATGTAGGGTCATAGGCAAGTGCTGCCCGAGTGTTGTACTCCAAGATGCGCCCATCCTCCAGCACCATGATGTGATCCACGCTCTCGACTGTACTGAGGCGGTGGGCGATCACAAGAGCTGTGCGCCCGTCCATGAGGCGCTGGGTGGCATGGGTGAGGACTTTCTCGGTCGCGGGGTCCAAGCGCGAGGTAGCCTCGTCCAGAATGAGCAATTGTGGATTTTGCAGAAAGACCCGAATACAAGCCAGCAGTTGGGCTTCACCCGCAGACAGACCGCCGCTATCGCTGCTCAGTTCGGTATCCAGACCCTGTGGTAAGCGCTGATACCACGTGCTCATCCCCAATTGCTCGATAGCCTCCAGGATACGCTGGTCAGGGATAGTGTCAGCAAAAAAGGTCACATTGTCGCGCAATGTACCCCGAAAGAGTTGCACTTCTTGCGTAACCAGTCCAATGCGTGCCCGTAGATCGTTCAGGTGCGCTTGACTGAGATCCTGCCCACCTAGGTAGACAGAGCCGGATGTAGGATCGTAAAAGCGCATGAGTAAACGCATGAGTGTCGTTTTGCCGCTACCGGTGCGTCCGATTAGCCCCAGAACTTCGCCTGCAGCCAGTCCGAAAGAGATGTTGTGTAGAACAGTTTGCGCCCCATCATAGGAGAAGGAGACATCCTGGAAGGTCAGAGCCAACGCGCCTGTGGGGAAGGTTACGCCCGGACCATCCCGAACGCAGCTTTGCGTATGGTAGATTTCATTGATCCGTTCGATGCTAGCGGTGGCTTGTTGCAGCGAACCGAGTTGCTCAGCGATATCAAAGGCATGATCGAGTAATTGAGCGGTATAGGTCAGGAGTAGGACGAGCGTGCCGAGCGAGATTATACCTTGCACAAACAAGTACGCGCTCAGGAGCAGCACGATCAGCATGCTGAACACATCCAGAGTTAAACCAGTGCATTCAAAGCTTGCCCAGAAGACAATGCTCTTGATCTCAGTCAAATTCTCCCGACGCTGCAAATGAAAATAGCGACGCATAATATAGTGGGTTGCGCCGCTTGCCGCGATATCTTCCAAGCTATTAAACAATTCACCCCAGAAGCCGCTTAGCTCGGCCTCCGCCTGCCAGTGCAACTGGTAGATCGAGGTAGCCCGTTGTTGCACATAGACAAAGATGATGTTACTCAGAATGAGATACACGCCCATAATCGCGCCAAGCCAGGTATTCACGCGTGCTATCAACACCAGTATGCCCAGCATCAAGATGCCGCTGCCTAAAATGCGAATCACAAATTGCGAGAAAAAGTCGGCCAATGTTTCCACGTTGCTATCGACCCGTTCCAGCAACTCACCGGGTGTGTGAGCCGCATGGAAGGAGCGATCCAGGTTCAGGCAGTGGCGTGTCAGGTCGGCGCGCAACTGGTTTGTGGCATTCCAGGCGACATCTTCAGAGAAGTAGGTGGCGAAAGCTGCGACCAGTCTGCTACCAAGCACAACACCAAGGTAGAGCAGAGCGATGATGCTTAACGCCTGCACTCTACTGTTGCTTCCAATAGTATCGATAAATGTGCGAATAATCTGTGGTCCCAGCAGCTCTAACACGATGCTGCCGATGAGTAAGAGCGCCATGAAGCAGACCCGAAGCCACTGTGGTCCCAGGTAGGTCGCGAAGAGCGTCCCATACCGCTGCAAGGTGGCCCGCGTCGGTGAATTGCGAACCTTGAGGGGCTGGAATACTTGAGAACGTTGCATCGGTTCCTCTAACTTTCCATGTTCATGAGAAAGCAGCAAGAGCAGCCGCTGAGAGGCATCCGAGAAAGACGCGATTCATCCAGGTGATCGGTAAGAGAGGATGGAAAGCAGTGTCGCAACACGCAAACACCCGCACCGGTTGCACTGCTGCACACGCCGGTGAGAGTTGCGGTCTATTGTTCGTCTGAAGAGGTTATGGACCGCATATAATGGAGGCGTACGCAGGCAAAAAGGGCAGAGTAACCCCTTGGGCCACCGTTGTGAGTTTGCCATACGAGCTTTGTGGCAAAACGCACTTTTGTACAATTCCCATTGATGCGTCTCCAAATTGGGTAGAAAATGGTTAAACAGTAGTATGGAAGTGAGTATACCCGATCATCTCTACTATTACAAGAGGATAGAGACACGTAGAAAGTTCAGAATTTTTGGAAGCGGTGGCGCACTTCCAGAAGAGTTGTTCCGAGACCGGGGATGCAGGATCAACGCTGTCTATCATGATGGGTGGAGACAGCGATATGATGATACTATTGCCATTCGCGGACCACGATCATGAAGATTGATAGGGAACTTAGACTACTGAGAAACTTTCACATCTTCATTAGCAATACCTTTACGCTTCGCGTACCGTAAGACCATCGTTGGGGTAGTCCAGTTGCCGGCACTTTGTACGCGGTCGATACTTGTGCCGTTTTTGAGGGCGTCCTGCGTCCAATAGTGGCGCAGGTCGTGCGGAGAGAGCGTGTTGACTCCGGCGAGCTTGCCCAACGTCCGCACACGCTCCATGGCGGCACGCCTGCCCAGTCGCCATCCTTTATAGCCTACGAACAGCGGTCCTGTCGTCTTCTGCTTCATCTCGTCTAGCGAAAGGTATGCCTCTGCCGCGATGAGCGTTTGGGGCTGCAGACGATGCGTCTGGGTGTCGTTTGTTTTCTGCCGGTAGATGCTCACCGTCCCCTCATCTACATCGAGGTCCTCGACATTGAGGCCGATGACCTCGCCACAGCGGAAGCCGTGCTCGATGAACAAGCACATGAGGAGCGCATCCCGCTCGGGCAGGTGTTCATCGTGTGGTCTACGCTGTTGCTTCTCTGGAGCAGGGGTGCTGGTGCGCTTCAAGCGTGCGGCCTGACCAGCTTTCACCGGCGTTGGTTGATCCTTTTTCGTACTTTTGTGCGTGGGCTTGCCCTGCGCGCTCCTTGTTCGATCGACGTTGCGGGCCTCCTTCGTATTGTAGCCCTTGACGGTCAGAATCAGATCAAGTGCCTCCTGAGAGATGGCTCCAGCCTCCTTCGCGAGTTTGCAATACTGCCGGATGGTTGCTAAGCAAACATTGATGCTGCCAATCCTGTAGCCTTCCTCAAGCATCCATTGGCGCATGCCGCGTAGTAAGCCGTAGGACATGCCGCGCCAGGCTTCGGCGTCGGAGAAGAGGTCCTCAGGCTGTCGGGTGATTGAGGCGCCAGCGAGGTAGCGAGAGAACAAGGTCAGGTCGTTGCGCTGGCGCGAGAGCGTATTGTCCGTGCAGGTCGCGTGGTACTCATGAAAGCTCATGCCAGTTGAAAACGAATCAGCGACGATGCCAGCGCGTGCGAGCGTGTCATCATAGCGGCGCGGCGCAAGTTCGACGCTCACCATTGCGTCATCAATGATCGTAAGTCCTCGTTCGTCTTCGTGCATCGTGGGGTCCATGTCTCTCCGCTCCTATTTGTCCGTTTGCGCATAAGCGAATGCGTTCTGCACTAGGATAATTTATTCCTGTTCTTGTGTTTG
>DAOUDD010000201.1:0-29593 GCA_034431765.1 Ktedonobacteraceae bacterium | reverse complement strand
AGGTACATTTTTTCGCGCAGGGCCGCGTGCTCTGGTTTACGCAGGTAAGGATCGGCCTGCCAGACACGCTGTGCGACATCACGCGTCAGTTCGATCAGTCGGGTGTCGCCCAGGTCCGCAATTTGCAGGGCGGGCATACCACTCTGGCGCACGCCGATAAAGTCGCCAGGGCCACGCATGCGTAGATCTTCCTCCGCTAATTTGAAGCCGTCAGTAGTTTTCTCAAAGACACCGAGACGATCCTGTGATTGAATACTTGCATCTTCGCTTAAGACATAGCAGTAGGATTGATGCTTGCCACGCCCGACACGACCACGAAACTGATGCAACTGCGACAGACCGAAGCGGTCAGCATCCTCAATCACCATCACGGTTGCGTTTGGAATGTCGATACCGACCTCGATGACCGAGGTGGCAACGAGAATATCAAGTTCGTGATCGCGGAAACTGTGCATAATCGCGTCTTTTTCTGTCCCCTTCATTGCACCATGCAGCAGGCCAAGGCGGAGACGTGGAAAGACTTCACGCTGCAACCGCTCGTATTCGCTCACTGCTGCTTTTGCCTGTAACGATTCTGACTCCTCAATGAGAGGACAGATGATAAATGCCTGGTGACCCTCTGCTACCTGTTCTTTAATTGTTGTGTATGACTCGCCACGTCTCGCTCCAGTGCGCCAGCGGGTAATAATCTTCTGGCGGCCTGGTGGAAGCTGATCAATGACAGAGACATCGAGATCTCCGTAAAGCGTCAGAGCCAATGTGCGTGGAATCGGCGTAGCAGTCATAACCAGCATGTGAGGGTGATACCCCTTTTGACGCAGCAGATCACGTTGTTCCACGCCGAAGCGATGCTGCTCATCCACAATAACCAGGCCAAGCTTCTGGAAAAGCACATCGTCTTGAATCAGCGCATGTGTACCGATCGCGACCGCAGCCTGTCCACTTTCCAGCGCTGCTCGGCTCGTAGCGCGCTCACGTGAGCGCTGGCTGCCAGTGAGCAGAACGGTGCGCATGCCGAACGGTTCGAGCATAGCACCGATACTACGGGCATGCTGTTCGGCAAGCAACTCGGTGGGTGCCATAATCGCGCCCTGGTAGCCATTGAGGACAGCCATGAAGAGCGCTGCCGCAGCCACCGCTGTCTTACCAGCACCGACATCACCCTGCAACAGACGACACATCGGCTTGCTTTTGGCAAGATCGGCGCAGATCTCGCAGAGAACACGGCGTTGAGCGCCTGTAAATGAAAACGGGAGCGTTGCCTCAAAAGGCTTGTCGGTTGCTAAAACTGACCAGAGCGTGGAACCGATGCGCGCCATCTCTTTGTCGGTTGGCATCGTTTCCTGATATGTATCCGATGCTTGTTCGCTTGTTGGAGGATCAACGAAGATACGGTCATAGAAGAGGGAAAAGGCATTGCCCTGAGGTGCCTCGTATTGCCAGCGACTCCGCCGTTCTTGCATACCGAGCTGCATTAAGAAGAGTTCGTCGAACGCCAACCGTCTGTAAGCGGTGGCACGCATCTCCTCGTTGTCCGGGAAGTGCATCTGTGCCACCGCTTCTGGAAGCGGCAAGAGATCAGCAGAAGAGCGAATGGACATCGGCAGATGTTCGGGTACCATCTGCGCATAGCGATCAACTACATATTTTGTGAAGCGGAGCAGTGCCTTGGCGTGCAATCCCTCCGTCAGCGCATAGATGGGAACGAGGCGACCAGTATTCAGGAGATCACCACGCTCCGGAAACTCGTGGCTCCGCACCGAAAACTCTACTTTGTTGCCGAAGCGCTGCTTGACGCCAGTGACAACAATATATTCTCCCTTCGCTGCGAGAAGTTGCTTGAGGAGATAGGGCTGATTGAACCAGGAGACATAGAGTTTTCCTTTCTCATCAGAGATCTCAGCAATAGTGCGCACGCGTCCATTATTTGTGCGTTGATTTTTTGCGTCCCAAACCAGGCCCATCGTCGTCGTCACTTCGCTAAACGGGATAGAATCGATTTTCGTGAGCTGGCTGTAGTCGCGATGCTCACGAGGGAAATAAAAGAGCAGGTCGCGTACTGTACGGATACCCAATGAGTGCAGACGTTGGGCAACAGTCGGGCCAACACCAGGAACGGCAGTTACATCGGCTCTCAACAGCGTTAGAGAGGTATGTCCGCTGCTCATTCCTGCGTCTAGATGGATGGGAAGGTTTTCACTGCTGCTCTGCACGGGACGTTGCTTTGCAGGTGCCGCAGTATCTTGAGCGGTACTGGTCGAGCTTTGTGTTGGAGCATCTGAACCTTTCTCCGCTTTTCTAGGAGCCTGTGTGCGTGACACAGACGATGATGTTGTCTGTTTATCTATTGGTGCTTTACTCTCAATGTGCACAGTATCGCTCTTTGCAGCACGAAGCGACGGCGGGACAGGTGAAGTGTCGGATGAAGAAAGTTGAGAAGGAGTTCGTGATGTGCTCGCCCGTCCGTCCATCTCATTAAGCAAGCTGAGCGCAATGCGCAGGCTGGCCGCACGCTGCATCGGGTCCTGGTGGTGGTAGTCCTCAAGCTGCTCTACAAAACGGTGGACGGGTGCGAGATCGAGGCCAGCGGTTTTGCAGACAGAGCTAGTCTCCTCGTACCAACGTGACGTAAATGCCGCTAATCCCCCTGGTCGGATGGCGCGATCCTGGTGCTGTGTTCGCTGCTCAAGTTGTAGAACCTTGCGCGCTCGTTCCACGTATGGAGCGAGTGCGAGAAGGGATTGATCTGACATACGCTCTAAAATCTTCTTACTACTACCTTGTGGGTTGTAATCATTGTAAACCGGTCAGTGTCATGATAGAAGCAAATTGGAACACATGTCAAGTAGTCCTTATTGTGGGAATATAATGTATCAGTGGGTTGTATTACAAAACTTCCTGTCTACTCGGTTGTTGTTTACCTTATAGAGGATGGGCAGCCCGTTGAACCTCCATATATTCAAAAGCTAGCTCGCGGAAATACGCTTCATGTTTTCTTCTTCCAGAACATTAAGCTCTGGGAGATAGAGGCAGAAGTATTGATGCAGCAAGTTCCATTAGTACAAGGCCCTGAAGTTCTTCAGGAGATGATTGACAAGCTTATCGACGCGCGAAATGTAGACGAGGCCGCTACAGTTCTCAACGAAGGCTTACAAGCGAAAGAGTAGAGAGATAGCTTTCCACGAAACAAGGTAAGAGAGTAAGATGGTGAGATCCTATTCCTAAACCATTACCCATTTCTATGGTGCAGGTACATCTCTATAATGAGAGTCAGCATTTTGATGGAAACAGATATGCAGAATGGCCTGATCAGAACGACATATCGCATTGAATCCACTTCGAGATGAAATGTGTCCTTTCTTTTCTGAGAAGCGTCTTCATGCCATGACTATGCTGCCAAAAAGTTTGAGGAGAGTACTATATGCGACAGGGGATAGCGACAGATGCCTATGAGTACTGCCGTCGCATTACGCAAGAAGCATCAAAGACGTTTTACTGGGGCTCAACTTTCTTGCCGCGCCCGAAGAGGCGTGCCGTCTGGGCCATCTATGCTTTCTGTCGTATAGTTGATGATATCGTCGATGAAGCGTTTGGAGAAAGCACTCCAAGAAGAGGACATCTCTCAGGCTCTGTCTCACCGCAGCAGGCTCTGGACGGTTGGCGTCACTCACTCGAAAGACTTTATCAGGGTACAGATGCAGGAGATGGACCAGTACAGCGGGCGTGGAGTGATATGCTGGAACAGTATCCTGTTCCAGTGCAGCCCGCACTTGACCTGCTTGACGGCGTGGAGATGGATCTGACAGTGAAGCGGTATACGACCTTTGACGACCTCTACCTCTATTGTTATCGTGTAGCGGGAACGGTCGGATTGCTTACCTCGCCTATTTTCGGCTATTCCGATGATGCAGCCCTTGTCCATGCGGTAGAACTAGGGATTGCATTACAATTGACGAACATTTTGCGTGATATCGGTGAGGACATGCAGCGAGATCGCATTTATCTGCCATTAGATGAGATGGCGCGCTTTGGCTATAGCGAGCGGGACATAAAAGATGGGATTATCAACGATGCATTCTGTGAACTGGTACGTTTTCAGATTGCGCGTGCGGATGACTACTATCAGCGTGCCCAGGCTGGTATTGCCTTGCTGAGCGTTGATTGTCGCCTGGCTGTGCGCTTGAGCGGAGTACTCTATCGCGGGATTCTAGAGCGCATTTCGTCCAATAACTACAATGTTTTTACCTGTAGAGCTCATGTTCCACTAAAAACAAAGCTTATGACAGCATCGACGCAATGGTTTTTACAGCAGCTTGAGTTGTATACAACGAGAAGTTCATGAAAAAAGGGAGCCTGGTATATACTCGTGCCAGGCTCCCTTTTGCTATTGTACTGATGACATACGCAAAATAAGATAAGAGGATTATATATTCTTGCAAGGAAGACCAAAGGACGATGTACTGCTTATCGCTAGTGCTCAAATTTGCCTGTCCCAACCAGGCGCTTGATAAACTCTAAATTCCGAAGCACCTCAACCCGATCACTTCCCCCATGCTGATACCACTGACGGAGCCAGGATAAAGAAATAATCTCGTCATCGGTAAAACCCAGTTGCAATAAGATATCGGTTTCGTTTTCGGTAGAGCTTTCAACGTTCGGTATCATCTCTAATGGCCGTGTATTCATACAATTTGTCCTTCCACCTGTGCCTACGTTATTGACATACAAGCTGTGAAACAATTCACTACTTCCTGACATACCTTTCCACACATTACCTCTTTGCTAGCCGAGGTTATGTATATGAGTTATCTGCCCTCTATACGTTTGAAGCCCTGGAAAGGTTCCATTGAAGAAGCTGGAAATAAGGCTGATAGTACTCTCTTATTCCGCTTGACAACAAAGCTTTGCTTCTACGCTACGCATTAGTCAATCGGATCAGTAGTAATTTGTATTACTACCCTCCTGCTATCCCCAATACTATCACTAGAGACAACGTTGTGCGCACCTTAAATTGGTGGGTCAATTTGCTCCATGATACTGCTTCATACTATTTGTTACACGAAGATACACCTTGCCCGTTTACAAATGAGGAAGACGATATTCTAAAGTACTGCTACCAATTAAAAAGAGGCCGCGAGTCTGTGTAAAGGGAATTACTGATTACCATTCAGAAACGATGCTATGCGTTTAGCTCCTGCTCGTCTGAATGCAAGGTAGTAGCAATCCTCTGTCAGACCTTCGGCCTTTCTTTAGAGATTGTCCTGGCTGTCTCCTATTCTGTTACGAACTTATGCACGAACAACGATGTTTACCAGACGACCGGGGACGTAGATGACCTTCTGCACGGTCGATTCACCGACAAAGGAGGCGACACGTGCATTACCCAGCGCCAGGGCACGTATCTCCTGCTCGCTTATTCCGGCGGGCACTTCTATACGTTCGCGTACTTTGCCGTTGACCTGAACAACCAGTGTGAATGTTTCATCGTGCGTCAGCGCCTCGTCGTAGGCCGGCCAGGAAGTAGTATGAACGCTCTCACTATGGCCTGTTTGCTGCCACAGCTCCTCGGTGATATGTGGCGCGAAGGGAGCCAGCAGCCGCATCATCGTTTCCAGCGCCTGCTGATACGCTATACTGCGGGCTACCTCATCGTTTTGCAGCTTGATCAGTGCATTGTTGCACTCCATCAGCGCAGCCAGTGCGGTGTTGAAGCGGAAATTGCTCAGATCTTCGGTAACACGCTTGATCGTTTTATGCGTCAGACGTTCAATCGCTTTGCCTGCAGAAGTTTCTGTTACATCAGCAGTAGCAACCCATGCATCGCTAATCAGGCTCCAGAAGCGATTCAGGAAGCGCCAGATGCCTTCCAGATTGTCAGCTTTAAAAGAGCCGCCCGCATCAAAGGGTCCAATAAACATCATATAGCAGCGTACAGTATCAGCTCCGTACTTCTCGACGTATTTGTCGGGAGCTTCCACATTGCCACGCGACTTCGACATCTTCTGCCCATCGGAACCCAGCACCATGCCCTGATGGAACAGGCGCAGGAATGGCTCATCAAAGTTCAGGTGCCCCATATCATGCAGCGCCTTGACGAAGAAGCGTGCATACAGCAGGTGCAGGATCGCATGCTCAACGCCGCCAACGTACTGATCGACGGGCAGCCATTCATGCAGCTTTTCGGAACTCCATGCCGCCTTGTCATTATGCGGATCGGCATAGCGCAGGAAGTACCAGGACGAATCGATGAACGTGTCCATGGTATCGGCCTCACGCGTTGCAGGACCCCCGCAGACCGGACAGGTCGTGTTTACAAACTCAGGCTCATAACGCAGAGGCGACTCACCGGTCGGCTTGAACTCGACGTGCTCTGGCAGACGCACCGGCAGTTGCTCTTCAGGAACGGGGACCATACCATGCTCAGGGCAATAGACTATAGGAATAGGCGCGCCCCAGTAGCGCTGGCGACTGATCAGCCAGTCACGCAGGCGATAATTGACCATGTGCTTGCCGACACCCTGTTCCTCGACGAACTGCGTCACTTTCGCAATTGACTCGTTGCCAGGAGTGCCATTGAAGGGGCCAGAGTTGACCATGATGCCCAGAGCTTCCTTCGCGCTCGTCCAGGTAGCAGGATCACTCGGCTCATCACCCTCGGCACGAATGACTTCGCGTATAGGAATGTTGAACTTGCGAGCAAACTCAAAGTCACGCTGGTCATGAGCTGGCACACCCATAATTGCACCCGCGCCGTAGCCCATCAGCACATAGTCGGCGATCCAGACCGGTACCTGTTCCCCGCTAACGGGATTGGTGACGTAGCCGCCTGTGAAGACGCCGCTCTTCTCCTTCTCGCTGCTCATACGCTCAATTTCGGTCATGCGCTGAGCCTGTTCGACATAGGCATTGACCGCTGCTTTTTGCTCAGGCGACGTGATTTTCTCTACCCAGGGATGCTCAGGGGCCAGCACGAAGAAGGTCACGCCGTAGATCGTGTCGGGTCGCGTAGTGAAGACAGGAATCTCTTCGCGCTGCCCGGCAATCTGCGTAGAGAAGCGAATTTCAGCGCCCTCGCTGCGTCCAATCCAGTTGCGCTGCATAATCATTGTCTTCTCAGGCCAGTCAATGACCTCAGAAAAGTCCAGCAGCCGCTCGGCATAGGAGGAGATTTTCAGCAGCCATTGATCGATCTCTTTGCGAATTACCACGCTTCCACAACGCTCACACGTACCATCAGCCAGCACTTGCTCATTTGCCAGGGTTGTGTTACAGCCAGGGCACCAGTTCGCAGGTGCTTTCGTGCGATACGCCAGGCCATGTTTGTAGAACTGCAGGAACAGCCATTGCGTCCACTTATAGTAGTCGGGCAGGCACGTTACGACCTCGCGTTGCCAGTCCCACTGCGCTCCCATTGCGCGCAGTTGCTTGCGCATATTCTCGATATTCGCCAGTGTCCAGGTACGTGCCTGAATACCGCGCTTGATCGCTGCATTTTCAGCAGGCAGACCAAAGGCGTCAAAGCCGATGGGCTGCATCACAGTATGGCCCTGCATGCGTTTGAAACGCCCATAGGCGTCGAACGGCGAATAGTTATACCAATGGCCCATGTGCAGATCGCCCGACGGATACGGGAACATCACCAGATGATAAAACGGTTTTGGTGCATTATCGGGCGCGTAGTACAGTTGATCAGCCTCCCAGCGTGACTGCCACTTCCCTTCAATTTCTTTTGGATCGTATTTTGTACGTGTAATCATAGACAGCCTCCCCGCTTCTTGATGAAAAAGGGTTCTGCAACCTACGCAATATGGCAAGAAAGTTGCATGAGAATAAAAAAACCTTTCATCCGCGAGGGACGAAAGGTTGTTCCGTGGTACCACCCTGATTTGTGATTCGGGCGGAAGTGGTGGACCTGAGGGGGCTCGAACCCCTGACCTTCTCCATGCCATGGAGACGCTCTCCCAGCTGCGCTACAGGCCCATGTGTTTGCTAGTACTCAGCCCTGAATCTACTCTCATTATACGCGATAACGGGCGTCCCGACAAGCGCTAGTTTTCGTTCACTGCTTTTGATCCACTCAAAAGAGTCTGAACAGAAACTTCACGCGTATTGCTCACAGGCGAGTTCAGTCTGCAATGCAGTTTTGCACCAGCCAACTGCTCTCTGTAGAAGTGCGACCTACTACTCCTGTTCCTCGCATCTCTTTGCTAGAGATTACTATACCACAATTGTTTGCGATTTGCAAGGTACAGTTACGAATATCGAAGCGGTGGAGATGAGGGGGCTCGAACCCCTGACCTCGACAGTGCGATTGTCGCGCTCTTCCAGCTGAGCTACATCCCCGTGCGCAACCTATAGTAGCATACTCTCCTGTTCTTGTAAAGTCTTTGATAGAACAAATTCAGCACATTTCAGGAGAATTTTTTAGGTGTTGAGAAACTGCGCCATGTGCGCTTTGAAGCTAGCCAGCGTCTCCCTACCAAAGATGCGGATACGAATCAGTATATAGGGATTTTCGCTATCCTGGGTCGTTCCTGCTTTGCCAGGATCGTTAGTTGCGCCAACGTAGCCTGTTTGCTCCTTATTATCGCTACCGATCATTACGTCTCCCGTTATTATTGATAAGTGCCACTAAACGATATTAAAGATAACACAAAACCTCTTGCGTGTCTCTTCTTAATCTTGCGTAGTGCAAACAAAAGAGGTACTCCGAAAGGGGTACCTCTTTGGATAGTGACGCATTTAGCGGGCGCGAGCAGGCTGTTTCTGTTTGGGGGGGATATGGATCGGATGCCCTTCGACTGCCAGGACAGCCTCGCGCAAGCCCTCGCTCAGCGTGGGATGCGGATGAATCGTCTCGCTGATCTCATCGACGGTGAGTTCACCGCGCATAGCGACGGAGTACTCGGTGATCAGGTTGGTTGCGTCGGGACCGATGATGTGTGCACCGAGGATTTCGCCGTATTTGCCCATGATCACCTTGGTAAAGCCCTCGGTCTCGCCGATAGCGACGGCTTTACCGATAGCGGTCCAGGGGAAGCGCTCGACACGTGCTTCGGGATACTTCTCCTTTGCCGCCGTCTCGCTCATACCGACGAAGGCAATTTCAGGAAAGGTGTAGATCGGATTTGGCACAACGTTGTAGTCCATCTTTGCCTGATGACCAGTGGCATTGTCAGCCGCAACTTCACCCTCCATAGAAGCTACGTGAGCCAGACCTGCGCCGTGGACCAGATCGCCGATAGCGTAGATACCCGGTAGATTAGTCTCCATCTGCTCGTTTACGCGCACACGCCCTCGATCAGTGTCGAGTCCCTGCTCCATGAGACCCTCCAGACCAGTCGTATTGGCGCGTCGGCTAACAGCCATCAAGACATACTCACCGTCGAAGCTCTGCTGCCCCTTATCGGTTGTGGCGATGACTTTTTTCTTGTCACCATCGTCCTCAATCCCCTCCACACGTGCACCAGTGACGATCTGGATACCACGTTTGGTAAGGATGCGGAGCAGCAGTTTACGCACCTCTTCATCAACGGGAGCGAGGACGTTAGGAAGCATCTCTAAAATTGTGACCTTTGTGCCGAGCGCGTTGAACATACACGCTAATTCGACACTGATAACGCCACCACCTACGCAGACTACGCTCTCTGGAGTCTTCGGTAGATTCCAGCAGGTATCGCTGTTCATAACATTTCGTCCATCGATTCCTGGCATAGGAGGCATAAGCGGAACTGAACCGGTAGCAAGAATAATCTTGTCTGCTTGAAATTGCTGTTGACTGCCAGTCGCGGAGTTCGTGACGGTTACGTTCCGCGCGGCATCAACACTGCCAGTACCATCAAACACGTCAATGTTATTACCCTTCATCAAGATACCGACGCCACCAGTCATCTTCTTCACGACCTTGTCCTTAAAGGCAACGGCCCTCGACATGTTAAATGTTGGGGGTTGTGGCAGGTCAATGCCTAGCTCTGCAAGCGATTGTAAATTGTATAGGCTCTCCGCAATGTGCAGCATCGCCTTTGAGGGGATACAACCAACGTTAAGGCAGGTGCCGCCAAGATACTGCTTTTCAACAATGGCTACCTTTGCACCTCGCTGAGCCGCCCGAATTGCAGCAACATATCCACCTGGTCCCGACCCAATAACGGCAATATCGTACTGATTACTTGTCATGTAGCGCTCCTACAAAAAATGTATACGAGAAGAACAGATGTGTTTTGCCCTTCACACTGCTCTTTTCATGAAAGATCTCTTACTATTGCTAGAATAGTTGTGTAGACAATTTTATCCTTTGCGCCAGCTTACTTTGGTACTCTTTCGCTCTCTGGCGTGCTCATACAGTATAGCTTCGTCAGTATATCACTTTTGGCTGTAACATTGTAATCGCATTTTTCGTAATAGTAATAGATGAGACTGGCAGCATATTTTTAGCGCTGGTCACGGATGTCTTGCACTGGTGTACTACTGTGTATACCCATTTTGGTGAGAGATGTGACAGGCACGTGCTCTCAAACGTATGTTGTAAATACAGAGGTCGGTATGTTCTTATGCACTTATTCTATCCACTCGAAGGATCTCAAAAAGACCTCTGGAGATGTACGTTCTACATCACAAGCTCAGGAGAGGTTGGGAGTGAATGGAATATTTATACAAATACATAAATGTAGGAGAAAAGCTATGACGACAACAGGAGAGCTCAAGGCTATTATTGAGGATTTAGAATTGGTAGATATCGGTGAGGCAGAGAGCTATCTGGACGAGGAATCTACCCCACAAGAGGATTTTCCAGCGGTGGAACCGCTTGTACTCACAAATCTCAGGGCGTTTTCACGGCGTGATTATATATATGCAGCGATGTAAAAGGCTATGAATTACAAGAAATGAGCCCTTTCTTGAAAAATGCGAAAGTGCATAAATAATAGCTACTATGGGATGTGAAGCGGAAGCTTTTATGGAAGCTTCCGCTTTTATTTGTCTTATGATCTAATACAAAGTCACTTGACCTTTTCGGAAGACTCGGATACACTGACTCTGCTAGTAAGATAGCTAGTACACAACTCCAAATTGTTTCTCTTCGATCCGCGTTGAGGATACCGCAACCAGATAGCCACACCCTCTATGCCGGTCCTTTTCCGTGTCCAGAAGGAGTTTCTCAAGTTGAAACACAAAATAGCAGTTATTTCAGATACACATGTACCCCGTTTTCGTTTCCCCGAAGCGGTCTGGAAATACCTGGAGGGAGTTGATCTAATTCTGCATGCAGGTGATCTTTCGACCCTCTCAGTCGTTGAACATCTGGAGACTATGGCTCCTGTTGTGGCTGTGCAGGGGAATGTCGAACGTGAGGATGTCGTAAATACACTACCGATCAAACGAGAGCTACAGGTGGGAAACTGTCGTATCGGCGTAGTGCATATTCTGGGTGAGAAGAAGTCTTACGCACGCAACGCACGCCAGGAATTTCCTGACGCGCGTATCGTCGTATTTGGTCATAGCCACATCCCCTACAATCAAGAGCACGATGGTCAATTGCTGTTTAATCCCGGCAGTGCAACAGACCGTCGGCAGCAACCAACCTGTAGTATGGGTTTGCTCACTATTGATGAGGAGACGGGCCAGGTGCACGGAGAAATTATTCCTCTTCCTTAAGATTGCTAGCGCGGACGCAAATATTCCTGCCCACCCAGGTAAGGTTGTAGAGCAGCAGGAATATGTATGCTGCCGTCTGCCTGCTGATGCGTCTCCAGCAAAGGAATCAGGATGCGCGGTGTAGCAATCGCTGTATTGTTGAGCGTATGTACAAATTTGAGCTTGCCATCCTCATCGCGATAGCGAATGTTGGCGCGTCGTGCCTGCCAGTCATGCAGGTACGAGCACGAATGCGTCTCGCGATAGCGCTGCTCACTTGGTACCCAGCACTCCAGATCGTACATACCAACCTTACCATCGCCCATATCGCCGGTGCAGACATTAACAACGCGATAGGGAAGTTCAAGTGCCTGAATCAGCTCTTCAGCATTATGTAACAGTTCCTCATGCCAGCGCAGCGACTCCTCGTGGTCAGCGAGGCAGAAGATGTACTGCTCTACTTTGTTGAACTGGTGCACGCGAAAGACGCCACGTGTATCCTTGCCATACGTGCCAGCCTCCTGACGGAAGCAAGGACAGTAGCCGACAAACTTGAGCGGTAGCTCGTCACGCGAGAGAATTTCGTCCTTGTACATCCCGGTGATGGAGACTTCGGCGGTACCCACAAGAAAAAGATCCTGGCCCGCGACTTCATAAACCTGGTCGCGCCCCTTGGGGAACTGGCCGCTCCCAATAAAAGCAAAGTCGCGCGCCATAGCTGGAACGAGCAGAGGAGTAAAGCCTTTGCGGGCCATACGATCCAACGCGAACGAGATCAGCGCCATTTCCAATCTTGCACCTTCGCCGCGCATCACGTAGCTGCGCGACCCCGCTACTTTTACGGCGCGCTCAATATCGACCATGTCGATCTTCTGCATCAGGTCATAGTGATCGAGCGGCTGGAAGTCAAACGCAGGTTTCTCACCCCAGTATTTAATCGGCACATTGTCGTCTTCGCTCTTGCCAATCGGCGCACTCGAATCGGGAATGTTGGGGACGAGCAAGAGCATCTGCTGCCGCTCTTCGAGCAAGCGATGCAAATCGGGTTCCCGCTCCTTGATAGTCTCCGCAAGCTTTTTCCCTTCGGCGATAAGCGCGTTACGCTGTTCAGTATTTTTCTCCCGTGCCGCCTGTTGAATGCTTTTCGAGAGCTGATTCTGTTTTGCCCGTGCCTCCTCCACTTCATGTTGCAATGTTACAGCACGTTGATCTAGATCAAGTAAAGCGTCAATGTCAATCGAATTGTTTTTCAGACGGGCTGCTTCTTTGACAACGCCCGGATTACTGCGAATAAATGCGAGATCAAGCATAACATTCTCCTTGAATAGGGATATGGGTAATAAAAAAACGTCGCGCCCTGCTGAAGGACGACGACGCATCTAATTGTATTGCTTCTATCGTGGTGCCACCTTGATTTCTCCGACATGCACTATAAAGCTGTCAAAGCTTGTTTTAGCCCGATAACGGAGGCTACCGTTGACGCTTCTCGCGTAAGGCTTGCGGGGGGATTTCGCCCTTGCGTTACACTGCGTTGCACCGTCCCGCAGCTCTCTAAAGCACCGTAAAAGCTACTTGTCCCGTTCATTGCCATATCTTTTCCTAGCGCCAGCATAGCAGGAGGATTGCGCATTGTCAAGAGCTATTATGACGCTACGGAAAACTCGGTGTTGGTGTTTTGTTACTCGATCCCGCTGCAGGCGTGGCTGAGGCGGGAGCATCTACATCAGTTGGTAATGCATCAGCCGTTGGCGTGAAACCGGGGAACGCGTCAGGAGTTGAAGTGGAATTAGCTCCCGGCTGTGCTGAAGATTGGAGCTGCCAGACCTGAACATCGCTGAACTCCACATCAACTGGTGTAGATTTATTCACAACACCAAGCCCTACTTTACCTACACTTAAGCTACTATTGAGAACTGAGTTGAGAAACTGACCATTTGCATAAAGATAGAGTGTATCACTATTAGCAACTACTGCGATCTGATTCGCTTGATTTAAACCTTGAAGAATCGCACTATTTGTGCCGTGCAGCAGATTCGTGGCTTTGTCTCCACCATTGTAGAGATCGAGTGAGTAGGAGCCATCAGTCCCGATATAGAAGAAATAATAGGATTTATTTTCGATATCAGTGCGAAAGAGCAGGCCAGCCTGTCCCTGATTGCCCTGATCAAATGTCAGGTGAACCTGGTAGGCAAAGCTGCTGAAGCGAGTGGCCTGGGCAACGCATGGTTGAAAGTAGCCCTGTTGCGCCTCTTTGACGTGATACTTGTTGCCAGAGAAACTACATCCTGTGTTTGCGCTGGCCCCTCCTTCATCCCATCTGCCAGAGCCGGTATTATCATTTAACGGATCGTCAAGCACCGGGGCACCGTTGGTTGATTGTGTGTAGAAATCGTTGAGGGATGTCGCCGTTGCTGTTAAATTCGCAACCGCAGCAGTCGCGGCAGCTTGCTGATTAGCGGCTGCGGTTGCGCTAGCCTCGATGTTAGCCTGAGCTGTACCCAATGCATTGGCCGTACCCTGGACCCGTGCCTGTGCCGTATTGTTCGCATCTCTCGTTGCCCTGGCCAATTTTGCCGTTCCCCTCTGGATTGAGGCACGATACTGGTTTGTTGTGGTAAAGACAACAAGACCAATTCCACCCGTGAAAAGCGCAAGGGCCAATAGAATAATCAGCAGCTTTGTAAATAAAGGGAGGGTCGCCGGACGACGGGTGTAGGAGGGATGAGCAACTCGCGGAGTATCAGGGTCATTTTCCACATCCTCGACAACAACGTCACTGATATCCGTATATCTTTGCTCTACATCATCTTCTATAGATGATTTTTTTCTATTTGTATTATCCCCATTTTTTACCAGGGGCGTTTTCCTGGTAGAAATAGTACTCTCCGACTCCTGTTCGCTCCCTAACATCATATGATCCGGTAACGTAGGAGCGGAGGCAAACATCTCTTCTGTTTCTTCTGGCGGCTTTGGTGGCTGGATCTTATCTGGCCCTGTTTTGCGCATTGTTCTGGCACAACTCCTGTCCATAGTTCCTGGTCCGTCTATAGAATAACATAGATTTCCGTATAATGCACGAATATTTATGTGACATAACGAACTTTTGTTGCTATTCTAGAGCAAAGAAGAGGATGGAAAGAAGTGTAGCTAGCATTTTGCTGCTACCTATACCATGCCCAGTTCCCACTTGGCATCCTCTGTCATGCGATCAGGAGACCAGGGGGGATCGAAAGTCATTTCAACCTTGCAGCCCTTCACATTCTCAACCTGCTGGACACGCATCTCGACCTCGGAGATCACCTCACCAGCCATCGGGCAACCAAGTGCCGTAAGGGTCATCAAAATGTGTACATTGCCAGCCTCGTCATCTATTGTAACGTCGTAGATTAGCCCCAGATCAACAATATTGACGGGAATTTCGGGGTCGTAACACTCATGAAGAGCATCCATAACCTCTGCTTTATTGATTTCTGCCATGCCAGAAGGCTCCTTCTGTTCTTCTAAATCCGAGTAAACTACTAGGAATACTCTTATACTATAGCGCATTGAGCACAGTTTGTCAAAGCAGCTTATCTCTTCTCCCAAACGAACAGCTCGATTGTATAGCCATCGGGGTCACAGATGTAGAGCTGTTGGACACCATCTCCACGTGGACGTGGGCCACCGACAATCTCGATATTATGTGCTTGCAGGTGGCGCTGTGCTCCCTCTAAATCGTCAACCTCAAAAGCAACATGGGTTATGCGTCCAGTCGCGTACTCATCGCGTCCATGCCCACCAGGATTTACCTGTGCAGCACGCCCTTTTTCAGCCTCAGTAATGAGATGAATCTCCGCGCTTCCCTTACGTAGCCAGCGTCCTGGCCGCCCATTTGCATCCAGCACCACTTCCATCCCAAGCACTTGTTGATAGAAGGTACGTGTACGCTCGATATCCCTCACAACAAGAGCGATGTGGTCCATTTTCAAAATGTTCATCACGGTCCATCCTTTTATAGGAAGACAATAGTCAGATCTTGAATTTTTTGTCATAATCTGACTCATAGGTCATACGCTGAATCTAAAAGAGAGAAGTTCTGTGGCGTGCACATATTTCTTTATTGTACCATTTGTTCCACTCTTCTCGATCATGAAACTGAGCTATTACTATTTTTTATATATTATGTACATTTAACACGTTGCTTTCTCTCCCTTAACATTGCTATGCTACGCTTTTTACAACTCACTACCCTTGTCGTGCTTCCTTGTTACACCTATATACATCCTTACACTATCTCTTGTACAGTTATTTATTGATTGAAAGGAGTAACTAGTCCTATGTATAGAGTTCGCGGAGATCACAAACCTTTCTTGCTGCGTGTCCTTCTTGCTATACTTATCAGCATGTTATTTACAGGCACAGGTACTCTCTTCTCAGAGCATACTGCCGCACATAGCAATGGAACAACGTGTGCGATTAACTCCCCCGCAGGAAATGTTCAGCACGTTATCTATGTTCAGTTTGATAATGTACATCTGACACGCGATAATCCCAAAGTACCTTCTGATCTTGAGCAGATGCCGAATCTATTCAACTTCTTGAAAGATAACGGTACGGTGCTAGCAAACCACCATACCCCCTTGATCGCGCATACTGCGACAGATATTCTGACCTCGTTAACCGGTGTGTACGGTGATCGTCATGGTGTGCCGATAAGCAACAGCTATCGCTACTTTAATCCTGATGGCACAACCAGCAGCACGGGATCTTTTAGCTACTGGACCTCGCCGGTTGGCACAACAACCAACACAACTTACAACATGCTCAGCGAATCCAAAAAGAATGCGCCTGCGCCATGGGTTCCTTACACTCGTGCTGGCTGTAACGTTGGGGCTGTAGCAATGGCAAACATGGTGCTTGAAAATACACAACAGGACGTGAATGCTGTTTTCGGAGCGAATTCACCAGAGGTCGCCGAGGTCAAAGCTAACCCTAATCAGGCGTACAGTGATTTCGTCGGTGTTGCTGTGCACTGCGCAAAAGGTGATCAACTCTGTGCCAGCCAGAAATCTAGCAAAAATGACCTGCTTCCAGATGAGCCCGGTGGTTATACAGGCTATCAGGGCCTCTTCGGACACAAGTATGTCGCACCACAATTAAGCGGCGCACCTCTGCAAGATCTGAACGGTAAAGTGATTCAGGACGATCAGGGACATGTTAGCTTCCCTGGCTTCAATGGCATGACACCGGCTGTCTCGCTCTCGTACGTAGCTCAGATGCAAGAGCACAACATTCCTATCACCTACGCCTATATCGCTGACGCCCACGATCCGCATACGGATGGTGGTTCCGCATATGGTCCTGGCTCACCTGGTTATGTCGAGACACTTAAATCGTACAATGATGCCTTCGGCAAATTCTTTGCACGCTTGAAAAAGGACGGTATTACGAAGAACAACACGCTCTTCGCTTTTACTGCCGACGAGAACGACCATTTCGCTGGTGGCAAACCAACACCCGCAAACTGTGATGGCATTCACATCCCTTGCACATACAACAATATTGGCGAGGTCAGCACAAACCTGACGGGCTTGCTGGCAACACAAAAAGGTCTAACCACACCTTTTACAGTACATGCAGACACCGCGCCCACAATCTACATCACAGGAAATCCAGGACGTGATGCGGAGGCCACACGTAACTTTGAAAGAGCTGCCGCTGATCTGACAGCGACGAATCCGATTAGCGGTAAAGAAGAGAAGATCACCAACTACCTCGCTGACCCGGTCGAGATGCAGTTGCTACATATGGTGACAGCCGATCCCACTCGTACGCCGACACTAACACTATTCGCCAAGCCTGACTACTCTCTGTATGCGGGCGCGCCCAACTGTAACCAGCCCTGCGTGAAGCAAGACTCGTCCTACGCCTGGATGCACGGCGATGTCTCACCCGACATCAATACCACCTGGTTAGGTATGGCAGGTCCTGGCATCCGTAACCTCGGCCTGGATGGCAATATCTGGTCCGACCACACCGATATTCGTCCAACGATGCTCTCGCTGCTTGGTCTGAAAGACGACTACCGCCACGACGGGCGTGTGCTCTTCGAGACGCTGGAGAACAAAGCGTTTCCGCAGACAGTGCGCAACAACCTCGCCTTTTACGTACGCCTGGCTCAGGTCTACAAGCAGATCAACGCTCCCGTTGGCGCGCTTGGCCTATCCACGCTCTCAGTCTCCACCCGTGCACTTGCCAGCAATTCGCCCAACGACGCCACCTATCAGAGGCTCGAACAGTTCCTCCAGACCGTCACTAGCACGCGCAATACCCTTGCCACGCAGATAATCACGATTCTGGAAACTGCATCGTTCGGAACGAATGCAAGTGGCACTCATGCCAATGTACAGCTCGCTCCAGACCATACGTTACAGGATCTGCTCAAGCAGTGCGAGTCGCTCTTTAAGAAAATAGGACAAGAAGGACAGCGGTAACACTGTAGTTCGTCTTCTAACAAAACAGCAGGCCACTGCACAGTGACCTGCTGTTTTATTAATTTACCAGTCTCCAGTCTGTGCTACCCCATATGCACCACGGGCTGCACAGCCACACCCTCCTCTGCATGTTCATGTTCCTCCTGGACGGCTTCTGCTTTGTACATGTACTGGTCAGGATTGCCACCAGGGAGCCAGAACATGGCAAGCAGTCCAACAGCGGCAGAGACGAAGAGGAGCAGGTAGACCCAGAACAGGCTCTGCGCCAGTGCACTCTGAAGCTGGTGAAGTAAATCCAGAGGAAGTTTGTGACGCACTTCAGGTGTTAAGAGCACGTTTGCTGGTGAAACACCTTTGGGTAAGTGATTTGCTACATTTGAAAAGTGAGCGAAAATTGGTGTGAAACGGAGTGCCATCTGGGCGTTTAGAATTGTTCCCATAATTGCAACACCGATGGTTCCACCAATTGTGCGCACAAATTGTGTAGAGGCGGTAGCGACACCACGCAATTTCCAGGGCACTGCGTTCTGGACGGAGAGGATATAGGCAGAACTGGTGAATCCCAGACCGGTACCTATCGCGACCATCGCGACGATAATCAGCGGTAGACCTGTCTGTGTATTGAAAAGTACAACGCCTCCCACACCGAGCAGAGTCAACAATGTACCCATTACCGCTACCAGGCGATACCCATAGCGAATCACGATCCTTCCGCTTAGCGTTGCGGCTATCGGCCAGGCGAGCAAAAGTGGTCCCAGAATCAGACCGGCATCAGTAGCGCTACCACCCTTAACACCCTGCATGAAGAGCGGCACATACGAGGTGACACCAAACATGATCACGCCCAGGATGAGTCCTCCCAGGCTAGAGACGGCGATGATCCGATTGGTGAAAAGCGTTAATGGCAGAATCGGGTCAGAGGCTCGGCGCTCCTCGAACAGGAACAAGGCGAACAGCAGGGTAGCCGCAGCAAACAATCCCAGGCTGGGCAGCGAGTTCCAGGCCCAACTTGTTCCACCCTGCAAAACGGCAAAGAGCAACGCAACGATACCACCAGTCAGGGCTAACGTGCCAATGTAGTCCAGGCGTGCTTTCTGACGTGCAACCTGTTCTTTGAAAGCAATGATTAAGAGGAGAGCCGAGAGCAGCCCGAAGGGGACGTTAATGAAGAAGACCCAGCGCCAGGACCAGTGATCGACGATCAAGCCGCCAAGTGCGGGACCGATGATACTGGAGATTCCCCACACACCACTGAACAATCCCTGCACCTTAGCACGCTCACGCAGCCCGTAAATATCACCAATGATCGTTAATACAATAGGCATCACAGCACCCGCGCCCAGACCTTGAATGGCGCGGAAGATGATGAGTTGCAGCATGTTTTGTGCTACGCCACAGGCAATTGAACCAAGTAGAAAGAGAACGGATCCAAAGAGGAATAAAGGCTTACGACCATAAATATCGGCCAACTTCCCACAAATCGGCACCGTAGTTGTCGAAGTAAGAAGATAAATAGAGAACACCCATGAATAGAGCGTAATCCCACCCAGTTTGCCGACGATGCTAGGCAACGCCGTGCCAACAATCGTTGTATCCAGAGCTGCTAACGACATTCCTAACATCAGTGCAATTGTGACGATAATTTTTGCTCGTGAAGTCATAGAGAGAGGTCCTTGTCCTTTTTGGAGACGCAATACAGATTGTCACACACCAGGAAAACCATACTCCCTCCGAAACAGTTTTTAAGAGGGGATTTATTCCACTATGTTTACACTTTTTTTACAAACATATGGACAGTTTACCCTGTTAGGATCAAAGTCGAAGTCGCTGGCTCTGCTGCCGTCCCTCATGAACCTCCCTACTCCAATCCCAATATCCTACAATGTTCATCATTCACCGCTCCCTCTAGTTACCTGGCAGCAGGAAATGGAATGAAGAAAGGGTCACTGCTAGTTGAGTAAAACCGGCAGTAACCCTTTGTGTTGTACTCTAAAGACGTGTTTAAACCTCGACGTTTACACCGCGCCAGAATGCGACGTAGTTCTTGATCTCTTTCGCGGCATCCTTTGGCTCAGGATAGTACCAGGCGGCATCGGTGTTCGCTTTGCCATCTACTTCGACAGTGTAGTAACTGGCGAGACCTTTCCAAGGGCAGGTTGTGTGCGTGGAGCTTTCTTTAAAGTACTCACGCTTCACTGAATCAGGCGGGAAATATTGATTTCCTTCTATCACAATACAGTTTTTGCTCTCAGCGAGGGTCACGCCATTCCAGGTTGCTTTCGCCATAGAAATTTCTCCTTGTAAGCTTTACCATGTTCTAGTTACGACTCGTTATCTTCCCTAAGTAGAAAACAGGGAAAGCAGTGGAAATATTTCACATAGAGTACTCCGTCGTAATCAACATCATGGTTGCCTGATTTATTAACGTTGTACCAATAGGATGGAGCTATGTTTCCATGACTAATACGTCAGGACTTAGAGATTATACGAGAAAGAGCGGCATAAGCATTATGCGACGATGAATGAGTACCCTGACCCTTCAATGAGGGAGGGGATGAGGAGAAGGGAGGAATGGGTGGTAGCAAGTGCTGTGGCTGACTGTGAGAAGTTGAGCTATGTGAACGTCCAGTTGCGATACGCTGTAGCTCACGCTTGATATTCCCCATGCTGGCCGGTCGTTTCTTCGCATCTATATCGAGCATACACATCAGCAGAATGCTCAATTGTGGGTAATCTGGTAGATGAAGAGGAGCGTGGTTGAAGGGTGCGAGGGCTGGATCAATACCTGTTAAGAGCTGGTGCAGAGTGGCTCCCAGGCTATAGACATCAGTCTGTGGAGTAGTCTGTGCGCGTCCATATTGCTCAGGTGCAGCATAACCGGGCGAACCTAGAGCAGCAGTGTCGCGCGTCTGCCCCTGCTTGAAGAGACGCGCGATACCAAAATCGATCAGGTAGATCTGCCCATCGGGGATGCGCATGATATTAGCGGGCTTGAGATCACGGAAAATAATAGGCGGCTTACGTGTATGCAAATAGCTCAGAACAGCAGCCAGTTGCGAGCCAATCTGCAACACCTTTTCGACGGGCAAGCATTCTCCCGGCACGTGCTTCACATATGCCTCAAGCGTCTCTCCCTCGATGTAGCTCATTACCAGGTACCAGCGCCCACCCTCAGTAAAGTAATCATAGATGCTGGGCAGATTGGGATGCGTCAGGCTAGCGAGCATAAGTGCTTCACGTTTAAAAGCCTCCGTCGCCTCGACAACCTCCTCTGGCTTCAGATTGCGCTGTATCATCTCCTTAATTGCCACCAGGCGGTCACCAAACTGGCTATCCTTCGCCATGTAGACCTCGCCGTAGCCACCAGCTCCAAGCTTGCGCAGTATGCGGTAGCGTCCTCTTAGTAGAGCACGCTGTACAGAGGACAATTGCGCAGGAAATGGCAAAACAGACGTCTCAGAAGGTCGGGGTGAGTTAGCTGACCTGCTCTGTATGGCTGAAGCAGAAGCTCCCGGTGCGCTCTTTCGGGTCGCTACAGGCTGTACACCGGTTTGAGCATGTAAAGGTTGCCCACATATACGACAGAAATGGGCATGTTGTGGATGTGGCACATTGCAATGGAGGCAGAACTGGTGGTGGGTAAATTCCGTGCCCATAGAAAATTGTTCAAATCCTCCTTAATATAAATTTTCTTGACCCGTTCAGCCTACTCCAGTATACTTGATGTGCTTTGCTATGAAACCCATTATTCGATGTAGGCTGAAGATACCAGTAATAAGAAGCATACAAGTAACCTTACAAAATTACTGTGAACTGGCTAACATTTTTATTGTGCCATGATCATGAGTACTTGTAAAGCTTTCGCACCTGGTACGTACTCCGCCGGAGTGAGAAATATAGTACTACCGATCCGATGAAATGAGCGGAGCTAGACACAGCGTGTCGTTGTTCATCGGAATAAGAGAGTACTAGTTTGGCTCAACAACTGGCTGTGGTGATATAGTAATGTGAGGTATCTTTTATGCCTTATCACTTTTAGGCAATTGAAGGAAGGCAAAAATGAGTCTGCTTGTTCGTATCACCATTATGGTATTACGTGTTTGTGCTACTATTGCACTTATACTTGGTATTATCTTTTGGGCCAGTACGACCCGTGGTGTCCTGGTTCCTATTCACATGCTGCTAGGTATTCTCGTCACACTCTCGCTCTGGGTTCTTGGCGTGGCTATCGCAACGGTAAAGGGTGGCAATATTGTTCTCGCAACGGGCGCAATAGTATTGGGTATTCTCGTCGTTCTCCTGGGACTGAATCAAAATCAGATTCTTGTCGGTTCAGGGCACTGGGTCATTCAAGTATTGCATCTGCTCTTTGGTTTGCTTGCGATTGGACTGGGTGAGGCCATTGCCGGCCGTTATCGGCGCACAACCAGGCCACTGCTCACGCCAACTATTGCCGAATAAAGCCGCATATGATTTAATCTGGTGGGAGATAAGATTCTTGCAACAACGAATACAGAGGAGTATTCCGAATATCTCCCAACGAAGGGAGTAGCATTTGTGTCCAGTACGAGTAATGTGCAGAAACAGCAGCGCATAGCCGTCTATCCAGGCAGCTTTGATCCCCTGACTAATGGGCATCTCGACATTGTGCGTAGAGCTGCGAAGCTCTTCGATACGCTGATCGTTGCTGTCTACGCCTTTCCTGCCAAGAATCTGCTCTTCTCGGTTGATGAGCGGGTTGCGTTATGGGAGCATGTTCTGGCTGACGAAGAATTTGCCAATGTGCGCGTCGATAAATTTACAAGCCTGCTGGTCGAATATGTGCGATCGGTTCAGGGAATAGCGATTATTAAAGGATTGCGCTCCCCAAACGATTTTGAGTCGGAGTTTCAGCAGGGTTTGATGAATCACAAGCTAGCACCTGAGATCGAGACGATCTGCCTGCTCACCAATCCTGAGCAGCTCTTTGTCAGTTCTTCGCGACTCAAGGAGGTTGCACGCCTGGGTGGTAGTGTGCGCAATATGCTTCCACCAGTCGTTGCGACAGCACTTCATGAGAAATTGAAAACAGTATAAATATTTAGAGTATTAATAGCGAAGAAGTACAATTTGCACTTCATGAACATAGTTAAAATCGTTATAAACGTATAACATCCGGTAATCAAGCAGCAGCGTCGTGCTTAGAGAACACGGGAAAAGGGCTGGAGGATACGCAGCATGGATATTCTCTATCTAGTTGACCGCCTGGAAAATCTGCTTTCCAGCAGTAAACGCATGCCCTTACTCAATCAAGTAATTCTTAAAGAAGCCGAAATTCTGAATATTATCGATCAGATGCGTACCGCTATTCCAGAAGAGATTCGCCAGGCGCGACGTATTAATCTGGAGAAAGAGCGTATCCTTGCTCAGGCACAGGCTGAAGCGAAGAATATTCTGCGCCATGCTCAGGAGGAGGCGCAACAGATGATAAGCCAGAATGGGCTACTGCAAGCAGCCGAAGAACGCGCACAGGAGATGCTGCGCCGTGCCACCGAGCAAGCTCAACTCACGGTGCGCCGTGCTGAAGAGCATGCTGAGAAATTAAAGAGCGACTCCGATGGCTATGCCAGTGAGACATTACGCAATCTGCGTGAGCACCTGCTGAGTATCGAGACCGATATTGAACGGACAGTGTTAAGCATCGAGAAGGGGCTGGAAAGCCTGGAGGATCAAATGCCCGACAGCGAAAGCGAACAGGAAGAGTACTTCGACGACTCCGCAGTAGAGCACCAGGAACAGGTGAATCAAGTTCCAAACGGGCAGCGAGCGCATCCGTCGCCGCGCCGTGCGTCTCTCGCTGCCGATACGATGGGAGTAGGACCATTGTATCAATAGGCTGCGTTTGGAGGTCTTGACACCCCTGGTCTCCTTGTCTATAATGAGCAAGCGCCAGCAAAGAGTTTGGAATGCTTCATCCTGCGCCATGCGCTATTTACCCAACAGACTTTTTTAGTGTGGAAAAGGAGCTTCGTTCCATGATCTTTAACATGGCGCAACTTATGAAGTCCCAGGTCGGGACATCCATAGAAGAAGACATACATGAAGAGAATGTCCAGTTCGACGACAGCCTGAAAGTGGTTGGGCCGCTCGACGGTCATGTACGTATCCGCCGCGTCAATCAGGGCCTGCTAGTCAATGGTTGGGTTGATGTGAAAGTTGAGCAGAGTTGTGCACGCTGTCTGAAACAGTTCGAGTTGCCACTGCACGTTCCATTTGAGGAACGCTTCTACCCGACAATGGACATTATCACAGGACATCCACTTCCTCCTATTGAGGAGGAGGATGTCTTTCCTATCAATGAACATCACGAGGTTGATCTCACAGAGCCGGTTCGCCAGGCTCTTCTTCTGGCCCTGCCAATGGTGCCACTGTGCAAAGAGGATTGTGCTGGCCTGTGCTCACAATGTGGACATGATCTCAACCTTGGACCGTGTTCATGTGAGCCAGAGGTCGATGATCGACTGAGTGTACTCAAAACCTTATTAACAAGCAATCAAAATCATCAGCAACACGAGTAGATAGGCATGACTAGCATCCTATCCTGGTGGAAGAGGAGAACAGATCACTATGGGAGCCTTACCAAAGCAACGCGTTTCGCACGCTCGCCAGGGAGAGCGCCGAGCGCACCATCACCTGAAATTGCCACAATTAGTCGCGTGTCCAAATTGCAAGCGCCCACGTCGGTCACATCATGCCTGCCCTAACTGTGGAATGTATCGTGGACGCCAGGTTTTCTTTCCTAAAGCAAAGAGACAGTAGCATTGTGCTTTCATACGAGCACCCCTTCAGAGGGAACATACTAGCGCAGTCCTTCCCTCTGAAGTGGCAACGTAGGGAGCAGAATACATATCTTATGTAGATGAAGAGAGCAGAATGACTACACAAGTCGCTTTTCTTTTTCCAGGGCAAGGGAGTCAATCCGTTGGTATGGGGGCAGATGCCTTTGAGAGTTCGGCGGCAGCGCGGCGTGTTTTTAATACGTTTGATGACGCTCTCGGCTTCTCTTTGAGCAGTCTTTGTTTCTCTGGACCCGAAGCTACTCTGCGCTCAACAATAAATGCCCAACCAGCCATTGTCGCTGTCAGCCTCGCTTATCTCGCCGCATTGCAAGAAGCCCTCGCGCCTTCAGACTCTTCCTGGTCTTCTCCACTTTCCCCCCGTTACACCGCTGGACACAGTGTTGGAGAATGTGCTGCGTTTGTCGCGTCTGGCGCACTCGACCTGCATAGTGCCGCTTATCTTGTACGCGAGCGGGGACGTTTGATGCACGAGGAAGAAGAGGCTTGTCCGGGTGGCATGGCTGCAATTATTGGCCTGGACGATGAGATATTGCAGCAGATCTGCCAGGAAGTAAGTCAGCGAGAGCAGGCTCAAGTGGATGCAGGGACAGTAGAAGAGGATCATCCAGGCCGAGGAGCGGTTGTTGTCGCGAATTATAACGCTCCTGGGCAGATCGTGCTCTCTGGTGAGCAACATGCGTTAGCAGCCGCAACAGCACTGGCAAAAGAGCGTGGAGCTAAACGCGTTATCCCGCTGGCTGTCAGCGGGGCATTCCACTCACCAGTTATGGCTCCGGCCTCCAGCCGCCTGGCTCAATCGATTGCATCTATTGAGTTGCATGATGCATCCATTCCTATCATCAGCAATATCACGGCAACGCCACTTACAGAAGCACGAGTGCTACGGGATGAACTATCTCGCCAGATTGCGGCATCGGTGCAATGGACACAGACTATTACTTACTTAAATAGCGTCGGGGTGACGCTGTTTTTTGAGATTGGTCCGGGTCAGGCACTTGCTGGAATGATCAAACGCATCGTGAAAGGTGCAACTATTCTCAACGTTGGGAGCATGACCCAGGTGGAACAGGTTGCTCAACAAATACGTGAGATGGATGTATAGCTTGCACGCTATTTTTTAGCAGGGGAATGCTCTTCGCGAGCCGCTTGTCTCGTCCTATTTCCGTAAATGGAGAAGTTCTTCCCCGTGATACTCTGGTACTTCCTTGCATTCAGATGAGCGCAAGCTAGTCACTTCTTTGCTGATGCATGAGCGCAGCTAGCCACGAGAGTGGCGTTTGCATCAGATATCAAGCTTGCGGAGTGGCGTTTCTGAATGTAAATAAGAATCATGTTATTCCTAATTTCAGGAGGAACAGATGGCTGTTGAGTCGCAACCCATAGGAGTAGTGCGCGTGGCTCGTCAGGTGCTTTCAAGCATCGTCACCGATACCGCACTCCAAATTCCGGGTGTCATCCGCATGGCACAGGGAGGCAACCAATGGACACGCCTGGCCAGGCGTGAGATACCACGCTCTGGAGTCTCCTTGACGATCAAAGAGAATACCATCTCCATAGACCTGTATATTGTGGTGAGTTCCGAGAGCAATATTGCTGAAGTCGGCTCTCTGATCCAGGAAGCAGTCGCAGCTGAGATTGAAGAGATGATCGGTATGCAGGTCCATGAAGTTAACGTCTATATTCAAGATGTTGTCTAGCAAGATGTTGTCTAGCAAGATGTCATTTAGCACCTTGTTGTCGTTGAACAAGAGGACACTGATAGTTCTTTCTTATTCCTCTTGACAACGAAGCTTCGCTTCTACGCTCTGCGTCAGTCAGGCGGAGTTGCAGTTCTCTATTGTTATACTTTGCCTCCACTCTCTCGTCAGAGCTGGTAGCTACCCAAACATTCTTCGAGGATACTATGCCAGGGATACGCAGACAGGCGCGCATGGTCGCTCTGCAAACACTCTATGAGCATGATATTGCCGACCACGCCCCTTTAGAGGTTTTGCAGCGCCATATCCAGGAGCGCTCTCTGCATTCAAAGGTCGCCGAATATGCCGATGAGCTAGTTAAAGGCACTGTCGATCATCTTGCCACTATTGACGAGCACATCCAGAGTGCGGCACGAGAATGGCCCTTGCAGCAGATGGCTCGCATCGACAAAAATATTCTCAGACTTGCAATCTACGAAATTCTGTTTAATAATACTGTACCAGCTAAGGCTGCAATTAATGAAGCTGTGGAGTTAGCCAAGATATTTGGTAGCGACACATCAAGCCGCTTTATTAACGGCGTCCTCGGTACGATATTTAATCGGGCTCAAAAACAGCCCATCCCTAAAACCGAAAGCGAGGTAAAATAATGCCCGACGTTCAAAATATTCATGAACGGCTAAAAAAGATTATCGTCGATCAACTTGGCGTGGACGAGAGTGAGGTTGTTCCAACTGCGTCTTTCGTCGAGGATCTCAATGCAGACTCACTCGATCTGGTCGAATTGATTATGTCTCTGGAAGAGGAGTTCAAGCTCCAGATCTCCGATGAAGACGCGGAAAAGATCACGACGGTGCAAGAGGCAGAGGATTACATCGAAGAGCACTTGCGCTAATCATCTGAGTGCCAGGACTCCTCTCTGTTGTCCTGGCTACTTAGTTGCAGGGCGACCAGGGGTCGCCCGCCTTCCTCTTTACCCCCTTTCGGCACTGCTTTTGTGGGCACTTGTACAGCGTTAGCATTACGTAAAGATATGTAAGCACGGGCTGGATCTCCCCCTTCTTTTTTAGCAACATTTTTACAATATAGAAAGCCAGAATTCTGTTGTCACAATTCGCTACCCTCGTGCATCTCCATTATTGTGACCGGTAAGAGAAAACAGACCGTCACAAGGAAAGAGTTTTTGTGTGCATATGTTACCTGCGGAAGAGGCTATCGAGGCTCTCGTTCACGACTACTACAAGCTTGTGTTCCATACGATCTATGGCTTAACCAACAATTGGGAGGAAAGCCAGGATCTTACTCAGGATACCTTTCACCAGGCGTTAAAAGGTATTGATGCAGCACGAGCCGCCAGTGGCGCGACCTTTTCCGCGAAGGCCTGGTTGCTACGCATCGCGCTAAATACGGTGCGCATGCAGCAGCGTCGTCGTTCGCTTTTCCGTTTCATCCCGTTCTCGTCGCTAGCTATGCGTACACAGCAAGGAGATGAGAACAAAGAGTCTGTCGAGGAAAGCATTACGGCCCAGGCAGCTCCACTTCAACCAGGGGGCTATGGAGCAGACGCAACGCCTGATCTTGTGGAGCATATCTCCGAACAGGATGCCGTCCAACGGACAATGACAAAGCTGCCAGAGGCCTTTCGCACCTGCCTGCTTCTGCACATTGTTGCGGGGCTGACTCCTGCCGAGATTGCCAGGCTGCTGGATCTCAAAGAAGCGGCGGTACGGCAGCGTCTCTCGCGAGCGCGCAAGCAGTTCGAGCAGATCTACACTTACGAAAGCGGCGAGACGATTGAGACAAGGGCAGAGAAATCAGAAGAACAGGCACACAGTGACTCTGAACAACGTCAGGGCATAGCAGAGAAACAGGCCAGCGAACGTTCTCTACACCTGACGGTTTATCCTCCTACAACATGGAGCAGTTATGGCTAGAAACACGCTAGAAAATGTACTGTTGCGCACTTACGGGGATAGTGCGCCAACGCCTGCACATCTGGAGCAGCGCTTGCTCTCCTCTGTACAGCAGCAAGCAAGCGAGATGGAGAGACAACAACGAGCGGTGAATCGGATGCACGAGTATCGCATGAGCCGACGGCGCGCTATTAAGTGGGTCGCGACCGGCTCTGCGGGCATTGGTATCGTTGGTGCGAGTATGGAGATAATCGACTCGCTTCTCTTCGGTCAAGACGCAGCACAGTCCGCTTTACCATAGTCTGCTGCTTCAGCGCTCTATAGCCAGATCTATTGTGAACAATTAGCATGAAAGGACATATTTCCATGCCACTTCGCTTACCAGAATTGATTCCTCTCCTCTTCATCGTCCTGCTCTTCTTCGGAGCAAAACGTCTTCCTGAAATGGCAGCATCCATCGGTAAAAGTGTCAACTCCTTCAAAAAGGGGATGAATGAGACAGATGAGACAACACCCGAGGATGAGGCAAAAGCGCTCGAAGCCAAACGTGTAGAACTTGACGCAATCGAGCGTGAACTCGCCAGTAAAAAGGCTCAGGCTACTGCGTACGAAGCCTCTCGTACGGAACAGACAATACATACGACGCCAAAAGCCGATTAATGAAAACTACTGCTAACTAGCTAGGGGAAATGCATGGCAACAAGTAATATGACCCCCCAGACTATAGAGAGTAGAAACGACGAGGAAGAGCTGTCAGCGATGTCACTGGTGGAGCATCTTGAGGAGTTGCGCTGGCGGCTCTTCAAGTGCATCATCGCTATCGTGATCGGCGCAGTCATCACATTTATCTTCCGAGACCAAGTGATGAACTTTCTAGAGGCTCCATTGCCATCAACGGCGAGTGCACTCTCGAAATTGACAGGTCATTCTCTCGTAACTATGGGACTGACAGAAGGCGTGACGGTGCAACTGTTACTTGCCCTCGTTGGCGGCTTTATCCTAACACTTCCTATTCTTCTCTATCAGACCTGGGCCTTTAT
>DAOUDD010000200.1:0-18161 GCA_034431765.1 Ktedonobacteraceae bacterium | reverse complement strand
TCGTCTTCTACCAGCAGGATATGTGCTCCTTGCATATAACTCCTCTCATACTCACTCCTTTCCCTCACCGTTGGCTCAACCTCCGGTCACTCTATTGCCTTGGCCATCCAGGAAACTCTCTCCCCACCCCTGCACCTCTCCTGAGCAAACTATACTCCCTTTTCGCTCAAGCAAGCATAAAGAGAGCATAGCCCATGCTCAAGAAATCCTAAAAAATATTTCGTTGCCGGCAAATTTTCCTGGAAAAGCTTGCTGGCGTCTGATATACTTCTTCTGAAGGATGTAAGAGGATAGAGAAATGTCTGTCTTCTTCGGTCTATGTGGAAGGAAAACGCATGCTATACACACCTGTCAATGGTTTTGACCTCTATTACGAGGCTTCTGGACAGGGAGCACCCGTTGTCTTTATTCATGGTGGATTTCCAACGCTAGCGACAAGACTCACTGATTTTTCTCAGTGGAACTGGACATGGGAAAACGATTTGGCTGCCATATTCTCTTTTCTCTCCTATTTATGCAATTCCTCTCTCCAAACTTGTGACTTGCCTGTTGCTAAAAAAACTGATAAGTCCTCTCAATCTTTCGCCTTGCTTAGCTCGATGTGTATGTACAGGAAAAAAGTCCTTTGGACCTCACCAGGCATGCGCACGCACTGAAAACAGAGTATACTTATGCAGAAGAGAGACCCTCTCTTCCGCAGCTCTCAGATATCAACCGAGGAGAGCCACACCTGGAAGGGGAGTATCATGTCAGCCCAAGCTAATTTCCACTTACGACGCGCCCGCGAGCTACGTGGGTGGTCCCAGGCTAAACTTGCGCAGGAACTGGAAACTTCCACCATCAATGTGGGACGCTGGGAGCGTGGGGAAGCCTTCCCCTCCCCCTTCTTTCGCGAACGCCTCTGTGCCCTCTTCGGCCACAATGCCCAGGAACTCGGTCTCATTCCTCCTCAGCCGGCAGAATCCCCGAAGCTGCTCACTGAGTCCTTCTCTCCCTCCTCCCCCCTGCCTGAGAAAGATTTCACTCCTGAACCTCTCTCTGATCCCACACTTCCCCTGATCTACGGATACAGGACGGAATTGATCGGGCGCGACGGACTGCTCACGTCGCTCAAGAGTAGCCTGCTCCAGCAGGAACATAGCCGCCTGGTCCTCCACGGCTTGCCCGGCGTCGGCAAGACAACCCTGGCCGCAGCCCTGGCTCACGATCCTGAGATTCGTCACGGCTTCCCTGGCGGCGTCCTGTGGGCCGGCCTGGGTCCACACACCGATCCCCTGGCCCATCTCGCACGCTGGGGGGCACAACTACGCATTTCCAGCAACCAACTCACTCAGGCAGACAGTGTTCAGGAACGGGCCCTGCTTGTGCGCACGGCCATCGGACAGCAACGGCTCCTGCTGGTCATCGATGATGCCTGGCAAACCGCCGATGCCCTCGCACTGCTGGTTGGCGGCCCTGCCTGTGCCACGGTCGTGACGACACGCTTTCCCACCCTGGCCTTTGAGCTGGCCAGCAATCAGGCAGTGCTCATCCCCGAACTGAGCGAACAGGAGAGCGTGCACCTTTTAGAGCATTGGGTGCCACAGCTCAGCGAGCAAGCCCTGCCCAGCATACGCTCCCTGGCCCACCAGGTGGGCGGACTGCCTCTAGCCCTCACGCTGATGGGCAAGTATCTGCAAACTCAAGCCTATAGTGGACAACCACGCCGCATGCAGGCGGCACTCCAACGCCTCCACGAGAGCCAGCATCGGATGGAACTGAGCACTCTTCAGGTACCAACGGAACTCTCCCCCACCCTGGCGGGACAGACCCGGCTCTCCTTGCAGGCTATCATCGCCGTCAGCGAACAGCAACTAGCCCCACGCGTCCGCAGTGCCTTGCGGGCCCTGGCCCTCTTCCCGGCCAAGCCCAACACCTTCTCGGAAGAGGCGGCGCTCGCTGTCATCGCGCAACCGGCTGAGGTCCTTGACCGTCTCAGCGATAGCGGGCTGCTCGAAAGCAGTGGTCCAGGGCGCTACACCTTGCATCAGACCATCGCCGACTACGCTCGCCTGCACCCTGCTGATGCTGCTACCCAGGAACGCTTTGTTGACTATCTGCTGACCTTTGTCCAGCAGCACAAATTTGCCTATGATCTGTTGGAACCCGAAAGTCAGAATATCCAGGCGGCTCTGGATCTGGCAGTGCAGCGCGACATGACACACCAGCTCACACGCGGTAGTGTGGCTTTTGCTCGCTTCCTCCGATTGCGTGGTCTCAATGCGCTCGCCAACCGCTATCTGCTCACTGCTGAGCAGCACGCCCAACGTGCTCAGGATGCTGAAGCGCAGCTCGCTCTGCTCTACGAACGCGGAGGCAATGCTTTTGTTCAGGGAGACCATGACGAGGCCAAGCACATGGCGCAGCAAGCTCTCGCGCTAGCCCATCTGCATCACCTGCAGGACAAAAGCGCTCCTGTCTTTCACCTGTTAAGCTACACGGCACAAGCGGCAGGAGATCTGGTGCAGGCCAGGCGATTTCTTGAAGAGGGAGTGGCTCTGGCTCAGAAACTCGATGATAAGGAGTTCGTGAGCGAACTGTCCATCAATCTTGGATACATCAATTTGATCCGTGGGGATTGGCACCAGACTGAAACCTGTTTTCGACAAGCACTCTCTGCCTCCTCTACGCTCGGAGACAAGCACTACATCGCCCTCTGCCTGGGCAACCTGGCAGAGGTGTTGCGCATGCAAGGACGATACGACGAGGCTGAGCGGTACTGCAAGCAAGGGCTACAGCTCGCACGCCAGATTAAGGATGTAACGCACACCTGCTTTCTCCTGGTGAGTCTGGCCCGACTGGCGCGAGAACAGGTCCAGTTCACGGATGCCCAATCATTTCTCGATGAGGCACTCTCTCTGACAACACACCCCGGCACTAATACCGGGGACCGCATTCAAACCTTCGAGGAAGCCGGCGAGCTACACCTGTGCCTGCACCAGTGGCAGCAAGCGCAGACCTTCTTTGAGCAGGCTCTGTCTCTGGCTACTCACTACTACCAGGAGAACCGTGCTCTCATCCTCTATGGCCTGGCACGCGCCGCTTTGGGTCAAGAGCATCTCGACGATGCGCGCATGTGGGGCCACCAAAGCCTGACCCTTTTTGAAGAGCTGGGGCACCACCGGACCGAAGAGGTGCGCCAATGGCTTGCTACCTGCAGCAGTTAACTGGCTACAACATACACATCCAAACAGCAATAAGAGAAAGGCACCTTTCCACAACGTCGTTTCCAGCATAGCACTCATAGCCTGCTTGTTCCCATAAACAACTACATGCTACAATAAAAATAGGAAGAGTACAGCATTTCTCAGAGCACCGGGAAGTTTGATCGGTTACCGGTGCCTTTTTCTGTGCGCGAAAGGACGATACATGCAGCAGCTTCTCCTGATTTCAGCACACATCCTGCAAACAGGAAACGAGACACAACAAAACGTGCAATTGCTCACGCTCCTGCTCGTGATCACATTGGCCGTCTCGCTGATCTCACGTCCGCTGCGCCTCCCCTTCACGCTCGTTCTGGTCGTCGTCGGGCTGGTCATCGGCTTCTCTCCACTTCTCCCCGACCTACACCTGGAACCAGATATAGTACTTTTTCTCTTTCTACCGATTCTGCTTTTTGAAGGTGCATGGAATGTGCGGATCGAACATCTGCGCGCCGATTGGTTCGCAGTCTTTCTGCTCGCTGTTCCTGGTCTCTTGCTCTCTCTCTTTATAGTTGCCGCACTTGTCCATTTTCTGCTTGGCCTGCCCTGGCTTCTTGCTTTGCTGCTGGGTGCTATCGTCTCGCCCACCGACCCTGTCGCTGTGCTCACCCTGCTCCGCCAGCTCGGTCTCTCTGAGCGCCTTCGTACGATCATCGAAGGTGAAAGCCTGTTCAACGATGGCATTGGCGCTGCTGTCTTTGAACTCGTGCTCGGCTTCCTCCTCGCCTCGCTCCATCTCAACAGTGTGGAAGCAGGAGCGATCCATGTCTCTTCGTTCTGGCTTGCGCTTGGAGAAGTGCTCTGGCTGCTGCTGGGCGGGCTTGTGCTCGGCGTGGGAGTTGGTCTCCTCGTTGCTCGCCTGCTTCGCTTCGTGGATGATCACCTGATCGAGATGACGGTCACGGTAAGCGTTGCCTACGGGGTCTATCTGCTTGCCAGCGTTCTTCACACCTCAGGCCTCCTCGCTGTTGTCGGGGCCGGCCTCGTCATGGGGAGCTATGGACGACAAACAGGATTATCGGAGCGCGCCCAGGACTCCTCACACGATGTCTGGGAGTTCCTCGGCTATCTCGCGAACTCACTCCTTTTCCTCCTCCTCGGTGTCCAGATTGGAGAAAGCCACCTGCTGCAATCATTTCTCGGCATCGCCATTGCACTGGTGGGAGTTGTCATAGGCCGGGTCGCCATGATCTATGTCCTCTTGCCACTTCACGAAACCTTCACGCGCTGGCTCATTCTGCGCAGGAAGACGACTGCCCTGCCCTTCTTGCCTTCTCCCATCCCCCTGCCACCATACTGGCGTCCCATCCTGCTGCTCTCCGGCCTGCGTGGCGCGCTCTCCATCGCCCTTGTGCTCAGCCTGCCCGCAAAGCTCCCCAATCGCAGCCTCCTGGAAGACGTTGTCTATGGCGTCGTGCTGATCACGCTTCTCGGTCAGGGCATTGGCCTGCGCGTCCTCTTGCCGCGCTGGAGCAAAACTTGATCCACTCCACCTGTTTGGGCAGTTCCGACAACTCCAACGAGCAGTGTTTCGTTGCGCCGCTGGAACTGACCATCCAACACCTCCTGCACACCTGATGCTAGATCTCTGCCTCGGTGACCGCGCCCCCTTCGGACTCATCGAATTCTTCAACAGCACCCTTGAGGAGAAGCACGACTCACACAGCCAGTCCTGATTCACACCCCGCATCGGTGAGATACAGATACCGAGAACGTAGTTGCAATCAAGCAGCGCCCGCTGAGAGATCCCATTGCGGTCATGACATCAAACAGCTCATCCAGCCACCGACCCCACGCACTGCATTTCTTGTGATGTTACAATGAGCAAACAATAACGAGAACCGGTCTCTCACTTCCTACTTCACCAGCGTTGCCCCCGATGTCGTAGCCGTCTCAGCCCGTCTATCGCGCAGATGCTGTGGCACACTCACAACGATAATACCCGGACGGAACAGTAACGCCGCTTTCAGGCGAAACGCTGTCTGGTTGTGCAGAAAATACTCCCACCAGTGCACGACAACAAACTCTGGCAGAATGACGGTGAGCGTATCATCAGGATGACGCTGGTGAACCGTGTCAATATAGGCAAGAATCGGACGTACCAGCGCACGATACGGCGACTCAATCACCAGCAGATGCGTCTCCTCCATGTCGGAGAAATGCTTCTGCCACGCGTCCCACTCCGCTTGCACCTCTTTTACCTCATCTTCACTGGTACAAACATGCACAGCAGTTACATGTGGAGAAATGGAACGGGCATAGGCGAGACTCTGCTTTGCTGCACGATCCAGCCTATCAATTGGCACGACAATACGATGGTGAATGTCTCCTGGGTGAATAGGAATATCAGAGATCCGTTCGCGCTCCACACGCGTATAGTGCTTGTGAATGCTTAGGAACAGGAACACGAGGAGGGGGATCAACAAAACGACAACCCACGCCCCTTCAAGAAATTTGGTAATGGCAATCACTGTGGCAACCACGAGTGTCGCAAAGGCTCCTGTTCCATTGATGAGTAAGCTGCGCAACCACCCCTTATGCTCCTTGCGTAAACGCCACCAGTGCATCACCATCCCGCTTTGCGAAAGCGTAAACGAGATAAAGACACCTATCGCAAACAGGTTAATCAGTGCATTTGTGCTCCCGTTGAACACAATCAGCAGCAAGCTTGCTAGCACTGCCAGAACGATAATGCCAACCGAAAACGCTAAACGATCCCCACGAAATGCAAACTGACTTGGCAGATAGCGATCACGCGCGAGTAGCGAGGCCAGGCGAGGAAAGTCGGAATAGCTGGTCTCAGCCGAAAGCGTGAGTATACCCAGTGTCGCAAACGTAAACACCGGATACATAAAGCTGAGCGGACCCGAAAAGACGATCTTAGAAATCTGGTCGATGACCGTTGGCGTTCCCGCTGCGTTTGCCTCCACTGCGTATGTCATCACCAGGAGCGTAATGCCGAGAAAGAGTGTTCCGAGAATAGTTGCCATCCACGTCAGAGTAATCGAAGCATTCCGCGTTTCCGGCTTCTTGAATGCTGGCACTCCATTAGAAATCGCTTCCACGCCCGTCATTGCAGAACAGCCAGTCGCAAATGCGCGCAACAGCAGGAACAGCGAGAGCGGCTCACTCGCCTTTATAGACGCAAATGTGCCAATAAACGGTTGGTGGCCTAACACATAAGCCTTCACAAGGCCAACCACAATTAGCAGCAGCGCGGTAGCAACAAAAAAGTAGGTCGGGATCGCAAAGATTGATCCTGACTCGCGCACGCCACGTAGATTAATAATCGTAATCAGTACAACAAGCGCGACATCTATCAGCACAATATTCGGTGTGAGTCCGGGAAAGAGCGACGCAAGATTGAGCACTCCTGCTGCGACGCTTACCGATACGTTCAGGACATAATCAATAAGTAGTGCCCCTGCCGCAACAAGACCTGGTAGCGTACCCAGGTTCTCTTTCGCAACAATATACGACCCTCCACCATTTGGATAGGCTGGTATCGTCTGTCGATACGAGATAGCCACGATTGCAAGCAGACCGATAATGACAAGACTGATCGGCAGTGTCATCCACAGATTCCCTGAGCCAGCTAGCACAAGATTAATGAGAATCGCTTCCGTTGCATAGGCAACTGACGAGATTGCGTCAGAGGACAACACTGCCAGCGCCTTGAATTTGGTCAGACGTTCCTGCGCTGCCATCGCATTTGAAAGCGGAGCACCGATTAATACATGTTTTATGCTATGAATCGCCTTGCCAACGCGTCTCTGCGGCACAATGACTTCCTCTGTCGCCTCAAGGACGCCATTGCTCACACGCCGTAATACAGGATGACTTGTATTCGCGTCCGTGATGCGTACCTGTATATTCGTAGGATTTGCCTGCCGGCTTTCCTGATAGGTCAATGGTGGCAAAGGTAAGCGTACATCAAAGCTGCCTTGTACCGGCGTCTGCGAAATATCGCTATGATCGCTTGGACCTACAAGTGGTACAGCTCGTGTCTGCTTCTCCGACGACGGGTTCGTGGGTTCTATCGACATATACTCTCCCAATCAAAAAATGGAATATGTTCAGAACGTTAGAAACGTTCGTATGTGAGCATTATCTCTCTGCGTGCAAACCGCCCACAAGTGTACACCAGAAAGGCTAAAAAAGGACTATAGATACGACTGGAAGGCCTCAAAATGTGCTCAATGCCCTGTCTTCGCTTACACACATTCTCAATTTGCGCCTATCCTCTTTAAGAAACACACAAGGTATGATACACTCTTATGGGATTTTCTTGCCCAACTATTCCTACTCTGACATCCTGTCTCACACGTACAGAAATCTGGAAGATATGTTCGACACCTCAATCCAACGCCGCTGGCAAGCCTTGCTCAATACATTCTGGTTCGTTCCAGGGGTGATCTCTCTTCTCGGGCCGCTCCTCGCAGTTCTCCTCCTGATTGTTGACAGCACCTTTCATCAGACGCTTATTCGATACGAGACATTTCTCTTTAGTGGAGGTGCAGCAGAAGCAACAAGCATTCTCTCTACTATCGCAGGTTCGCTTATTACGGTGGCGGGCCTTGCCTTCTCCATTACTATCGTCGTCCTCCAGCTCGTGTCAAGTCAATATACTCCCCGAGCACTACGCGGCTTTCTGCAGGATCGTATCACCCAATTTGTCGCCGGCGGCTTCTTCGCCATCTTCTCCTACTCGCTCGTTGTCCTCACCGATATCCATGATTCTTCTCCACACGACCCTGGCTTCATCCCTACGCTCAGTATCACCATCGCTATGGCCTTTGGCTTCATTGGCCTCATGCTTCTCCTCATCTTTATTCATCACACCGGACGAGTCATTCAGGTATCTGATATTGCGGCGCGCATCGCAACTCAGACACTTCAGGCGCTCGATACCATTCACAGCACACAGCACACTTCGACTGAGACAGAAAGTGTCTCACAACTCATCCAATCCTGGTATCAAGATGAGCAAGCAACTCCTGTTTATGCGGTTCAGTTTGGATACGTTCAGCATATTGCTCTCTCCCAGCTCATCGCGGACATCACACAGCCACAGCTACGTATCCAGCTTCTTGTACGCACGGGAGATTTTGTGACAGAGCAGACAGTTATCGCGGAGGTCTGGGCCACTACCGCTGTCAAGGAGAGTCTCATCAGAATGATTCAGCGCCACGTCCATATCGAACGCGAACGCGATATCGCCGAAGATGCCCGCTTCGGCGTACGGCAACTGGCAGATATAGCGCTACGAGCACTTTCACCCGCTATAAACGATCCCACCACTGGAGTACTGTGCATCAAGTACCTGCAAGTCGTTTTTGAGAAACTTGCCCGTCTCCCATCACCGCAGAGTATTATACATGTGCTCCGCGATACCAGTACGCTTATCATCAGCCAGACAGCATTCAACGAATATCTTGAGGTGTTTCTTGAAATTGGCTATTATGCATCAGGAAATACACGAGTCATTGAGGCAATTCTCGTCGTTCTCACTCGCCTCACAGAAGCTCTGGCTCCTCTTCAAAAGGGTGAACATCCAACAGTTCTTGCATACATCTCAACAAACCTCGTCTCTCATGCTCTCACGCAAATTCCTGCGGAGCGTGACCGCACGCGTATCCAGGAGTATCTTCGCAAAATTGAAGATACGCTCAACGGACTTGATTGAGAATCACAGTAGCCGTAACACTTCTGCTCAGCGCGCTATTCATCAGCCGCAAAACGATATCCTACGCCCGAAATCGTGAGAATAAAGCGGGGATGCGCCGAGTCAGGCTCAATCTTGCGCCGTAGCTGCCCTACATACACGTGGAGATAGTGCGCCTCCATCCCATACCCCGTTCCCCACACCTGCGACAGCAACATCTGCCGCGTCAGAATCTTGCCTCGATTCTTCACCAGCACCTTCAAGAGATCATATTCCGTCGGTGTCAGCTTGATATCCCGTCCCTCCAGCTGCACCTGCCGCTGCGCGAAATCAATGCGCAGAGGTCCACTGACAAAGACCGGCTCCGTCCCCGCTGCAACCTGCGCAGAATGGCGCAGCGCAACACGGACGCGCGCCAATACCTCATCCATTCCAAATGGCTTGGCAACATAATCATCAGCTCCCAGATCCAGCGCCAACACCTTATCCCGTTCCGTATCCTTGACCGAGAGGACGATTACCGGCAGGTTCGATTGCTCGCGCACCCGCTTACACACCTCCAGCCCGCTCATGCCTGGCAGACCCAGGTCAAGCAGTACCAGGTCAGGACGATGCTGGGCAATCCGTTCCATCGCATCCTCTCCGCTCCCCGCCGTAAACACTTCAAAGCCATGCGAGGTCAGGCTCCGCTGCAGCGCACGCACAATCTCGATTTCATCATCAACCACAAGTATACGAGCGCCACTCTTGCTCATTTCTCCATCCTTCTGTTCTCTTAAGAAGTTATTTCTTTCTTGTACGCGTCAACGCCATTCTCAAGGCTTTCATGCATTTCAGCAGCAGTCAACGGTAGTGTAAACTGAAACACTGCACCACCTCCTGGCCGATTCTCAGCCCAGATCCGTCCACCATGGGCCTCGATTAAGCCACGACATACTGCTAGCCCAAGTCCGGTTCCCATAATACTGCTATTTCGCCGCGCTGTGCCTGAGACGCGGTAGAACTTGTCGAAAATACGCTCCAGATCCCCCGGTGGAATACCCGGCCCTCTATCCGCGATACTCACTAGCACAGCATCTTCCTGCACCTGCACCAAGATCTCAAGCGGAGAGGATGGCGGGGTATAGCGGGCCGCATTCTCTAGCAAATTCGTCACTACCTGGTCAATCTGCAAATAGTCAAGCTCAACAGGAGGAAGATTATCTGCGATATCGACTCGAATCTCATGCTCCTGCAAGACTCCTTGCATATGATCGAGCACATCGTGCAACAGATCATCCAGAGGATACCATTCCTTCTCTGGCTTGATCGCGCCACCCTCAATCCGTGACATATCCAGCAAATTGCTTACCAGGCGATTCAAACGATCTGCCTGCCGTTCAATCGCAGAGGCAAAACCGCGCCTTTCCTCCTCATTCCACTGCACATCCTCTTGCAATAAACTGCTCGCCGCCGCCTTAATCGAGGCGAGCGGCGTGCGCAGATCATGTGAGACCGAGGAGAGCAGGGCTGATCTTAAAGCATCTGTCCGCTGCAACAGCTCAATCTGCATTGTTTCACGATGCAGGCGCGCGCGCTCAATCATCGCCGTCGCCTGATCGAGAAACGTCCAGAAGAATGCTGCCTGTGCTTGCACACGCTCTCTCGCTCCTTGCGGTCGTTCCACTGGAAACTTCCTCGCACTCTCCTCCATGAGGAGCCGCACCACACCTAGCACGTGCGTCCCCAGTTGTAGTGGTAGCAAGCGCACATAACGCTGCTTTCCCTGCTCCCCGTCGTCTTTCTTCCCTGACGAGAGCGTGCGCGTGTAGTGCTGCGTCCCCAGTTTCTCCCGCACCGGTGTATCTGCGTGCACATACACATCAACGACTCGTCCCTCAGTCATCAGTGTCTCAGCACTCCTCATCTCATCCGATGAGAGCGCTACCTCGGCTGCTGGCTGACACGCATCCGCTTGCACCGTTAACCTCCTATGGCGATCCGGTAGCAAAATCGCACAATCCTGCACACCCATGCCAGAGAAATGAGATACGATAGAGGAAGCTACAATGTTCAACTGCCGTTCCAGGCTCTCCTCGCGCGTCGTTGCATTCACCAGTTCGTACAATGCCTGCGTCTCACTCGCACGCAACAGCGCCTGTTCCGCTCTTTGCCGCAAACCTGACGCCAGCCGACCCGTTGTAATCGCGGTCACCAGGAAGATGGAAAGCGCCAGCCACTCCTCAAATCTTCCAATCGTAAACGTAAACAGCGGCTGCACCAGAAAGAAGTCAAACGAAAAAAAGGCCACGACCGAAGCAACAATCGCTGCATACAATCCACGCGTACTGGCAAGAACCAACACCACGAGCAGATACAGGAGCGAAATGTTGGGAATCCGTGGATAGAGGTGCTCCAGGTAAATAAAGGCTGTCACTGCCAGCGTTGGCACCAGCGCCAGGACCGTGTCAACAGTGTACCGCCGCGTCCTGTTGTCTTCAGCATCTCCCAGAAAGAGCACACGACCTATCGTGCTCATCATCTTTCGTCCTGCCTTTCGCTTGCCAGACTCTCTCCTCTGAAGGATATCACACGGGCAAGCGGAAGAAAAGATAGGCTTACTTCACAGGTAGCTCGACAAAAAACGTTGTCCCCAGCCCCTCCTCCGACTCGACCCAGATTCGCCCATCGTGCCGCTCAATGATATCTTTACAGATTGCCAGTCCCAATCCCCAGCCCTGTTTAGCAGAATTGTACGCATTCGAGGCACGATAGAACGGCTCAAAGATATTCTGCTGCTGTTCAGAAGGAATCGCTTGCCCTTCGTTATGCACTTGAATCTGCACCGTCTTGTCTTGCTGGAGCATATGCACCTGGATCGTCGTTCCATCTGTCGAATACTTGATTGCATTCGTTACAAGATTCGTCATCACCTGCCCCAGCCGCTCACCATCCACGTGTGCTTTTAGGTGCGGTGCCGGTACAGCAAAATCAATGGAGCGGCCTGAGAGTGTTCTCTGCTCCTCCACGATCTCATGACATATCTCTACAAGGTCACAACGCTTCATGTTCAGTTGCATCTTGCCCACGCTTAACATCCCTAGATCGAGCAGATCATCGACCAGGGCATGCAAGCGCTGTGTCTGCCCCTCAATCTTTTCCAATGAGTTGCGCACCACCTCTAAATCAGGAGAGGACATAGCCACCTTCATTAGCCGCTTCTGAGCTATCTGCGTCTGTCCACGAATCGCTGTCAAAGGTGTTTTCAGCTCGTGTGACGCACGCGAAAAAAATATGTCCTTAAGCTGGTTGCTCTTCTCCAAGTCATTATTTGCCCGCTCCAGCTCATCGGCACGAGCCTGCATCTCTTGCTCGGCAAAGAGTGCTCGCCTGCGCGCTCCCTCACGCTGCACCGTAATCAGCGCGACAAACAGCTCCGCGAGCAGATATGGCAACAGAGGAACAAGATCTCTCCAATCTCCTACCATAAACGTGTATGTAGGGGAAAGAAAAAAATAATCAAGGGCGATAGCACCAACTAGAATAGAGAAGATAGCCGCACCACCACCCCATAGTAAGGCCACAAGCACTGTCACCAGAAAAAAAGGGGCACCGAAGAAAAGAGGTGCGGAACGCCCAGTTATGTACTGTTCAGCAAAAGGGATTAACAGACAGAGTCCGACCAGTGGAATACTCATGACGCATCCGAGCAGTGGATGCCGCCACCAGGGAAGCTGCGCTACATACTGCCTTTGCAGATGTACGTTTTGTTGAAGCCGCACAAGCACCAGGGGATGTTTCTGAATACCTCTTCCAGCCTGATCCACCCCATCAACCGTATACACTTGCCCCCTTGCTCCTTGCTTCATAGCATTCTCCATTTCGGATATTCTGTATATGGCGTGATACTCTCCCTCATCTTCTAGGGGATGAGCTTTCGCACCGCTCCGCTGGTTTGACCTATCTCCATAGGGACTTGCGCCAAAAGCAGTGGTTGATCCACATGCTATTTCACACCGATCACAGTTACATCAAACACAAGTGTAGCATTGGGCGGAATCGGCACCTTTCCCTGGCTGGCACCTTGCGCTCCATACGCGAGATCAGCCGGGATGATCAGGCGGCGTACCCCACCAGCTCGCACACCAATCAGCCCCTCATCCCAGCCCTTGATCACCTGCCCCTGTCCTACTGGCACAGGAAATGCCTGCCCACCGTCATCATATGAGCTATCAAACTTTTTGCCTGAGTCTTGTAGCCAACCTGTGTAGTAGACCGTCACAGTGCCCCCCTTCTTCGCCGCATCCCCTATCCCCTCTTTCACATCAATATATTGCAAGCCATCGGAGAGCTTCACCGGAGTTTGTGAAAGCGTTGGGGGAGTATCGGCCGGGGGAGTTGGCGTGCCTATCGCTTTGGCTATTGCATCAGCGGTGGCATTCGCATTCGCTTCTTTTGCCTTGGCGGTTGCTGTAGCATGTGCGTTGTTCGCTGCGGCCTGGTCAGCCGTGTAGCGCTGATACTGCCATATACCCATGCTGGCTAGCGCAACAACAAGCACTGCGACAATACTGGTGATAATGATTCTCTGGCGACGCCGCCGCCGTGCCAGACGTTGCAGCCTTTCCTGCTGACGTTGCCCAGGTCGTCCACGCCTATCCAGGGGAATTTGCTGTCCTTTCATTGTCTGCATCCTAAAAATACTCTCCTCTAGCTATGAAATAAGTCCTGAATACACATCGGCACCATTGTTGCCATTCCAGCACTCCTTCACCTCATGGAATGCACACTGACCATAACACTCGTTCTCTCTAGGTGAAAAAGAGTATACATGAGTGCTTCAAAAAGGTCAATGAACTACCACGAACGTGGAAACATGGAGGCAAAACCGTCATAGAACAGGCTTATAAACCACATCCCCATCAAACTCATACCGGCACTCCCATCCTGAAACTTTTCCAGAAAACATGACGTAGGAACGATTAGACGATTGTTCTATTTTCATCTTTTCTCTTGAGGAGGAACTTTACCAGCATGGCTACATGGAATGCGCAAACGCTTCATAAAAATATGCATGTCTATTCATCCGACAACAACGATCTGGGCCATATTATAGAACTCTTCGAGGACTCATTTGAAGTACACAAAGGTATTTTCTCTAAAAAACACTACTACACCTATAGCAATGTAACATCTGTGGAGGGAGACAGAGTCGTCCTTGATATGGATCTGAATGCTGCTAGCGAGCTTAAGTGGGAAGTTCGTCCTGACTACGAAGACCACCCTGGCGACCCGACGCAGTTGCTCTATGACCGTGGTCATGGTGTGCACGATCCCTTCGACGAAACAAATCCCGATAAGGCGTAACGCCCTTTCTCATCCCGTTCGAGCCAGGAATAAGGTTAGAACCTGAGAGGATTTAGGGTAATTACCCGATACGGGAACAGCCCTTCATTCTATACAATAAGAGAGACAGAATATAGGGATCGACACATATCCACCAGCACTGTGGTGCTGGACCGTTGGAAGTGCAATCCATGAGGCAATACAAAGTCCGGCGCTGATTTTGCCGGCAAGTTTCCCGAAGGGAGCCTGCAATCATGGCAATTGTTGAGCCGGTCAGCGATGACCGCGAGACTCTATCCGCAATTCGTTCAAACAAGATGGAGCAGCTTTCCACATCTTCAACAGCACAGCGTCTTCTCGATGAGGCTCTCCCTGAAGAGCTTCCTGTGCGCTTTACTGAGCCACTGGCCGAGCTTACTCTCCCACTTGACACTGATGAAACCATCGATTCTGCGGGAGAGGATGAGGACGATGAGCGGGAGGATTCCGAAGCAGTCACAACACGGGGACGGCAGACGGGCATTACGAATACGAAAAGCGCCTCTGGCAATGAAGATGCTTTTCAGAGCTACTTGCGCGATATTCGTGGCCTTGGCCTGCTGACGCACGAGGAAGAGATTGATCTTGCCCGCCGTGTCGCTGCCGGTGACGAACGTGCACGACGCAAACTCGTCGAGTCGAATCTGCGCCTTGTCATCGCTATTGCCCGTCGTTATACCAGTACTGGCGTTCCTCTCAATGATCTTATTCAAGAGGGTAACCTTGGCCTGATGCGGGCGGCTGAGAAGTTCGACTATCAGCGCGGCTGCCACTTCGGCACTTATGCCACCTGGTGGATTCGTCAAGCTGTCAGCCGGGCGGCAGGAGAACAGTCGCGCATGATTCACCTCCCTGAACACGTGGCAACACGCTTGCGCAAGGTTCGTCGTGTCGCTGCACAGCTCTCGCAAGAAAACGGACTCGATCCTTTGCCCGAACAAATTGCTGAGGCATGCAATATTCCGACGAGCGAGGTCGAAGATTTGCTGGGCGTTATCGAGCAGCCTGTCTCCCTCGACGCTCCTGTTGACGACGAAGCACGCTACTCTCTCGCCGACACGCTTGAGGATAGCACAACACCGGCTCCCGTCGATACTGCTTCGCAGCACTTGCTGGGTGAAGAGTTGCATCGCGCGCTTGCACTGCTTACTCCCCGCGAACGCGCCGTTGTCACCTTGCGCTATGGCATCGGCGACGGACGCAGCCGCACACTGCTCGAAGTTGGCAAAGAACTCGGCATCTCGCGCGAACGTGTACGCCAGCTCGAAGTCGTCGCACTGATGAAACTGCGTGGTCTGAGTGGTAGCCACGCCCTGCGCGAATGTGTGTGATAGATCGGGTAGATGCCGGTTATCAGTTCTCATTCCTCACACTGCAAACTGTATACAATTCGCATTCTTGCGTTAGCCACGCAAGAATGCGAGAACAGGTTCCAGAACAATCTCACGCATAGTCAACTCCTGCTCATGATCAAGATTCTCGAAGAAGCGGAGTCCAATGCCGCTCTGTTCGATCTCTTGACGACGCTCCTCTAAAGGCTTTACCACACGCTCATCTGCGGTGCCAGCGTACACAAGCATTGGACAAAGTACACTCTGAGGATGAACAACAGGCCAATTGACCAGTGCACGCCAGCAGGCGATCTGTGCGGGAAGATTGGTCTGACTCAGGTAAGCGTCTTCTTCAGCATCGACTCCCAATTCTTCTAATGTACCTTTTGCTTTGGCCTCCAGGTAGCTTTCCAACCAGTTGACGATCCCGGCGATGCGCTCTTGCGGGTACACAGTTCCAAAGAAGCTGCCAGCTACGACCGCGCGCTGAATCTGTGAGGAGCGTGAGGCAAGTTGGAGCACTGTTGAACCTCCGAAAGAATGTCCCCAGACGCTATATCGCTCAACTGCACATACTCGCAAGACAGCCTCCACATCGTTCAAAACTCGCTCAACTCCATAAGACGCTGGATCAGTAGGCATAGCGCTTTCACCAATACCACGTCGATCCATTGTGATGACTGTGAATTCTCTGCTCAAGCGCTCGACATAGCCCAGTTCATACCAGATATGACGAGCCGCAGCGAAGCCTTGCAAGAGGAGGAGCACAGGACCATTGCCCTGCTTATCATAGGCAATACGTACCCCATTGGATGATATTGTGAACATGTGTGTATTCTCTTCTATTCCAGTATCGACAGACCTACCTGCTGTTTCGCCGAGGTGGACCGGCTCGACCCTGAACTGGATAATCCGAGCTGGCTCATCGGGAACCCTTCTCCCTCACCTTCCCTCCTGGGAGACACGAGCTAGCGGTCAACGCTTGTCGTGGGTCCGGGAGCGCCAGCGCGGAGTCCATCTACGAACAGGTTCAGCAGCCTGTCAGAGCGTGAGCGCCAATCACCGACGGGGTCGATCCGCCACAAGAAGCTCAGCAGGGTGAGAACATCGGCGGGATCAAGGCCAGTGCGGATGGTGCCCGCTTGCTCGTTTGCATGCAAGAGCCGGGAAAGGGCACCGAGCACCAGTTCATAGGTTTCGGCGGCGAGACCTTCGCGGGAGGTGATCACGGTGCTAAATGCGTCCGCTAAACCCGCTTTGGTCATCCCATAGTGCGCCGCACGGTCCAGCCATGCGCGGAACGCGTCGAGGGGCGGCATGGTCGCCAGCAGTTCCGGCGCGGCATCGACGAGCTGCTGCACCTCGTGGCGGTAGACCTCAAGCACAAGCGCTTCTCGCGTGGGGAAGTTGCGGTAGAGCGTGCCAATCCCAACACCAGCCTTCTTTGCGATTGAGTTCAGTGAGGCCGTACTCGATTCTGTGAACGCCTCGACTGCCACCGCGAGAATGCGGGCACGTTTCTGCTGCGCGTCCGTCCGCAGCGACTCGGTCTGTCTGTGTGCCATCATACCTCCCCCCGGCGATACACCAGGTTTGACAAGTAGAGAACTCTCCAGTATTATATGTCTACGAGTGGAGAGTTCTCCACTTGCATACAGTATACCATATTCCAATAGCTATGATAGCCCGACTTTTTGGTTCTCTCCGTCATGTGTTGATCAGATCGTGCCAGGGCAAACGGGGCGCTTGATTCGCGGTCGAAGCCACACGTCGCTGGACCGCCGATGGCATCGTCGCCAACGCAGTCAACCCTGGCGGCATCGCTACCAGGCTGCAAAGAGACTTCACACAGAGACAAAAAGAGTACCTGGACGAGGCCGAGGCTGCAGGAGTCTTTGTCTACAAGACGGTCGAGCAAGGTGCCGCTACCACCCTCGTTGCAGCCGTCGCGCCCCAATTCGCCCACACTGGCGGGCACTATCTTACTGACTGCCAGGAGGCCCACACCGTGCCCAATGACGCTGACTTGTTCAAAAGTAGCGACGGCGTCAAGCAGTGGGCGATTGATCCAGACATTGCACAGAAACTGTGGCTGGTCTCGCTCGATCTCATCGGTCAACCTGCTATACAGAGCGGGGACGCGTCGTAAGGAATTCAGTGCTGTCCGAGCCTCCGTTGAACTAAGGCAATTCATACTGCCGGGAATGGCGGAAGGTTAATAGACTAGAAGCGCTTAGGAGGAGTTTTCGCTTTACGGGAAGGGGTATAGATGGTGGAGGATGGCGTGATATACGAAGAGGTGGGTGGAGGGGAGAGGGCAGAGGCGTTGATGCGAGAGAGGGCGACGGGGAGCAGGGCGAGACTCATGAGGTAGTCGTCGTGCCCTTCGCTTGGATCGACATAGAAGTCGATCTGGGCGCGCAGGTGCAGGCGTGCACGCGCCAGGTGCAGTTGGCTCCAACATTCCTCTGCTATACGACGCGGGGCCGAGTCGGTACGGTAGAGTTTGAGACGATTACTATTGATGAAGGTGATCAGGTCGTAGGCAAGTTGCGATTT